>NC_018485.1:32500-344245 GCF_000304315.1 Methylocystis sp. SC2 | reverse complement strand
GCGCCGGCGCCTGGGGCGTCGCCCTCGCCAATGTCGCCGCGCAAGGCCGCGCCCGCGTGCCCCTGTGGGCGCATGATCCTCAGGCCGCCGAAGCCCTGGCGCGCGACCGCGAGAACGCGCGCCGCTTGCCGGGTCTGCCGCTTGCCGCCGCCGTCGCCCCGACGAGCGACATTTCCGTCTTACGTGAGGCGGACATCGTGCTCGCCGTCACGCCCGCACAAGCGATCCGCATGACCGCGCGCGCCGCGCGGCCGCATCTGCGCGCGCGCGCCGCCTTTGTGATTTGCGCCAAGGGGATCGAACGCGACCGGCGCAAGTTCCTGAGCGAAGTCGCGAAGGAAGAACTGCCCCAGGCCGACGTCGCCGTGCTCTCGGGACCAAGCTTCGCGGCGGACGTATGCAGAGGATTGCCGACGGCGGTGACTCTCGCGGCGCATGAAGAAACGCTGGCCCGACGCTTGAGCGAAGAGCTTTCGACGAAGACGTTTCGGCTTTATCGCTCGACAGACGTCCGCGGCGCCGAGATCGGCGGCGCCGCGAAAAACGTTCTCGCCATCGCCGCAGGAATGAGCCACGGCCGCGGACTCGGCGCGAGCGCGCAGGCGGCGCTCATCGCACGCGGATTTGCCGAGCTGATGCGTCTCGGGCGCGTCCTGGGCGCGCGTCAAGAGACATTGATGGGTCTTTCAGGATTGGGCGATCTCGTGCTCACCTGCGGATCGGCGCAGTCGCGCAACTTTGCGCTTGGCGAAGCGCTGGGGCAGGGAAAGTCTGTGGAAGACGCCACGCATGGCAAGCTTGCGGAGGGCGCCTTTACGGCGCGCGTCATGGTGGAAATGGCGCGCGCGCATGACGTCGAGCTGCCGATCGCCGAGGCCGTGGACGCCATTCTCTCGGCGCGGCTAAGCGTCGACGGCGCCGTCGAAGCGCTGCTGATGCGTCCGCTCAAAGCCGAAGACTGACCCCGACTATCGCGAATCCAGAATCTCCCGCATCTTGACCGCAAGCTGCTCCAAGGTGAACGGTTTGGTGAGCAGCTTGACGTCCTTGTCGAGAACGCCGTTGTGCACGATGGCGTTGCGCGTGTAGCCGGTGATGAACAGAACGCGCAGGCTGTGTCGGCGAAACACCGCTTCGCGCGCGAGTCGGGCGCCGTCCATATCGGGCATGACCACATCCGTAACCATCAGCGCGATGTCGGCGCGTCGGCGAATTATGTCGATCGCCTCGCGTCCGTTCTCGGCCTCGACAACCGAATAGCCCAATTCTCGCACGCCCTGCGCGGTCACCCGGCGCGCCGTGTCGTCATCTTCGACGATGAGCACAAGTTCTTCGGGCCTTCCAAGCGGAAGTTCGAGAGGTCGAGAACGCGGGAGGGGCGCTTCGGCGGGCGCTTCGACGTGATTGAAGCGCGGCAGATAGAGCTTGATGCAGGTTCCGCGCTCGGGTTCGGAATAGATTTTGACGTGGCCGCCAGATTGTTTGACGAATCCATGCACCTGCGAGAGGCCGAGTCCCGTGCCCTTGCCTGTGGGCTTGGTGGTGAAGAACGGATCGAACGCCTGCGACAAGACTTCGGGCGGCATGCCTTGACCGGTGTCGGTCACGGCGATCATCACATATTGGCCGGGGGTCACTTCCATGTTTTCGGTGGCGTAGGCGTCATCGAGAAAGCAGTTGGCCGTCTCGATCGTCAGCTTGCCCCCATTCGGCATGGCGTCGCGCGCATTGACCGCGAGATTGACGATGGCGCTTTCCAATTCGTGCTGATCGACTTTTGTCGTCCATAGGCCGCCGGCGAGCACGGTTTCGAGTTCGATCTTCTCGCCCAGCGCGCGACGCACCATGTCCGAGACGGCGGAGACAAACTTGTTCGGGTCGAGCGGACGTGGCGACAAGGGCTGGCGGCGGGAGAACGCCAGGAGCCTGCGCACCATGGCGGCGGCGCGATCGGCGCCGTCCATCGCTGAATCGATCAGTTGAACATAATCGCCATTCGAATCGGCAAGCTTCCGCCGCAGCAGATGCAGACTCGCGACGATGACGCCGAGCATATTGTTGAAGTCATGCGCGATGCCGCCCGTCAGATGGCCGAGCGCTTCGAGTTTTTGCGACTGCCGCAACTGCGACTCGAGCGCTTCGCGGCGCGTCGTTTCGCCGATCAATTGGTCGTAGGCGGTCTTTAACGAGTCGCGCGACCTTTGCAGCGCGTTCATCTGCTTTTGCGCATTGAGAAATGAAAATGCCGCAAGCGTGAAGATTATTCCGCCGAGCGCCCAAACGGCCGCGTCAAACTCGCCGCCGGCCGCATGGAGTTCGCGCTCGCGCTTCTCGCTGAGATTTTGTTCATTTTCGGTCATCGTGTTGATGATCGCGTGGAGCCGGTCCATCAGCGCCTTTCCGCGCCCGGACTTGACGAGCTGCACGGCCTTGTCGACCCGGAGCGCGCGCATATCGGCGATCGCCTCATCGATGATCTCGACCCTTGCGCCAAGCAGCGGCCGCATTTCTGCGATGGCCTCGAGCTGCTTGGGATCGTCTCTTACGCTCTCGGAAAGGCGATCGACGACGACCGGCAGTTTGCGCACCGCTTCGGCGCAGGCGTCGAGATAGCGTTCGTCTTGAGTGATGATAAAGCCGCGCTGACCGCTCTCGGCGGCCTGCAGCAGTCCATAAAGCTGATAAAGATCGCTTTGCACATGAATCGTGTGGCGCAGCCATGCGCCAGCCGTGCGGCGCTGGAACTCAGCGCGCACGGCCACATAGCTGGCGAGCGCAAGCACCGCGAATCCTAACGCGATGCCAAACAGTCCAGAAGCGACGAATTTACGTGTCGGAGACATGTCGTTCCGGCGACGGCTGAGATGCGCGCGTCACTCTACGACGCGCGTCGTATTCATGAAAGGTCAAGAAACCCGTCGCGCCGCCACCCTTTCGGATCGTTACCGTGCGCGCGGAGATCGCCCGGTTCTGATTTATCTCAACTATCCTTTTTCACTAATCCAGTGAGTGACGCAACCAGGAGCAATGATGCGGCCCAACCGAATAAGTGTTCCATCGACGTGACGTAGCGGAGCAGCAAAACCAAATTTTTTCGTCGGGCAAGATCACGTTTGTTGCCGCTGACTTGAGCATTGCACGTTTCAGTAGACTCAGGACCGCTGCTGTGAGGTAAGACACTCGCAACAGTGAATTGACGACACTTCTCGTTCAATATGGCGGCGCCAACCGCGGGTTTCCAGTTCTTCGCCTGGTCGAGTCCGCCAATCGGCAAAAGCAGATCGAGCGAGTAAAATAGCGGATTAAATTCATCGAATGACGTGTTGGCTTTCCCTGGCAGATTGTGATCGCTGGCCACAATCGGCGTCGCAGGGACAATTAGTTGCTCCTTCCAAGCTAGGAAGTATATTCCAGCACAGAGAAGCCAAATTCCAACTGTCCACTTGACAAGTTTCCACGGACGATGCCCGTAATCCATAAAAATATGGTAAAAATCGTGAAACGCAGAGATAATTGGATCGCCAATTTTGCCAATGGAGCGCAGGTGTTTCTGTTTTTCAATTGCGATCTGCTTGGCTGCCTCTTTATGCCCCATTGCCTGCAGAACCTTGATGAGTTGTATCCAAGGTTGAGCGCGAAATTTTTCTTTGAGGAGTAGCTCATTTGGTTGCGAGTAGAGCCATTTGAGACGGCTTTCACAATCGTGAGGCGCGGCACAATCGAGACGATCATATGTGAAACCGTCAAGATAAAATCGCGAAGCCGCTGCCTCGTGAATCTTAAAATATTCCGGATTGCGTGAAAATTGCTTTCGAAGACTATTTAAAGTGGTTTTGCCATGTATTTTACTATAGAAGCTTTCGATCGTAGGTGAATTATCATGGAGCACCCCGACGTGCGTGTGTGCTAAGCTTATGTTTCCAGAAATGGTGCACTTTTGAAGGAAAAATTTTCCTTCTACGCGTGCTTTGTTCAGGCTCAACGCAAAGCACGTACCATCGTTGTTTCTTTCGATAAACTCCTTCATCGGAGCGCCGGTAAACGAGCCGCCCTCGCAGTGTAAATCACCTTTGATCCTGGCTCCGTGTGCTCGCACGACGCCATTCGCCCTAAAGCCCCGATCAAGAAATACGACGGCCTCTATCTGCGAGCCATCAAACACGAGCGCGTATCCATTGGGATTATTGAATCTACCTTTCGTACATTCCAGATGACCTTCAATCCGTGCGGACACGAGTTCAACGACGCCCTCAGCGGAGAAATCGTCGCGTAGTTTGGCGCACCCGCCGATCTCGGCGCCGCTGATTGCTAGTGCTGGACCATATCCGCTCTGGAAACTACCTCCGGAACAATCGAAGTCGCCAACGATCTTCGCGCTGTTGAAATTCACAGATCCGCTGGCTCGACAAGATTCGCCGAGTAGCGCACTCCCGCCAATTGTTATGCCCTCGCAATTTATTGCGGGGCCGTGAGGTCCGATGAATTCTCCACCTCGACAATCTAAATCGTGGGCGATTTTTGCTCCTGGCAAGTATAGGCAGTCCGTTATTTGTGCATTACGAAGAATCAAGTCGCCCCTCAGTTCAAGATGTTCGCCGTCCAGCCCTGCAATGCTACTTCCTTCAAGATTTATTGTGCGTGCATTGGCGCCGCGCAAGTCGATTTTGCCATCCACGCGGCATTGTCGAAGGGCTATTTTATTGGGAAGAGCCGCGCCTCTAAGGATTAATTGGCCGACAATCGAAGCCCCTTCAATTTGTACGCCCAGTTCGTGAACCGGAGCATCTTTGTCACCTCCCAGCAGCAGGAAGCGCAAAAAATCAGCTCGAATAATGTTATCGATGCCAAGCGTGCACACGCCGCCCATACGGCATGCATTCAGCAGTTTCCATTCGCCCGGGTGTAAATGTATCGGTCCGCTTGTTTGATCACCGGCCATTCTTGCCGCAATAGAACCCGGCCCGTGAAATTCTTCGAGGGATCGCCCCTTCGCCATTTTAGCCATTGTCCCCGTACGCAATTTCTTTGCTGAACTAAGGCTAACGCAAAAGCTTGAGCGCGGGTTCCAAATTATTTAGTTCGAGCTCTTAAGCAAACAGTCCGAGATCCTACTGCACCATACGCACTGCGCCTTTGGCCGCGCTTGTCGTCATCGAGGCGTAGGCGCGCAGCGCCGTCGTGATTTTTCGAGGCCGCGCCTTGGCCGGAGCGAAGCCTTTCGCGGACTGTTCGGCGCGCCGCGCCGCCAGTTCCTCTTCGCTCACGGCGAGCGTAATCCGGCGGGCCGGAATGTCGATTTCAATTCTGTCGCCGTCGCGAACCAAGGCGATCTCGCCGCCCTCGGCCGCTTCGGGAGAGACGTGGCCGATCGAAAGCCCGGCCGTGCCGCCGGAAAACCTTCCGTCCGTCACCAGCGCGCAGGCCTTGCCGAGCCCCTTCGATTTCAAATAGCTCGTCGGATAGAGCATTTCCTGCATGCCGGGTCCGCCGCGCGGGCCTTCGTAGCGGATGACGACCACCTCGCCAGCCTTTACGTCGCCCGTCAGAATGCCCGACACCGCCGCGTCCTGACTCTCATAGACCTTGGCGGGGCCGGCGAATTTGAGGATCGAATCGTCGACGCCGGCCGTCTTCACGATGCAGCCGTCGATGGCGAGATTGCCAGTGAGCACGGCGAGGCCGCCATCCTTGGAGAAGGCGTGCGCCGCGTCGCGTATCGCGCCTTTTTCGCGATCGGCGTCGAGCTCCTTGTAGCGGCGCTCCTGGCTGAACGCGACTTGCGTCGGCACGCCGCCGGGCGCGGCGCGAAAGAAGGTGCGCGCGGTTTCGCTCTGCGTGACGGCGATGTCCCAGCGCGCCACCGCGTCGCTGACCGAAGGACTATGGACGGTCGGAAGGTCGCCGTGCAGCAGACCGGCGCGCAGCAATTCGCCGAGGATGGCGATGACGCCGCCGGCGCGATGCACGTCCTCGAGATGAACGTCAGGGGCGGAGGGCGCGACCTTGCACAGCACCGGCACGCGCCGCGACAGCCGGTCGATGTCTGCCATGGTGAAATTAACCTGCGCCTCATGCGCCGCCGCGAGAAGATGCAGCACGGTGTTGGTCGAGCCGCCCATGGCGATGTCGAGCGTGATGGCGTTCTCGAAGGCTTCAAAACTCGCGATCGAACGCGGCAGCACGCTTTCGTCGTCCTGCTCATAGTAGCGGCGCGCGAGATCGACGATGAGATGGCCAGCTTCGACGAACAGGCGCCGGCGATCGACGTGAGTCGCGAGAGTCGAACCATTGCCGGGAAGCGACAGCCCCAGCGCCTCGGTCAGACAGTTCATGCTGTTCGCCGTGAACATGCCCGAGCATGATCCGCAGGTCGGACAGGCCGAGCGCTCGATCGTGGCGACGTCCGCTTCGCTGACCGTGTCGTCCACGCCGGCGACGATCGCATCGACAAGATCGAGCGCGTGCTCCTTGCCGGCGAGCACGACTTTGCCAGCCTCCATCGGACCGCCCGAAACGAACACCGTCGGAATGTTGAGGCGCAGCGCCGCCATCAGCATGCCCGGCGTGATCTTGTCGCAATTCGAAATGCAGACGAGCGCGTCGGCGCAATGCGCGTTGACCATGAATTCGACGCTGTCGGCGATGAGATCGCGCGAGGGCAGGGAATAGAGCATCCCGTCGTGACCCATGGCGATTCCGTCATCGATCGCGATGGTGTTGAATTCCTTCGCGACGCCGCCGGCCTTTTCGATTTCGGCGGCGACGAGCTGGCCGAGATCCTTCAGATGCACATGGCCCGGTACGAATTGGGTGAAGGAATTGGCGACGGCGATGATCGGCTTGCCGAAGTCCTCCTCCTTCATGCCTGTCGCGCGCCAGAGGCCGCGCGCGCCGGCCATGTTGCGGCCGTGGGTCGTCGTGCGTGAACGATAAGGAGGCATTGAACTCTCGCCGTCGCGAAGGCTCGTCGTTCGAGCCTTTCCAAAGACGACTATCGCAGCCAACGCACCGCCGCAACTGCGGTTGAAGCAGCCGAAGCCGCAGCTTTCGCAGCGTTTAGCTTGCGCGCGCCGAGCGGGACAGGTCGGCGCGGGCGCGCGCCGTTGCGCCCTGCATCGCCTGAAGCGTGCGCTGCTTAAGCGGCGCGGCGCTCCGCCGACGGCGCCAGTTTGCTGACGCAATCACGTATGGCGGCGATCGAAGCGAAGCTTTGCCGCCGGAGCATGGAGACGGGGAATTCGACGTCGAAGGCTTCTTCCAGCGCGAGCATCGTGCGGATGGCGGCGAAAGGCGTCAGCCCTGCGCTGTAGAGATCGTCCGAATCAGACAGATGTTCCACCGGGGTATGCAGACGGCCGTGCTCTTGCAGCAAACGGCGTATCTTATCAATCATCGATCCAACTCCAAGAGCGCCGCGGTTGAAGCGGGCTGCAGCGTTGTTGTCGCGATAAGCGCGAGGGTTTCCTAACAACCTTAACTAGCGCGCCAAGGATTCGGGCGCCTCGCCTGAACGCAGGATGAATTCGCCGCCCGTCGGTCGAGTCGTGGCTTACAAATGGTTAATCCAATTCTCGGCTCTGTGGCCGTTTCTGTTGACCTGCGCTATGTTAGCGGCGATGCGAACGCCGCTGCTTCTTCCGCTGACGATTCTGGTCTTTCTCGGAGCCCTGCCGGCCGGAGTCGCGCTGGCGCAGGCGTCGGAGACGCCGTCGATCGAATCATTTGGCGAGGAAGAGGGCGATTTCCTCTTCATCCCAGGGATCGGAAGGATTCCGCTGCCTCCAGGGACCCGTGCGCTCGGCCCCGGACAAGGCGGACGCGATCTTGATCCAGAGCGCCGCGCGCCGGCCGCCGCGGCGCCGCCCCCGCCGCCCAAGGACCCCGACCAGCAGCGCGCCGAAGAGATGGCGCGGCTTTATCTTCGCCTGGAGCGCGCCGAAGACGAGCGGGAGGCGAAGGGCGTTTCGGCGGCGATCGTCAGCCGCTGGGCGCGTTCGGAGTCGGACACGATCAACCTGCTTGCGGCGCGGGCCCTCGCGGCGGACGCCGCCGGCGCGCCGCCTCTCGCCCTGAAGCTTCTCGATTATGTGGTCGCGCTCTCGCCGCAATGGGCGGAGGGCTATGTTCAGCGCGCTAAGGTGCGGGCGGAGCAGGGGGACGACGGCGGCGCGATCGCCGACCTCGAGACCGCGGCGACGCTTGAGCCGAAGCGTTTTGACGCGCTCGCCGCTCTTGGCGCGCTCAAGGAGAAGACCGGCGACAAGAAGGGCGCGCTGGCGGCCTATCGGAAGTCGCTGGCGATCTCGCCCCAGCAGGAGTCGCTCCGCAAAGTCGAGGAGCGCCTGCATATTGACGTCGAGGGGCGCGACATCTGAACGCTGCGGGGGAATGCGATGACGACGATCGACAGGCACGCTCCGGGGCCGGTTGCGCCCGAAGCGCTGGAGCAGCTCTTTACGGGAGCGCGGACCCACAATGGCTGGCTCCCCAAAGACGTCCCGGACAGCCTGCTCGAACTCGCCGTCGACTACGCGAAATGGGGCCCGACAAGCGCCAACTGCTCGCCGATGCGCATCGTCTTCGTGCGCTCGCCGGAGGCGAAGGCCCGGCTCGCGCCGGCGATGTCGGACGCCAATCGTCCGAAGACCATGGCCGCGCCCGCCACGGCGATCGTCGGCTATGATCTCGATTTCCCGGACAGTCTCCCGCACCTTTATCCGGCGACGGACGCGCGGTCCTGGTTCGTCGGCAATGAGACGCTGATCGAGGAGACGGCCTTTCGCAACGGCTCGCTGCAGGGGGCCTATCTCCTCCTGGCGCTGCGCGCGGTGGGTCTCGATTGCGGACCGATGAGCGGTTTCGACAGGGCGAAGGTCGACGCGGAATTCTTCCAAGGAACGCGGATAAAGTCGAATTTTCTGATCAACATCGGATACGGTGATCCCGCAAAGCTCTATCCTCGCGGCCCGCGGCTCGCTTGTGAGGAGATCGCGACGATTCTTTAGGAGGCCAATTCCATGACTCTGCGGATAATTCCCCAACGCTTCGCCCCGCACGCACAGGGACTGCTGCGCATCGTCGCCGCTTTGCTGTTCATGCAGCACGGCGCGGCCAAGCTCTTCGGCGTCCCGCATGTCGCCATGTTCGACAATTTGAAGCTGTTCTCGCTCTTGGGCGCGGCGGGAGTCCTCGAGCTTGTCGGCGGACTGCTGCTGCTGCTCGGCCTCTTCACCCGGCCTGTCGCCTTTATCCTTTCCGGCCAGATGGCGGTCGCCTATTTCTTTTTCCACGCCGGCCAGGATCTGTGGCCGCTCCAAAACAAGGGCGAGCTCGCCGCGCTCTACTGCTTTGTATTTCTGTTCTTTGCAGCGGCCGGGCCCGGCGCCTTCGCGATCGACCGCGAGTGACGTCGCATTTCGCAAGCGATTCCCGGCGGCGACGCCCTTTCTATTGACATTGGGGACGGGGGACATATTCCCTTGCGGTATGTCCCAGACGGCCCTCACCGCCAAGCGTCGGTCCCAAGCCTTGGCGCTGCCTAATCTGCTGACCTATGGCCGCATGGCCGCCGTCCCGGTGGTGGCGGGGCTGCTCCTGGGCTTTACGGAGCACTGGGCGCGCTGGGCCGCGCTCGGCATTTTCATCGCCGCCGGGGTGACGGACTTTCTCGACGGCTATTTCGCGAGAATCTGGCAGCAGCAGTCGCCGCTGGGGCGAATGCTTGACCCCATCGCGGACAAGTTGCTGGTCGCGACGACCCTGATGGCGCTTGTCGCCGATCGAACGGTCGCCGGCTGGACGATCTGGGCGGCGATCATCATCCTGTGTCGTGAAATCCTGGTGTCCGGCTTGCGGGAACATCTGGCCGAGCTCAAGGTGCGCTTGCCCGTCTCCGCGATCGCCAAGTGGAAAACCGCGGCGCAGCTCGTGGCGCTCGGCTTCCTCATCGCGGGACCGGCCGGCGAAGTCGTTCTCTCCGGCACGGTCAAGATCGGCGCGGCGCTGTTGTGGGCCGCGGCGATTCTGACGCTTTATACCGGGTTCGACTACCTGCAGTCGGCGTGGAACCATTTCGGAGAAGACGAGGCGACATGAAGGCGCTGTATTTCGCTTGGGTGCGCGAGCGCATCGGTCTGGCGGAAGAGGAGATCGCGCCGCCGCGCGAAGTGGTCACGGTTCGTGAGCTGATCGAGTGGCTGTCGGCGCGGGACGAGGGATATGCCGCCGCTTTCGCCAACCCGGCGACGATCCGCGCGGCCCTCGACAAGACGCATGCGGCGCCGGACGCGCCGATCGGCGCAGCAAGGGAGATCGCCTTCTTCCCGCCGATGACGGGCGGCTGAGATGGCACCGCAGCCGACTCCGGCGGTGCGCGTGCAAGCGGAAGATTTCGATCTTGGGCGGGAGCAGGCGCTGCTGACGCGCGGGCGGCGAGACATCGGCGCGCTCGTCAGCTTCCTCGGCCTCTGCAGGGACGAGGACGGCGCGCTCGAGGCGCTGGAGCTCGAACATTATCCAGGGATGGCCGAGGCCGAGATCCGTCGCGTCGCCGACGAAGCGCTCGACCGATGGCCTTTGCAGGGATTGACCGTCATTCACCGCTTCGGCCGCATCCGACCAGGCGAACAGATCGTCCTCGTGCTCGCGGCGGCGCGCCACCGCGCGGACGCTTTCGCCGCCGCGGCGTTTCTGATGGATTTTCTTAAAACCCGCGCGCCGTTCTGGAAAAAGGAGCGCCGCGCGGATGGCGCGCCGGGCGACTGGGTCAGCGCAAAATCCGAGGACGAAGCCGCCGCGGAGCGTTGGCGCTAGATCAGCTGCTGCGGCGCGATGAGATGCACCAGCCAGCCGTGCAGCGCGACGGTCGCGACGACGAGAAACAGCGTCGCGAGGGTGAAGACGTCGAGATTTTCCTTGGGCACGCGCATCATCGGCGGCAGACCGACCGAGAAAACATAAATTCCATAGAAGCCGAGCACGTCCAGCCATCGAAGGCCGGGAATCAGGCCGAACAGCGAGGCGAGCCAGACCGGCGTGTAGGAATAGGCGGTCAGCAACAGGGCGCGGCGGTCGTCGGTCTTCCCTTCGAAATGCGGCGCGATGGCCGATATGACGAAGGCGACGATAAAAATCGCCGGCAGGCTCAGCAGATACTGAACGAAGGCGCGATAAAGCCCGCCCGCGAACGTCGGATGCATGATTCCCTGCGAGCCGTAGGAAAAGCCGAAAAGCCACGAGCCGAAGAAGCTCGCGAATGGCGGAAGCAGCGCCAATATCACAATATAATTTCGGTAAAGATCGAGGACGGACGTCTCCTCTTCCGAGATCTTCGCCCATTCGGTCTGCGGGGCCAGAATCAAGCCCTTGATCCGCGATAGCAATTGCATTTCGCCCTCCATTTATTCGCCGCAAGCGCTCATTACCGAAGCGGTCATGGAGCGGGGCTTGCGGGCGCCGGGTCCTCCATGCGAGGGAGAGTGCGGCCAGCTGCGGCCGGTTCGATGATCGACGGTGAAATCTAACGCGACGGGCCGCATGAGAAAACTGCTGGAATATTTTTGGCCGGCCGTCGGCCTCGTCGCGGTCGTCGCCTCGTTTTTCCTCCTCTATCACGAATTCAAAGGAGAGTCGGTCGGCGCCGAGGTTTGGGCCAATCTCCAGGCCATTCCGACGAGCCGCTATCTGCTCGCTGGGCTGTCGACGCTTGTCGCCTATGCGGCGCTCGCCTGGTACGATCGCATCGCGCTGCTGCACTTGGGCGTCAGACACATCAATTGGCTGTTTATTTCGGTCTGTTCGTTCACGACCTACGCCTTGTCGCACAACATCGGCGCAAGCGTGTTCTCGGGCGCCATGGTGCGTTATCGCGCCTATTCCACCAAGGGGCTGACGGCGACGCAGGTCGCCACGCTGGTGGTGTTGTGCTCCTATACGTTCGGCTTCGGCAATGTGCTGCTCGCCGGCCTTTTGCTGACCTATGACCCCGCGCTCATGCAAAGACTGTCGGGCTTCCTTCCGGACATACTTACAAACCCGAGCACCGCGCTGGTGGTCGGATTGTCCTGCCTGGCCTTCGTCGTTCTGTACATTCTCGGATCGCTCATGCATTTCCGCGCGATCCGGCTGTTCGGGCGTTTCGAGATTCTCTATCCGCGCCCCGGCATCATGCTGCGCCAGCTCTTCGCGGCTCCCTTGGAGCTGATCGGCGCCGCCGGCATCATTTATTTCGCGCTGCCGGAGCAGGGCAATCCCGGCTTTCTCGTCGTGCTCGGCGCGTTTCTCTTGTCCTTTTCAGCGGCCTTGGTGTCCCATGCGCCGGGCGGGCTCGGCGTCTTCGAGCTGCTGTTCATCAACGTCATGCCGGATGTGCCGCGGCTGAAGGTCCTGGCCGCGCTGCTCGTCTGGCGACTCTTCTATCTCATCGTCCCGCTGCTGATCGCGCTCGTCGTCGTCGCGCTTTTCGAACGCAAGAAACTCATCGAGCGCTGGCGCCGGATAGAGGAACAGCCTCGAAAATAAAACGCCGGCCATCGCGGACCGGCGTTTCGAACGTCTCGGCGTCTGTGGCCGCCGCGCTCACATGCGATATTGCTGAAGACGCGTGGTCCGCAGCCCGGCGAGGCCGTGCTGATCGATCGACATCTGCCAGCTCAGGAATTCGTCCACCGTCAGCGTGTAGCGACTGCAGGCTTCGTCGAGCGAGAGCAGGCCGCCGCGCACCGCCGCCACCACTTCCGCTTTACGCCGTATCACCCAGCGTTTGGTCGAAGCGGGGGGTAGATCCGCAATGGTCAGCGGACTGCCATCGGGACCGATGACATATTTGACACGGGGACGGTGCGTCTCGGTCATCTCACTCACTCGCTACTCAAACAGCCACGTTGTAGCGTCTTTATAGAGGCGCCGTTTTAAGAATTGCCTAAACGGATAGGCTCTATAAGCAATGGAAAATAAACTAAATTTTAGGAATGTGCGGCGTTCCGAGACTTGGCGCGCCGACCGCGCCGCCGCCAATACCAGAGCGGCGTTCCGCTTTTGCCTGGATTTGCTTGCGTCGAGCGTCTTGGGCCGCCCCGGCAAGGTTAGCGTCTCGCGCATCGAGCGTATTGATTGGGCGAAGCGTTAAAAACGCGTCGTTAACTGCGTCAACCATTCTGGCGAAGCCGTGACAAGCGCCGCCTCCAACGTCTTGTCGTAGCCGGACACGATCAACACGCCAATCAGCGCGAGCGACGCGCCGAGCGCTTGCTTGGCCTGTTTTCCAAAGGTCAGCAGCCGATCCCGCCAACGCGCCATCGCTTGCCGCGACAGGGCTCCAAGCGCCATCAGCGGCGCAGCCGCGCCGAGACCGAAGGCGGCCATCGTCGCGGCGACGGCGCTCAGGTCTTCGCCGCGCGCAGCAAGCACCGATGCGG
Source organism: Methylocystis sp. SC2 (assembly GCF_000304315.1). Lineage (NCBI taxonomy): Bacteria > Pseudomonadati > Pseudomonadota > Alphaproteobacteria > Hyphomicrobiales > Methylocystaceae > Methylocystis > Methylocystis hydrogenophila. The sequence goes on along the minus strand of NC_018485.1, from coordinate 330,830 downwards.
CGCCGAGCGTCGGACCCACGCACGGGCTCCAAACGGCGCCGAGCAGCAGACCAACGCCAAACTGACCGAACATTCCGCCGCGAGCCCCCGCGCCAAAGGCCGCGCTCAATCTGTCGCTGATCGGGCCCCCGGCGGCGGCGGCGCGCGCCTGCAGCTCAGGCGCGAGCAGGATCACGCCCAGCCCGATCAGCAAAGCCGCCGCGACCAGCCGCAGCGACTCTCCGTCGAGTCCGACGGCGAAGCCGATCGTCGCCATAAAAAGGCCGATCGCGACGAAGGACAGGGCGACGCCCAGCGCCAGAAGCGCCGGCGCATAGCGATGCTCCGCCGCCGCGGCGCCGAGCACGAGAGGTAGAAGCGGCAGGACGCAGGGCGACAAAATCGACAACAGGCCGGCGACAAAGGCGACGCCGAAGGCGCCGAGCGCGCTCGCATCCATCGATTTACAGAGCCTTTGCGAGAAGCGCCGAAATTTCGCCCGGATCGGTCACGCCGACAGAGCGCCCGACTTCCTTATCGCCCTTGAAGACGATGATCGTGCTTTGCCGGTTGGCCTTTAGCGTGCGGAGAGCGCTCTTCTGGCTGTCGAAATCGACCCGGAACTTGGCGACGTCGGCATATTTCGGATCGGCTTCGACGCGCTGCACCGCCGGCTCCTGCGAGCGGCAGGTCGGACACCACGGCGCATAGACATGCACGATGATCGACTTGCCGGCGGTTTGCGCGGCGGCGAAGGCCTGCGGCGTAAAGCTCTGTTCCGCGGCGCCGGCGGGCGCGGCCGAATAAAGGATCGCGGAAGCGAAAAGAAAAGCGGAAACGGCGAGTCGACGGCGCGAGATCATGTGCTTCCCTCGAAAGGCTGCCCCTTGCGCGAGCGGCGCTCGGGATTATGAACGAACATAATGGCCCCCCTCTTTGAAACCAAACCGGACAGCGCATGAACGACTGCATCGGCGTCATCCTCGCCGGCGGGTTGGCGCGGCGCATGGGCGGGGGCGACAAGCCGCTCGTCGAGATCGCCGGTCGGCCGATCCTTCAGCATGTGATCGATCGCTTGAGGCCGCAATGCGGGCGTCTCGCGATCAACGCCAATGGCGACCCCGCGCGCTTTTCCGCTTTTGGACTGCCCGTCGTCCGCGACAGCGTTGAAGGTTTCGCCGGACCGCTCGCGGGCGTTCTCGCCGGCATGGAGTTTGGCGCGGAAAAAGGCGCGGCGCATGTCTTGAGCGCGCCGGGCGACACCCCGTTCCTGCCCGCCGATCTCCTCTCGCGCCTTCAAGCCGCCCGGACGCGTGCAGGCGCGACGATCGCCGTCGCCGCCTCGCATGGGCGAACCCATCACGCCGTGGCGCTGTGGCCGGTCGCGCTGCGCGACGATTTGCGGCGCGCGCTCGTTGCGGAAGACGAGCGCAGAGTGTCGGCGTTCATCAGTCGGCATGCGAATGTCATCGTCGATTGGCCGGCAGAGCCCTACGACCCTTTCTTCAACGTCAACCGGCCGGAGGATCTGGCGCGCGCCGATTCGATAGCCAAGGACGAGTCGCGCAGCTAAATTGGCGCGCAGCCAAGGCTGATGAGAGCGACGCGGGAAAGCACATGAGCGAGCAGGCAAAAAAGGGACTGACGAGCAAGGTGAAGGAGGAAGCCCGGGCCTTCTACCCGGTGTTCCTCTATGTGTGGTTCCTTCTCGCCGTGCTCGGCGTGCACAAATCGGTTGTCCTGTCGCAAGCGCATATCGTGCAGCATCAGGGCTTCGCCGCCGCCAAGGCGCTTGCTTTCGCGAAGGTGCTGTTCGTCGCCAACAAGTTTGGCGTCTGGCGCGTCTTCGACAACAAGCCGCTGATCGTGCCGATTCTGGCCAAGTCGCTGCTGTTCGGTCTGCTGCTCATCGGCATGGACGTCATCGAACAGGCGCTGCTGGAGCATTTTTGGCCTGTCCATGCGGACCATGACCCGGTGGATCTCGGCAATCTGCGCACGCTGCTGTCGGTTGGACTGGTCACCTTCGCCGCGCTGATGCCGTTCTTCGGCTTCCGCGAATTCGCCAAGCTGATCGGGGAGGCGGAGCTACGAAAGGTGCTCTTCGTGCGTCGCGAGAATTTCGTTCCGCAGCGCGAAGCCGAGTCCACGACGTCGCCCGCGCCCGTGGCGTCGCCCGCACCCGCGCCCGCGGACCCGATAGAGGGCTAAACGAACCCCGGATCCATCGCGATGGCGCCTTCGAGCCAGGGCGGCGTCGGCAGGTTTTGGCTGCGCAGGAAGTCGGCGTTGAAGAGCTTCGACGCGTATCTTGCGCCGCCGTCGCAGAGCACGGTCACGATCGTATTGCCCGGCCCCATATCGCGCGCCAGCCTGATGGCGCCCGCGATGTTGATTCCCGAAGAGCCGCCCAGCAACAGGCCCTCCTGCTCGGCGAGATCGAAGACGATGCGCAGCGCCTCGTCATCGGGGATGCGATAGGCGACGTCGACCGGCGCGCCTTCGAGATTGGCGGTGATCCGGCCCTGGCCGATCCCTTCCGTGATGGAGGAGCCCTCGGCCTTCAGCTCGCCGGTCGTATAATAGGAATAGAGCGCCGCCCCGTGCGGATCGGCCAGCCCGATCTTCACGTCCGGATTTCTCTCCTTGAGCGCCATGCCGACGCCGGCGAGCGTGCCGCCGGTGCCGCAGGCGCAAATGAAGGCGTCCACCGCGCCATCCAGCGCTTCGTAGATCTCTGGCCCGGTGGCGGTGAGATGGGCGACGCGGTTGGCGACATTGTCGAACTGGTTGGCCCAGACGGCGCCGTTCGGCTCTTCCCTGGCGAGGCGCTCGGCGAGGCGGCCGGACAGCTTCACATAATTATTGGGATTGGCGTAGGGAACCGCCGGCACTTCGACGAGCCGCGCGCCCTGCAGGCGCAACATGTCCTTTTTTTCCTGGCTCTGGGTGTCGGGGATGACGATCACCGTGCGAAAGCCGAGCGCGTTGGCGACAAGCGCGAGCCCGATGCCGGTGTTGCCGGCGGTGCCTTCGACGATGACTCCTCCCGGCTTCAACAATCCTTTCGCGCGCGCGTCTTCGACGATGGACAGCGCCGCGCGGTCCTTGACCGAGCCGCCCGGGTTCATGAATTCGGCCTTGCCGAGAATGCGGCAGCCGGTCGCCTTCGAGGCGCCGTGCAATTCAATGAGCGGCGTGCGCCCGATGGCTTCGATGACGCTGGAGGCGACGGTCATTTATGATTCCTGGCGAATGGCGGTTCGTTCCTAGCCGACCGGCGGCTCCCGCTCAAAGGCGAAAATCGCGCCATGCCGCGCCTGCGCGCCCGGCGCCAGAATGCGCATCGAGGGCTTTTCATAGAGATCGCCGTAAAAGTCCTCCGGATCGCCATGGCCTGTCCAAGGCTCGATGCACAGATAAGGGGCGGGCGGCAGCGTCCAAAATCCGACATGGGGGAAATCGTCGAGCGTGACCGAAAGACGCGCGCCTTCGCCATTGTCGAAAACCAGGCTGTGGCTCGCAAGATTAAGAAAACACAGCGCGTCGCGCGTGAACATTTCCGGTTCGAGCGGCAGCCGCCGGCCGACGAGCGGCGTTTTGCGGATGGGTTTCGAGAAAAGCCCGCCCGGTCCGATGATGGGAACTTCGGCGCGCTCGGCCTTCTCGAATATGATCGCATGCGGCGAGGAAGAATCGGCGAGCGGCCAGCGGAAGGCGGGATGCAGGCCGCAGGCGTAGGGCAGGGGCCGCGAGTCGGCGTTCGTCACGATGAGAGCGTTTTCGAGCGCGCCGGCGCGAAGCTGAAACTCCACTTCGAACCGGAAGGAGAAGGGATAGAGCCCGCGGGTCTCGGCGTCGTCGACGAGCGCGAGCCGCACATAGTCGTCGCGCCGCTCGGCGACCTCGAAGCGCTTTTTCCAGGCGAAGCCATGGAGCGCAAGCGGATAGGTCGCGCCGTCGACGCGCACGCGGCCGTCGCGCGTCCAGCCGACGACGGGAAACAGCACGGGCGCGGTCTGGTCCCAGACCTTAGGGTTCTTCGCCCAGATCATCTCGACTCCCCGCGCGCGCCAGCTCGAAAGCTCCGCGCCGAAAGCCAGGATCCGCGCGCCGTCGCCAGAGGCGTGGGTGAGCTGAATCGCGTCGGTCATGGGTCAATTCCACCGTGAGACACAAGTCCAAGCGAATGCTGACAAAATCGGCGCGTTCCTCCAGTGCGGCGCTTGAGCGGCGGCGCCCGCCGCAATAAGGTCGCGCCGTCCCGCCGCCATACCCGCCATGCATGTTGGCGCAGCGCAACGCCAATGAGAAGGCCTTATGAACAGCAGCCTCGTGTCGGACATCGGCGCCGGAGTTTTCAGAATCGAGCTGACGCTCTTTTTCTCGACGTTCACGACGCTGCTGGCGGTCATCAATCCCTTCGAGGTGCTGCCGGTCTTTCTTCTGCTTCTGCGCGATAAGAGCAACCAGGAGCGCGGTCGCGTGGCGTTCATGGCCTGTCTCTATGCGCTGCTGCTGATTCTCTTCTTCTTGTTCTTTGGCGCGGTGATCCTAAAAATCTTCGGCGTCTCGCTCAGCATGGTGCGCATCGCCGGCGGGATCGTGCTGATGAAGATCGGCTTTGAGCTTTTTTTACCCTCGTCGGACGGCGACGGAGCGCCGGCGTTCGCCAGATCGACGGGCAACATCGCCTTCATGCCGCTCGCGATGCCGCTCATGATCGGCCCCGGCCCGATCGCCACCGTGCTTGGGATGATGGCCACCGTGGAGCACTCGTCCCATGAGGCGCTGGCGTTCGGCGTCATCCTCGGCGCGATCTTTCTCGCCGTGGCCGTCACTTACGCGTGCCTCGCCTTCGCGACGCGGTTGACCACGACGCTGGGGCCGCTGGGGATTGACGCGGCGACCAGGATCGTCGGCTTCTTCGTCTCGGCGATGGGCGTGTCGTTGATCTTCAACGGCGTTATGGACGCGCTTCGGTCGGCCGGCTTTGGCGGCTTGCATTAGCCGCTCTTTCGACAAGGCTACAGCCCGCGCAAGGTCTCGCCGAGCCTCAGATAGATCTCCCGATGCGCGTCGCGCAGTCCCGGAACCCATGGTTTGAGCCGGGCGCCGACGACCGCGTCAAAATGGTCGAACCGCTGTCCAATGGCCTTGTCGAGATATTCGTAATACCAGCGCCCCGGCTTAAGCCTTTGGCGTTTGAAAACGCCTTCGCCTCCCACCGGCTCTTCCCGCGCCGTGAAGGGATATCTTTGCGAGATGACGCTCACCGCGCCGTCATTGGGCCGCCACTGCGGCAGCGAAAGGTCGCCGCCGCCCCAACCGACGATCGGCGCCTTGGCGAAGCTGGCCTCGCGCGCCTGGTAGAGCGCCGCCTGCCAGAGAATGGGATGGATCGTCGGGTCGGGCCGCCAGGTCTTGCTGAAAAACCCCGATGCGCGAACATGCGTGGCGTTGGTCACCAGCGACAGATAATAGGTGCCCGGATGCGATCTGAACCGGGCGTTGGCCTTGCGGCAGCCCTGCAGCGTCATGTCGAAGGCGAGATTGTCCTCGCCGGCGACGAAGGCGCCAGCGTCCAGACGCGCCATCGCCGCTTTCGCATCGGCTTCGCCGTTGGTCCATTGGTCGAGATGGAGATCGAAGGGCTTGCGCATGGCGCTCGGCACGCCGGCGGCCATTCCGAGAAAATTGAAGGATTCCGCAATGAAACGGCTCGGCCTGCGCTTGAGCCGTCCATCTTCGCGGTCGCAGCCGAAGCCGTAGGGCAGCAATGAGCCGTTGATGGCGCCGGCGACGCTGATCACCCCTTCCACCCAGTCGGCGTTGGTTCCGCGCTCCCAGAAATCGTTGGCGAGCAGCGCCTGCAACTGCAGGGCGGTCTGCGCGCCGGCGCCATGGCCGACGAGGATCACCGGGTTTTCCGCCGACCACTCGGGCGCGAAAGGCTCGGTATATTCCCGTGAATAGCGGGCGTGGCGGGCCTCATCGCTGTGCCGGGCGCCATAGTCCACGCGTCCGCCGGCAATCTGAGCGAAAAGCTCGCAGGCGCGATCATGGAAGGAGCTGACCGGACCTACCTTCGCTTCGTGAACCGCGAAGGGTTCGCCGACCTCGTCGAGCGCGTCGCCCCAATAGGGAAGTTCGAATTCTTGGGGGCCCCAGCCGAAGAAATCATGCACGAAAATGATATGAGTGGACTTGAGCGCCATCGCCGATCCGAATTTGATGGAAATTCAATATTTTTGGCGCTCAGGCGAGCGCGTCATATTCATAGATTTCGCTCACATCGAGCGTCTCGCGCGGAGTCGCGCTGCGACCGAGCGGCGAATTGATCGGATCGTCGATGCGGTGCCCCTTGAGATCGGAGCCCGCCGTCATGTCGGGAACATAGACGCGCCCGTTTCGGGACATCCAGCTCTCCCAAAGGCGATCGATGTTGCAGTGATTGAGAAAAAAAACCGGATCATTGGGCGAGGAGCCGAGCAACATCTCGCCGCCGACCCAGACGTGGACAAGATTGTGCATCCAGGTCGCGGAGACGCCGTCGTCGTTCATCCACCCTTCGATGCGATTGCGGAAGCTGTTCGTGTCGGCGTCCCAATCGGGCGAATCATAGCTCGACAGCTCCAGCGCGTTCATCACATGCGCGGTTCTGGGAAGCGCATTCGCGCTGACGCCAAAGGCCCGTCGGAGGCCGCGGTTCACCGAACGCAGCTCTCCGGAGATATTCGTGGAGATGCGCACTCGGAACGCGGACGGATCGCCTGCGCGAAACGCGAAGGGGCCGGTTGAGACCGGATTTCCCTCGCCGCCCATGCAGTCGGCGCTCCAGATCGTGGCCGCGCTCTGCTCCTGTGGCGGCAGGTCGCCGTCTCCCGCCCAATCCCAATAGGGCAGGCCAAAATTCGCGTCATCCAGGACCCGCTGGAGGTTTTGCTCGAAAACCATCAGCATCACGCGGTGCCAGGGCGCGAAAATCGGCCCCCGGTGCGCCGAGTTACGCTGCGCGGGGTTTCCGGGCGGCGTCTCGACCATCATGGCGGTGACGTGCCAGATGACGAAAAGATCATACGTGCTCACGGAGCGCGCGGCGCCCGGAATGCCGAAGTCAACGGTCGTTCGGCCGGACGCCTCGTTTTTTAAAAGTTTGACGCCTTCAATATATTGGTCCCGAACCCCCGGGTTCGTTGCAATGTTGCTTCGGACGACGGCCATCGTCTCTCTCCTGAAAATCAATGCTCGCCTGAAAAATCAATGCTCGTGTTTTGCGCCTTTCTTCGCGGCGGGCCTGCTTTTGCGCGCAGGCGCGGGCCGGCGCGCGCGGCTGGCTGGGGGCTGGCGCTTTGTCGGGGCCGGCTTTCGCTCGAACTCCTCGGGAAAGCCGTCGATCAGCGCCCGCACCATGTCGACCGCCGACGCGGTTTGGTAGTTCGGCAATGAATGACAATGAACCTGGCCGGCGGCGTCGACGCCGAGCGGCGCGCGGATTTGCTTTCCGTCGACCAGGATCTTGTAGGTCGTGACGATTTCGATCTGGTGGCCGCGATAAGCGTCCTCGCGCACCGACTGCGCGCCGCCAGCGCCATGACCGGCGTGCGCCGGCGCATTGTCGCGCGCGCGCGTCAGATAGTCGCCGAGTTTGCGAGGGGCGGCGCCCGTCGTGAGCTTCCTGGTCTCCATAAGCTCTCCGCACAATTCCTGTGACGCAATCCGACGAAGCTGTAGGCGCGAATGGGCTTTAAGTGCGCGAAAAATCTACAAACTTCGGTCGAACGTTCGCCTCATCAAAACGGATTGGATTGGAAATTTTCCACCAGCGTTATGACGCAGCCAATGGACAGTGATGTCAAGTGAATTCCCGGGGCGCTAGAATTGATGAACGATTTGCGACGCTCGGAGAGTCCCGCGCGCGACGCGATCGGAAGAACTTGCGTCGTATGCCGGCGAGGCTTAGCGATTCGTTTGAGGCGCCAATGTCCGATTCGATGGTTCCCGCCTTTCTTGGGGTCGAGCGCTCCGTCCTCGGCCGACGTTGGCGCGGGCGGCTCGACGCTCGAGGCGAGGCGCAGGCGCTCGCGCTGACCCAGGCGCACGGCATCGACGATTTCCTTGCGCGGGTGATCGCCGGACGCGGCGTGACGGTCGCCGACGCCGCCGGCTATCTCGATCCCAAGCTGCGCGACCTCCTACCGGACCCGTCGTCGCTGCGCGACATGGACGCCGCGACGAGGCGGCTCGCGGAGGCGATTGAAAAGTCCGAGCAGATGGCCGTTTTTGGCGACTATGACGTCGACGGCGCCTGCTCCTCCGCGTTGCTCATCGACTTTTGGCGCGCGGCCGGCGCGCCGGAGCCCTTGCTCCATATTCCCGACCGGATCATCGAGGGCTATGGGCCGAACGTCGAGGCGATCCGCGATCTCGCGGCGCGCGGCGCGACTCTGCTGGCGACCGTCGACTGCGGCACCTCAAGCCACGAGGCGTTCGCCGTCGCGCGCGCGCTTGGCCTCGATGTGATCGTCCTCGACCATCATCAGGCGCCCGAGGTCCTGCCTGACGCGCTGGTCGTCAACCCCAACCGGCTCGACGACCTTTCGGGGCAGGGGGCGCTCTGCGCCGCCGGGGTCGTTTTTCTTGTCCTCGTCGGATTGTCGAGGACGCTGCGCGCGCGCGGCTGGTGGCGCGATGATCGACCCGAACCGGATCTGCTCGCGGCGCTGGATCTCGTCGCGCTGGCGACGGTCGCCGACGTTTCTCCGCTGGCCCGGCTCAACAGGGCGCTCGTCGCCAAGGGTCTGATGGTGATGGCGGGGCGATCCCGTCCGGGGCTCGCCGCGCTGATGGACGCCGCCCGCTTGGATGGGCCGCCGCGCGCCTATCATCTGGGTTTCGCGCTTGGGCCGCGGATCAACGCCGGCGGTCGGATCGGCGACGCCGGCCTCGGCGCAAGGCTTCTCACCCTTCCAGGCGGCGATGAAGCGCTTCGCATCGCCCGCGAGCTGGATCGGCTGAATGGCGAACGCCAGATCGTCGAGAGGGCGATTTTGGAACAGGCGGTCGCCGAGGCGGAGGCGCAAATGGCGCGATCCAATCGGCTGTCCTGCCTGATCGTGCACGGCCAGGATTGGCACCCGGGCGTTGTCGGGCTGATCGCATCCCGTTTAAAGGAACGCTTTAATATTCCAGCATTCGTTATCGCTTTTAATGGAGAATATGGAACTGGTTCAGGTAGAAGTTTAAGTGGCGTCGACCTTGGAGCAGCGGTACGGCGCGCCGTCGAAACGGGCTTGGCGGTCAAGGGAGGCGGGCATGCGATGGCCGCCGGCGTGACTTTGGCCCGTGGCAAAATCGACGAGTTTCGCGCCTTTCTCGATGAGGCGCTGGCGGCGTCCGTCGACGCCGCGCGTCTCGACGATGCGCTGGTTGTCGATGCGGCGGTCGCCGGACGCGGAGTCTGTCTCGAACTGCTGCGACGGGTCGAGCGGGCCGGGCCGTTCGGGCAGGGCAACCCCGAACCCTTGTTTGCTCTGCCTGAGCAGCAGGTCACATTCGCTCAGACGGTTGGAGCCGATCATGTGCGCGCCCGTTTGCGTTCGCGCGACGGCGCGACGGTTGACGCCATCGCCTTTCGCGCCCTGCATTCGCCGCTGGGCGAGGCGCTCTTGAGGGGGGACGGCGCACAGCTTCACGTCGCGGCGAAACTGTCGCGCAACGTCTTTCGCGGCATCGAGCGCGTCGAGACGCGAATCGTCGACCTCGCGCGCGTTCAATGAAGCCGAGCAGACTGTGGCGCCTGGGCCACATCTGTTTTCAATCTCGGCGCGCGCAAGCTTTTGGAGGGCGTGTGTCGCATTTTGGTCTCATTCGCGACGCCTGCTGACGCCAGCGTAACGGCGTTTAACGACAACTTCACTCATCAACGAGACACTCCGCGGGTTGTGCCGCGCGGCGGCTTCACGTCGCGCCCGTATCAAGAACGCGTCGCCGCTTGTGGGACGCGCTTCGGTGCAGTCGGCGGCGGATCGAAGTTTGGTGGCAAGGACCGTTTGAATGCGATTTGTCGTCTTTAAGAACGCCGCTCATGCGCCGCGTCCGCTGGTTCGCTCCTCAATCATCCTTTCCAAACTGCTGCCTCTTATCTGTCTCGGCGCGCTCGCCGGATGCTCTTCGACCACGGGATCGCATAGAAGCGCGGGCCTCGGCGGCCTTGGGCAGATCGATCCGCGCTACGGCGTGCGTCCCAGTCCGCGGGTCATCGCCGAGGGCGAAGAGGTGCCAAAGGGCGGCGGCGCCTATATGGTCGGCAAGCCCTACAAGATCGCCGGACGCACCTATTACCCGAGCGAGAGGCCCTTTCGGGCGACCGGAATGGCTTCCTGGTATGGCTCGGATTTCCATGGGCGACGCACCGCCAATGGCGAAATCTTCGACAGCGCGTCGATTTCCGCCGCTCACCCAACGATGCCGCTGCCGAGCTATGCGCGGGTCACCAATCTGCGCAATGACCGCTCGATCGTGGTGCGCGTCAACGATCGTGGACCCTATCATGGCGGACGCGTGATGGACGTCTCCCAGCGCGTGGCGCAAGCGCTTGATTTTCACGGCGTCGGCACGACGCGCGTCAAAGTGGAATGGGTCGGACGCGCCGATCTTGAGGGAGACGACGACGAAAAGCTCCTTGCGACCCTGCGCGACGACGGCCAACCGGCGCAGCTCGACGCGCCGGTGATGACGGCGGCGAATGAGGATCCGGCCCGCGCGACGCGCTACGATGAAAGGGCGGAAGTCGCCGAACTCTCGGCGCGCGTCGCCTATGAGAATGGGCCCGCGTCGGATGACCAGGCGCGGGCCTACGCCAGGCAGGAGAGCGACGCGCCCCTGCCTCCCTTGCGGGAGCAGGCCGGCATCGACAAAGAACCGGTCGCTTCGACCCAGAAGGCCAGGAAAGTCGTGGCGCCGCTGCCGCCCGTGCGGCCCGCGCAATTCGCCGCCCGTCAAGCTTCGGCTCGCAACGCGATCCGACAGGCGCTGAACTCCTCGGTTCGAACCAACTGAGCGGCCCCACGCCGTGATTGCAATTTTCGGCGTCGCGCGCCATCTTCTCCCGGCTTGCCGCGCTGCGGCGTAAATAACGGGAGCGCGCCTTGCCGAAATTTCCCGGGCTGCACCTTATTCTGACCGTCGTCGCATTGTGGGCGCTTGGCGCAGCGCCGGCGCGCGCCCAGAATTTTCAAACGAGCGTCCCGAGCGCGATTCTGATCGACGCGGGCACGAACACCGTCCTGTTCGAGAAAGGCGCGGACGACTACGCCAAGCCCGCGTCGACCGTTAAAATTCTGACGGCGGAGCTGATCTTTCAGGCGTTGGCCGAAGGAAAATTGAAGCTCGACGACGAATTCACGGTTTCCGAGCACGCCTGGCGCACCGGCGGAGCGCCGGCCGGCGGCTCGGCGATGTTCCTCGCGCTCAATAGTCGCGTGCGAGTCGAGGATCTCATTCGAGGTTTGGTGATCCAGTCCGGCAACGACGCCGCGATTACGCTCGCCGAAGGTCTGGCGGGCGCCGAAGAATCCTTCGTGACGCGGATGAACAAGCGCGCCGCCGAGCTCGGCCTCGTCAAATCGCGCTTCGGCAATCCCTGGGGCATGGACGGTCCCGATCAAAAGGTGACGGCGCGCGAAATGGCGAAGCTCGCGGCGCATCTGATCAAGACCTATCCCGAATATTACCGCTATTTTGGCGAGAAGGAGTACACTTGGAATAAGATTCGCCAGCAGAACCGCAATCCGTTGCTGACGATGAGCATCGGCGCCGACGGTTTAAAGACCGGCAACATCGATAAGGACAGCGGCTACGGCCTGGTGGGATCGGCCACGCAGGACGGCCGACGCCTGATCGTCGCCGTTTACGGCGCGAGGAGTTCGAAGGAGCGGGCCGAAGAAGCGCGCAAATTGCTGCAATGGGGATTCCGCAACTTCGAAGAGAAGGAACTGTTCAAGGCCGGCGAACCCATCGGGCCTGCGCAGGTCTATGGCGGGACCAAGGGATCCGTCGAGCTGACGGCGAAAGAGGACATCAAGGTGCTCCTGCCGCGCGGCGCGAACGAGCGGCTGATGGGCAAGATCATTTACGAAGGCCCGGTGCTGGCGCCGGTCGAGGCGGGCGCAATGGTCGGACGCCTCGAAGTGAAGCGCGGAAACTCCATCGTGCTCGAACAGCCGCTGCAGACTGCGGAATCGGTCGAGCAGGGATCGCTGCCGCGGCGCGCCTTCGACGCTATTTACGAATCCGCCGCCGCGGCCATTCACCAGAAACTCTCCGGCAAGAAATGACCTTCCAGGCGACGCCCGAAAAAGGCCGCTTCATCACCTTCGAAGGCGGCGAGGGCGTCGGCAAGTCGACGCAGCTCGCCCGACTCGCCGAACATTTGCGCGATTGCGGCTTCGAGGTGGTGACGACGCGCGAGCCCGGCGGCACGCCAAAGGCCGAGAAGCTGCGCGCATTTCTGCTGGCAGGCCGCGCCGCGCCGCTCGGTCCGCTCGCCGAGGCGGCGCTGTTCTCGGCGGCGCGCGCCGATCATGTCGAAACCTTGATCGCGCCCGCCTTGAAGCGCGGCGCCTGGGTGCTGTGCGACCGCTTCGCCGATTCGACCCGCGCTTACCAGGGCGCGCGCGGCGGCGTCGACGCCAAGACTCTGGCGCTGCTCGAAAGGGCGGCGGTCGGCGATGCGCGGCCGGATCTGACGATCATGCTCGACCTGCCGGCGCAAGAAGGCCTCACGCGCGCAGCGTCGCGGCGGCTTGGCGAAGCGGTCGATCGTTTCGAAAGCGAAGCGCCGGCCTTTCACGAGGAGCTGCGGCAGGCCTTCCTCGACATCGCCGAAAGCGAGCAGGAACGCTGCTGCGTGATCGACGCCGGCATGTCCATCGACGACGTCGCGCGCGCGGTGCAGCGGCTCGTTCACGACCGTTTCCTCGCGCACGCCGCGCAAGCCGCGCAATGAGCCGCGAAGAGACGAACCCGGAAAGCGACCGTTACAACGAGGCCCCGCATCCGCGGGAGACCCTGGCGCTTTTCGGTCATGCCGCGGCGGAGCGGGAACTGCTCGACGCCTACCGCCGCAACAAGATGGCGCAGGCCTGGATCATCGGCGGGCCGGAAGGCGTCGGCAAGGCGACGCTCGCCTGGCGCCTGGCGCGGTTTCTCCTGGCGCATCCCGAACCCGCCGCAGCGCCGGTTCAGTCCGCGGAGAGCCTCGATACGCCCGCCGACCATCCGGCGGCGCGTCGGATCGCCTCCATGGCGCTCGCCGATATTTTTCTGCTGCGCCGCGCCTGGAACGAGAAGACCAAAAAGCATTTCACCGAGATTCGCATCGAGGATGTGCGGAAAGTTATTCAGGCCTTCCATCAGGGCTCTGGAAGCGGCGGCTGGCGGATCGCCATCGTCGACTGCGCCGACGATCTCAATCGCGCCAGCGCCAACGCCCTTTTAAAGCTCATTGAGGAGCCCCCGCAGCGCTCGCTTTTTCTGCTGATCGCGCATCAGCCGGGCCGCATGCTGCCGACGATCCGTTCGCGCTGTCGCAAGCTGATGCTCGGCGCATTGTCGCCGGAAGACACGATCGCCGCCGTCAAAAATCTTGGACGCCCCTGGTCGCAGGCGCCTGAATCGGACCTCCTCGTCGCCGCCGCGCGCGCCGAAGGCTCGGTGCGCGAGGCGCTGCGGCTGCTCGGCGATGACGGCGTCGCCTTCGACGCCGCCGTGCGCCGGATTTTCGACAGGTTGCCGCAGGTCGATTGGCTCGGCGCGCATATGCTGGCCGACAAGCTCACCGGCCGCGACAATGAAGCGGCCTATGAGACGTTCATGCGCGCGACGCAGCGGCATCTCGATGCGCGGGTGCGGGAGCTCGCCGGAAGCGGCGCGCCGCCGGCGCGGCTTGCGGGCTTTGCGCGCGCCTGGGATGAAATCCGCGACGCCGCCCGCGAGACCGAAGTGTTCAATTTCGACAAGCGCGCGCTGGTGCTGGGGGTCTTCGAGCGGCTGGCGAAAGCCGAAGTCGGCTAGTGGCGGGCGCTTGCGAGCGCTAGGGCGCCTCCCGGCCGCTGTTCGCCATGGCGTTTTCAAGAAGCTGCAGAACGACCGCCGGATCGCGCGGGAAGCCGGCGCGAATCCATTCGGCTTGCAGCGTTCTCAGCGCGTCGCCCAATTGCTTGCCCGGCGCGACGCCCCGCGCGATGAGATCCGCGCCCTTGATGGGGAAGGCGGGCGCGGGCGTCTCGTCCAGATAGCGCGCCGCCTCCCGCCACTCCGGATCGTCCGCCGCCGCGGCGCTTTCCGCATGCGCCAGCGCCAGCGCGTCGGCGGCCGCCCGCGCGCCGCACAGGAACAGCATCTCGCGCAGATGCGACGTCGGCGGCGGAGCCTCGCGTCCATGCAAGGGCGCGAGCGTTCGCGCCGCCGCCGCGAGCCGCGCGAATTCATCGTTGGAGAGCCGCAGCCGCTCCCGCAGCCGCTCGGCGTCTTCCGCGGTCAGCACCGAAAATGCTGCAAGCCGCAACACCGCGTCCGCCGGTTTGCCATAAGTCCCTTCGCGTTCGGCGAGCCGCTGCAGTCGCGAGGGATAGCCGATGCCCAGAATGACTTCGATAACGCCGGCGTGCGACATGGCGCGCAGCACGTCCGGCGCCCGGCGCGCGAGCAGCAGCTTCATCAGTTCGGCGCGGATGCGCTCGCGCGACAGGCGCGACAGATTTTCCCGCGCGACGATCGACTCATGCAGGCCCTCGCGATCGAACGGTCCCTCGCCATGAGAGGCGTTGAAGCGAAAAAAGCGCAGGATTCGCAGATAGTCCTCGCGAATCCGCGTCGCGGCGTCGCCGATAAAACGGATGCGCCGCGCCTCGATATCCGCAAGCCCGTCCGTATAATCGTGAATCTCTCCATCGGACGAGAGCGACAATGCGTTGATGGTAAAGTCGCGCCGCTTCGCGTCCTGCTCGAAATCGCCGCCGAAGCGCACCTTGGCGAAGCGGCCGTCGGTCTCGACATCCTCACGCAGCGTCGTGACTTCAAAAGGCGTTCCAGCGACGACGATCGTCACCGTGCCATGTTCGATGCCGGTCGGCACGCCTTTCAGTCCGGCGCTTCGCGCGGCCGCAAGGACGGCGTCGGGCAAAGCGGTCGTGGCGAGGTCGATCTCGTGAGGCGGCAGACCGAGCATCGCGTCGCGCACGGCGCCGCCGACCACGCGCGTTTCCGCCCCCGTCTTCGCGAGCGCCGCAAACAGGGTCGCCAGCCGGGGATCGTCAAGCAGTCTCTGCGCGGCGTTCATTCAAAACGGCCTGGCTTTAATTTTCCATTTTCGACATGGGCCGGCACATAAGCGCCCTGGTTAAGCCCGGTCAGGCCGAGCGCCACGACTCCGACGATGGCGACGAGGAGTCCCGCGATCGTCAGCAGCGAGACGATCTTGCCATGCCAGAGCTCGCGCACGAAGGGCCAGCGCCGCTGCAACGAATGGAAAAGCGCATAGGCGGCGAAGGGCGTGAGGAAGAGCAGGGCGGTTTCAACGATTGCGCGCCACATGGACGGAAACGCCTTTCGTGATGAGGATGTCCGACGACTATACATGGCGTCCGTCGAAGGGCGTTTAATGCGGGATGCATGAACAAACTGTCACGTCCAAATTGCGGTTTTGGCGGTAAAACGCCTCCTTAACGCGCCGGTTGCGCTTGAATTGCAGCGGCGGAGAGACGAAGATCGCGCTTGGCCCTAACCCCCGCCGCTTCGCTTTATATGCGAAGCCGAATGGCGCGGGGCTAGAATCGCGTGCGGCGAAACACGGCAGCGCCGCTACGATGCGCCCGACCCTCTTCATAGACAAGCTGCCTGAGCACGCTGAAATGACCTCATTCGACACCAGGACGACCTCGCTCGAAACAGCCGTCGTGCAATCCGCCGAACGCGCCCTCGACCATATCGGTCGCGCCCGCGCCGCGATCGGCGCCGTCATTTTTGGCCAGGACGAGGTTGTCGAACAGGCGCTGGTGACGATCCTCGCGGGCGGCCACGGGCTCCTCGTCGGCGTGCCTGGGCTCGCCAAGACCAAGCTTGTCGAGACGCTCGGCCGCGTGCTCGGCCTGGCGGAGCAGCGCGTGCAGTTCACGCCGGATCTGCTCCCCGCCGACATTCTCGGCTCTGAAGTTCTGGAAGAGGGCGCTGACCGCTCGCGTTCGTTCCGCTTCATCCGGGGACCGGTCTTCACCCAGCTGCTGATGGCCGACGAGATCAACCGCGCTTCGCCGCGCACGCAATCGGCGCTGCTGCAGGCGATGCAGGAGCATCATGTCAGCGTCGCCGGGAGGCGCCACGACCTGCCGCGGCCCTTCCATGTCCTTGCGACGCAAAACCCGCTGGAGCAGGAGGGCACCTATCCGCTGCCCGAGGCGCAGCTCGACCGCTTCCTGATGCAGATCGACGTGCATTATCCCGACCGCGCCAGCGAGCGGCGGGTTCTGCTGGAAACGACCGGCGAGACGATGGCCGAGGCGAGCCAGGCGCTCGACGCCGACGAGCTGATGGCGACCCAGAGGCTCGTGCGCCGGCTTCCGATCGGCGAAAAGGTCGTCGACGCGATCCTCGATCTCGTTCGTTCGGCCCGTCCAGACGAGGGCGATGCGGAAATCGCGCCGCATGTCGCCTGGGGTCCGGGACCGCGCGCCGCGCAGGCGCTGATGCTGGCGACGCGCGCCCGCGCGCTCGTCACCGGCCGGCTTGCGCCCTCGATCGACGATGTGGCGAAGCTCGCCGCGCCGGTGTTGCGCCACCGCATGGCGCTCAATTTCGCCGCGCGCCGCGAGATGACCGTTTCCGACGTGGTTCAGACGCTCGTGGCGCGGATCGGGTGACGAGCCTTCGCTCAGCTCTTCCCTCTGACGGAGAAAAATGACGATGTTTGCTGAGGTCGCCACGCGCGCCTATGATCCTGCACAGCGCAAGCCCGCAGATGGCGCGACGGCGGCTGATCTCGCGAGCCGGATGCCGAGGCTCGTGGCGCGCGCGCATGAGATCGCGGCGAGCCTCGCCTATGGCGTTCATGGCCGCAAGCGCGCGGGCGTCGGCGAGACGTTTTGGCAGTATCGGCCCTTCGCATCGGGCGAATCGGCGCATCGCATCGACTGGCGGCGCTCCGCGCGCGGCGATCAGCTCTATGTGCGCGAGCGTGAATGGGAGGCCGCGCATGACTATTTCCTCTGGATGGATTGTTCACCCTCCATGGCCTTCGGCTCGTCTCTCGCCTCCGACGACAAGCTGTCCCGCGGCGTGACCCTGGGGCTCGCGCTCGCCGACGTGCTCGTTCGCGGCGGCGAGCGGGCGGCGGCGCTGGGCCTGACCGCGCCGATCTCGGCGCGCGACGTGATCGACCGGCTGGCGCACGCGCTGGCTGATAATGCAACGGAGGCGGCGCGCGACGATCTTCCGCCGCAGGCGCCGATCCGCCCCCGCGCCCGCGTCATTCTGATCTCCGATTTCCTCATCGACCCCGACGCGCTGGCCGCGCGCCTGCGGCGCTTCGCGGACGCCGGCGCCTCCGGCGCGGTGCTGATGGTGACCGATCCCAGCGAAGAAACCTTGCCGTTCTCCGGCGAAACCACTTTTCTCGACACCGACGGCGGTCCCGCCTTCTACGCGGGCGACGCGCGCAGTCTGCGCGCCGCCTACTCACGGCGGTTCGAGGCGCATCGCGACGCCGTGCGCCGCGCCGCGCAGCGCGTCGGCTTCATCTTCCTGCAGCATCGCACCGACAGGCCCGCCTCCGAAGCGGCGCTGGCGCTCGCCATGGGGTTGCTCGGAGCGGATGGAGTCAGCTTCGAGGAGCGGCGCTGATGTTTTCCTTCGCCGCGCCGCTCGCGCTGTTTGGTCTCATCGCCCTGCCGATGATCTATTGGCTGTTGCGGGTGACGCCGCCGCGCCCGCGCGAGATCGTCTTTCCGCCGACCAAAATTCTGCGCGAGCTTAAGCCCGACGAAGAGACGCCGGCGAAAACCCCTTGGTGGCTGATGGCGCTGCGGCTGGCGCTCGCCGCCGCGTTGATTTTCGCGATGGCGGGACCGGTCTGGGCGCCGAGCGGCGGCGTCGCGTCCTCCGCGCCGACGCTCGTCATCCTCGACGACGGCTGGACGGCCGCGCCGACATGGGAGCGACGCCTTGCCGGCGCGGCGTCGATCATCGAGTCGACCGCGCGCGCCGGTGGTCCGGTCGCTGTCGCGCTCGCATCCGAGACTGCGGCGCCCGTTCCTGGCGACGGGCCGCGCGCGATGGAAAAATTGCGTTCGGCGCGGCCCAAGCCGTTTCTGCCTGACCGCAAGGCGATCGGCGAACAGGCTGCGGCCTTCGCCCGCGCGCATGCCAGGGCGCGCATCGTGTGGATCAGCGACGGCGTCGCGCAGGGCGACGCGGCGGGCTTCGCACGCGCGCTGAAAGCGTCGGGCGCAGCCGGAGTCGAGGTTTACGTCGAGGACCATGCGCCGCGGGCGCTCGCCGCGCCGACAAATGACGCGGCCGCGCTGAGCATCGATGTGCTGCGCATCGGCGACGACGGGTCGGCGGTCGTCGACGCGCTCGACGCGAAAGGTCGGACGGTCGGCCGAGCCGTAGCGGATTTTGGCGGCGCACGGCGCGTTCGGGCGAAAATCGAATTGCCGGTCGAACTTCGCAATGAGGTGAGTCATCTGCGCATCGAAGGGGAAAATTCCGCCGGCGCCGTCGCGCTTCTCGACGCGCGCTCGAAAGTGAAGCGCGTGGCGCTGATCGGCGGCGCCGCCGCCGATGAGGCGCAGCCGCTGCTCTCACCGCTCTACTACCTCGAAAAGGCGCTTGCGCCCTTCGCCCAAATCCGCACGGCGCGTCCCGGCGTTGTGGATCCGGTGCAGGCGTTGCTCGCCGAAAAGCCCAATATCATGGGGCTCGCCGATATCGGGCTCGCGCCCGGCGAGACATTCGACGCGGTGTCGCGCTTCGTCGAAGAGGGCGGGACGCTCGTTCGTTTCGCAGGGCCGCGTCTCGCCAACGCCGACGATGGTCTGCTGCCCGTGCGCCTGCGCCGGAACGGCCGCGTGCTCGGCGGCGCCATGTCCTGGGAGGAGCCAAAGGCGCTCGCCGAGTTTGACGCAACGAGCCCGTTCTTCGGCCTGCCGGCTTCGAAGGACGTCACGGTGCAGCGGCAGGTGCTCGCCGAGCCTGATCCGGGACTCGCGGACAAGACCTGGGCCCGTCTGTCCGACGGCACGCCGCTCGTGACGGCGGAACGGCGCGGCAAGGGGCTGATCGTGCTGTTTCATGTCAACGCCGACGCCAATTGGTCGAATCTGCCGATCTCTGGGCTTTTCGTTGAGATGCTGAAGCGGATCAGCGCCATGGCTGGAGAATCGGCGCCTGCGAGCAGCGAACGGTCCCAGATGGCTGTCGATCCGGCGGCGTTCGCGCCGATGCGCCTTCTCGACGGGTTTGGCGCGCTCGGCGCCCCCGGACCGACCGCGCAAAACATTCCGCCGGGCTTTGAGGGGCCCGCAAGCGCCGAACATCCGCCGGGGCTTTACGGCGCGGGGGAGGCTTTCGTCGCGGTGCAGACCTTGCGCCCGACTGACGAGATCAGCGCTTTCGATTTCGCCGGCGCCGGACTGAGCGCGAACATGCTGCGGGCCGGCGGCCAGCTCGATTTGCGCGGGCCGCTGCTCGTCTTCGCGCTCGCCGCCTTTATCGCCGATGCGCTGATCGCGCTGGCGCTTGCCGGGAAGCTGCGGCTGCGGCCCCTCGGCGCCGCGACCGCCGCGCTTCTGACGCTCGCTTGCGTGGCGGCGACGACCAGCGAAACGCGCGCCGAGTCGGCGCCGAAATCCGCCGCCACCCAGCGCGACAAGGACGCCGCGCTGACGGCCCGGCTCGCCTATGTGATCTCGGGCGACGCCCACGTCGACGAAATATCGCGACTGGGCCTCGAGGCGCTCACCCAGGCGCTGAACATGCGCACCTCTTTCTCGCCGGGAGATCCGGTCGGCGTCGATCCGGCCAAGGACGAACTCGCCTTTTATCCCTTGCTCTACTGGCCGATCGTCGCGAGCGCGCCACAGCCGCCCGCCAAGACGGTGGCGAAGGTCACCGCCTATATGAAGCAGGGCGGCACGATCATCTTCGACACGCGCGACGCTCTGTCCCAACGCGTCGGCGGCGCGCCGACTCCAGAGGCGCAATGGCTGCGCGATCTGACGAAAGGCTTGGACATTCCGCCGCTGGAAGTGACGCCGCGCGATCACGTCATCACCAAGACCTTCTATCTGCTCGACGGATTCGTCGGCCGCTACGCCAATGGCGAGACCTGGGTCGAGGCGCTGCCGCCGGAGCCGAAAGATCAGGCCGCGCGTCCGGTGCGCGCGACGGACAGCGTCTCCGCGATCGTCATCACCTCCAACGATCTCGCCGCGGCCTGGGCGCATGACAAACGCGGCCAGCCGCTGTTTCCGTTGACGCCGGGCGGCGCGCGCCAGCGCGAATTCGCGCTCCGCGGCGGCATCAATCTGGTGATGTATACGCTGACCGGAAACTATAAGTCCGATCAGGTGCATGTGCGCGACTTGCTGGAAAGGCTGGGCCAGTGAGCGACCTCACGCTCGCCTTTTCGCCGCTCGTTCCCTGGTCGGCGCTGATCGTCCTTGGCGTGCTGGGCGCCGGCGCGCTGGCGCTGATGGCGGCCAAGCGCCAGCGTGGCGCGCCGCTCCGGGCCTTCGCTTTCGCCTTGCTGATTGCGGCGCTCGCCGACCCGTCGCTCGTGCGCGAAAAACGCGATCCGCAAAAGAGCGTCGTCGCGGTCGTCGTCGACAAGAGCGACAGTCAGAATTTCGGCGCGAGAAACGCGCAAACGGAAGAGGCGCGCAAGGCGCTCGACTCGGCGCTCGCCAAATTCGGCGACGTCGAGACGCGGACGATCACGGTCGCCAATGACGCTTCGGGCAATGACGGCACCAAGCTCTTCGGCGCGCTCGCCGAAGTCTTGAAGGACGTCCCCTCGGAGCGCGTCGGCGGGGCTATTCTTCTCACCGACGGCGTCGTGCACGATATTCCC
The DNA here is from genome assembly GCF_000304315.1 of Methylocystis sp. SC2. Classification (NCBI taxonomy): domain Bacteria; kingdom Pseudomonadati; phylum Pseudomonadota; class Alphaproteobacteria; order Hyphomicrobiales; family Methylocystaceae; genus Methylocystis; species Methylocystis hydrogenophila. The sequence continues at coordinate 309,721 of NC_018485.1, read as the reverse complement.
GCCAAGGCTGAAGCGCTCGGCTTCAAGGCGCCCGTTCAAGCGCTCGTGACCGGACATCAGGGCGAGCGCGACCGCCGCATCGAACTGGTCGAGGCGCCGCGCTTCGGCATCGTCGGCAAGGATCAGATCATCCGCGCGCGCGTCGTCGATCTTGGCGGCGACGGCGCCCGCATCCCGATTTCAGTGCGCCGCGACGGCGAAGCGCTGCCGACCTTCAGCCCCGCGCCCGGCGACATCGTCAGCATTCCGGTGCGCGTCGAACATGGCGGACAAAACGTCGTCGAACTCGAAATTCCGTCCGCGCCCGGCGAGCTGACGCCGCTCGACAATAAGGCGGTGCTGTCGATCGAAGGCGTGCGCGACCGGCTCAAGGTGTTGCTCGTGTCGGGCGAGCCGCATCCGGGCGAGCGAAGCTGGCGCAATCTCTTGCGCGCCGACGCCAATGTCGAACTGGTGCATTTCACGATTCTGCGCCCGCCGGAGAAGCTCGACATCACGCCGGCGAGCGAATTGTCGCTGATCGCCTTTCCGACCGCCGATCTCTTCGGGAAGAAAATCAACGAATTCGATCTCATCATCTTCGATCGCTATTCGAGCCAGACGACGCTGCCCTCGATCTATTTCGAGAACATCGCCAATTACGTCGAGAATGGCGGCGCCTTTCTCGCGGCCGTCGGCCCCGATTACGCGACGCTGCGCGGCCTCTATTATTCGCCGCTCGAAAACATTTTGCCGGCGCGCCCTGACGGCGCGCTCATTGAACAGGCGTTTCGCGCCCGCGTCAGCAAGGACGGCGAGAAGCATCCGGTGACGCGCGGCCTCGCCGGCGCCAATGCCGAGCCGCCGAATTGGGGCGAATGGTTCAGGCAGGTCGACGCCAATGTGGTGAAGGGCGACTCGATCATGTCCGGCGTGCGCGACAAGCCACTGCTGGTGCTCTCGCACGAAGGCAAGGGTCGCGTCGCGCTGCTGCTCTCCGACCAGATCTGGCTCTGGGCGCGCGGTTATGAAGGCGGCGGTCCGCATGTCGATCTGACGCGCCGCCTGGCGCATTGGCTGATGAAGGAGCCGGATCTCGAAGAGGAGGCGCTGCGCGCTTCGGCGCATGGGCGCGAGGTCAGCGTCGAGCGCCAGACGATGAAGGAGACGCCCGCGCCGGTGATGGCGACGGCGCCGTCGGGCGCGCGCGACGAAATCGCGGTCGCGCAGAGCGAGCCGGGCCTGTGGCGCGCGCGTTTCGACGCCAAGGAAATGGGCCTGTGGCGCTTCGAGAGCGAAGGATTGGCGGCGCTTGTCAATGTCGGTCCGCCCAATCCGCGCGAGTTTCGCGAAGTGGCCTCGACGACGGAGAAGCTGCAACCGCTGATGGAGGCGACCGGCGGCACGGCGCGGCGCCTCTCGAACAGCGGCGCCGACACCGTTTCGATGCCGCGGGTGGTGGAATTGCGCGACGCCAATCGCTATGGCGGCTCGGACTGGATCGGGATCAGACAGACCGGCGCCTCGACGCTGGTCGGCGTCGAAATCGCGCCGCTTGGTTTGGGTCTATGGGCGATGCTGGCGCTGGTCGGCGCAATGGTCGCGGCCTGGGGCTGGGAGGGGAGGCGGGGCTAGACCGTCGCTTGCCCTTGATGATTATTCAGGTTGGGCCAGCCAATCCGTCGTGGATCGTTGCGATATTGTATAATTGGCGGCTTTGAGGATCTCGCAGCAGCGATCAACGGTCGAGGTGCCCGCCTCGAAGTAGATGGTCGGCCGCGCCTGCCCGAGGAGACGTTCGGCGCCTTCGAAAACGTCAATTTCCGCACCTTCCACATCGATCTTCACAAATGTTGGCGGCAAAGAGATATCGAGCAAGTTGTCGAGCGTTACCGTCGGCACGACGATCTGCGAGCGCTCTCCTCCCGTTTGGCTTCGCCCCCCCACGTCCGTGAGAAAATTTGAGGCGCGACCACGTCGGGCGATCGAAAACCTCGCAAGCGAGGGCTTCGAAAAAACCGCAGCGGTCACGACCGTAACCGGCACGCCGCTCAACGCAACCGATTCCTGAAGCACATGAGCAAGGAAGGGGTCTGCTTCGATGGCTAGGATTTGTCTGGCTTTCGCCGCGCTGAAGGCCAAAACGCCGCAATTCGCGCCGACGTCCCAAACGACGGAAGAGTCTCTGATGAATTCCTTGGCGATGGCCGACAAGTCCTGATCAAACTCTCGTTTGAGATACTTCAGCTGGCTGTCGGGTGAGACGAAAATGGCCACTCCGTTGGGAAGCCGCCTCTTGACGAGCCGATTCCTCATCAATTTTTCTGCAAAGGATCTCAACATTGATTGGGTTCCGTATCTATCGGTACTGGAAGAGGATTAGACCACCGGGGTCGATTCGAAAAGAAACTTGAAGGCGACCCCTCTCCTCGGCGCAGTTGCCGGTGACGCATCCTAATGTGCTCATAAGGCCTAATGTGTTCGTGAGGCGGGGACTTTGAAATATTTAGATCTCAAGGTTGCGGCGGCGCACCGCTGGAGGCCACGATTTCTGCAGGCCGCAGAATAAGGGGGCAGGCGTGACCCAATTCCAATATCATTCCGCCGACCGCCGCACGAATTTCCTTTACGTGATCTACAGTATGGACGCGCCGCTCAGCGGCGAGAGCCGGATCGTGATTTCTCCCTAGCCTTCAACAATGCAATTGGCGGGGCCCTGTCGATATCCTCCCGGTAATCACGGAGAAATTCGCCTTTCTCACCTACCGCTGGATTGGCTTCATGTTAGGCACGTCCATGGCGGCGGCGCCGTCGCGCTGAACGAAACCGACGGCGACGGACGCCAGTATCGTCTTCAGGCCGAGGGGGAGCTATCCCGCAATTTATTCAAAGCTCTCCACCGCCACATCCGCCTCTATCCGCGCGCCGCGACGATCGAGCGTCAGCCGCTTGCGCGCTCCCGGCGCGCCATGTAGCGCTGCAAGCACGTCATCCTTGCTCGCGCCCCGCGCGGCGAGACCGTCGATCGCCAGCAATTCGTCGCCGATCTCGACATCCAGCAGCGCTTGCGGCTTCGTCCGCGTCTGCGCGACCCCGCCAATCAAATAGCGCTCTCCCTGACGCACCAATGTGATCGGCGGCTGGTCCAGCTCCGTTAGGTCCGGCGCCCTCTCACGGCGCCAGTAGCTCATGCGGTTCGGATAATCGATCGTAAGCTGGTAGTCGCGCAGCGCATTGCCGCCCAGCCAGCCGACGACGGCGACGGGCGCGGCCTTGCGCCAATTGTCCCAGAACAGATCGCCCAAGAGAGCCTCGGCGAAGGAGCCAAAAATGGGCGCCGTGCCCAGAAAGCCGACCTGCCTAAATTGAAGGTCGCCGATCCGCACGTTCGGAATGCGCAGCACGTCGCCTTCCTTCTCGAAAGCGAAATCCACCATATTGGCGTTGGCCGCGCCAATGGCGCCGTGTACGCGGCGCCATTCTGGGTGTCGCGCGAGCAGATCGCGCGCGACGTCGCCGCGCATCCAGCTGTAGCCGCTGCCAGCGTCGATCGCGAGTGCTCGCGAATCGTTATCGACTTCCGCTTCGACAGCGACGATTCCGGAGTCCTCATTGAGGAGTATTGGAACGGGAAGGCCTTCCGGACGCCTGCCGCCTGCCGCATTCAGCGCCATACGACGCCGGCCGTAATCGATACGCAGAACGTAATTCGTAAGCATCCGCGCGGGCAGCATCGCTTCGACGCGGCGCGGCGCGAAGAGATGGGTGAAGCTTGGGACGCCAACGCCGCCGTCGCCGTCGACAATTTGATCCGCGCGCGCTTCCAGCCGCCATTCGCCAATGGCGAGGCGCAGCGGCGCGCCGCGATCGACGCCGAGTTCGCGATAGAGCGGTTTTGTCAGGACAGGCGTCGACATGCCCATGTTGAACCAAGCGAGCGCGCTGCGCGCATGACCGTCCGGCGTCGTGAAGACGACGTCGAGAAGAATCCGGTTCGAATCGAGGATGAACGGAATGCCTTCGTTATGCGCCGAAGGCTTCTTCTCGGACGCGGCGGAAACGGAGACCTCAAGCGATAAGCAAGCGAAGAGCGTCGCAAAGATCACGCGCATGAAAAAGCCTCTTCGAAAAAGCCTGCAAGAGTTACCCGGCCTGTTGCGCTGTCTTGGCCGGCTCGTCCGGCAAATATTCCATGAGGTCGCCCGGCTGGCAGTCGAGCGCCTTGCAGATGGCGGAAAGCGTCGAAAAGCGCACGCCATTGACCTTTCCCGATTTCAGCAGCGACAGATTGGCTTCGGTGACGCCAACAATTTGGGAAAGGGTCTTCGAGCGCATGCGGCGCTTGGCGAGCATGACGTCGAGGCGCATGACGATCGGCATCAGATGAACCCGTCCCTATCGCTTTCAATCTCGTGCCCGAACTCCATGACGTCCGCCACCACATAAGCCAGCGCGGCGAAGACAAGCGCGAGAACCTCGTCGGCGTGAAACCAGATGGGATCGCTTGTCAGCCCAGCGAGCAAGATCGCGCGGTTCGCGCAGAACGGCGCGAACGCATAAGCGGCGAGGCAAGCGGCCATGCATTTGATGAGCCGCGCATTGGCAGGCGTGAAGACGACGCCTTGTGCGTAGAGCTGGAAGAGCCGGCGCGCGAAGTGAAGGATCGCCAGCACGGGCGCCGTAAGGAAAGCGATGGCGAAAACTCCGGCGAGCCTTTGCGGGAAAGTCAATGTCGCAAGTGAAATGCGGCCCAGCGCCTGGTCGGGGCCATGGCCGATCCACAAGCCGCCAGGGCCAAAAGAAAGCATTTCGCCCCGGTAGAAGAGCGCGGCGGCTATCAGGAGCGCCGTGGCGCAGAGCGTGAGGGCCAAGCTCCAGAGCATTACGGACGCAAAAATGGCGCTGCGTCGTCTGATTGCCTGACGGCGCCAGGGTTCGAGCGGCGCGGCTGGTGGCGGGATGTGCACGACATTCGTCATGGCCTCCTCCTAAAATTATCGTAATCACATATAAATTATTGTCAAACAATAATCAGAGGGCTTGCCAGTAGACGGGCGCACTGCCGTGAACCTTGCTATTCTGCTGACTCGGAGAGATTCGCCTTGCCCACCTACCGCTCAATTGGCCTCATGTCCGGCACGTCCATGGACGGCGTCGACGTCGCGTTGATCGAAACCGACGGCGACGCCACGGTCGTCTTCGGGCCGACGGGGCATTACCCCTATAGCGACGCCGACCGCGCGTTGCTGCGCAACGCGCTCGCCGAGGCCGCGACGCTGCAGGATCGAGACGCGCGGCCCGGCGTTCTCGCCTTCGCCGAGCGCATGGTGACCGACCGCCACGCCGAGGCGGTCGAGGCGCTGATGCGCGATCATGAGATCGATCCGGCGAGCGTCGATATCGTCGGTTTTCACGGCCAGACGGTGCTGCACCGTCCCAAGCAAAGGCTCACGATCCAGATCGGCGACGGGCCGGCGCTGGCCGCGCGTCTCGGCCTCGACGTCGCTTATGATTTTCGCGCCGCCGACATCGCCGCCGGCGGCGAGGGCGCGCCGATCGTGCCCGTGTTCCATCGCGCGCTGGTCCTCGCCGGCGGCATGAAGGGCGAGGTGGCCCTGCTCAATATCGGCGGCGTCGCCAACGTCACTTATGTCGCGGACGGCGAGGAGCCGATCGCCTGCGACACGGGACCCGGCAATGCGCTTATCGACGATCTGATGCTTCAGCGCACCGGCGCGCCGATCGACCGGCACGGCCATATGGCGGCGCGCGGCCGCGTCAATGAAGCGACGCTGCTCAAGCTGCTGGCGCATCCGTTCTTCGATCAGCCGCCGCCAAAATCGCTCGACCGCAACGCCTTCGCGCTCGACGCGGTCGCCAAGCTCTCGACCGAGGACGCCGCCGCGACGCTGACCGCCTTTACGGCGTCTTCGGTGCTGCGGCTTTTTCCGCATCTGCCGACTCAGCCGCAGCTGCTGATCGTCTGCGGCGGCGGCGCGCGCAATCCGATCCTGGTGCGCGAACTCGTCATGCGCCTGCCGTGCAAGGTGACGACGGCCAACGCGGTCGGATGGTCGGCGGATTCGATGGAGGCGCAGGCTTTCGCCTATCTCGCCGTGCGCCTGCTGGAAGGGCTGCCGATCACCTTCCCGACCACGACCGGCGCGCCCGAAGCCATGGTCGGCGGCCTGCTGGCGCGCGCGGGCGCGTAAGCGTCATAGATCGCAGTGTCATATGTGGACGGCCCCGCTTGGCAAGCGGTTTTTTGTCGGCGCGGTGAACCTGGTGGCGGGTTTCGGTCATATGTCCGGCCTTTTGGCGCGGCGCGTATGTCCGCTGGCCCTGATGAAGTTCGACTGCGAAGGCTCCTGATCATTCCCGCGAGCTTTGTGCACGTGACACGTAGCGGAGTGTCCTTCGTCGTCGTTTCCGACCCTGTCGTTCATCACGTCGATGTTTCGCCCTCGCCAAACTGGATGGTTCGAACGGTTACGCCATCGAGGGCTTCCCTGCGCGCGCCATGATCTGGGTTCGGAAGGCCTCGCCGGTCGTCATCATGGCCCAGATGATCCGCGCCAGCTTGTTGGCGAGCGCGAGGCTCACGAGCCGCGCCGGCTTCCTGGCCAGGAGGGCGACGAGCCAATCGCGCAGAACGCCGTTGCGTTTGCCGGCCACGCGCAACAGCGAGGTCGCGCCGAGCGTCAGCAGCTTGCGCAGATAGCGGTTGCCCTGCTTGGTGATGGCGCCGAGCTTTTCCTTGCCGCCGCTGGAGTTTTGCCTGGGCGTGAGGCCGAGCCAGGCGGCAAAGTCGCGCGCGGATTTGAAGACGCTGGGGTCCGGGACGCTGGCGACGATCGCCGTGGCGACGATCTTGCCGACGCCGGGGACGCCGGCGAGCAATTTGCTGATCTCGCTTTGCGCATGGACGTTGGCGATCTCTTTATCGAGCGCGACGATCGCGGCGCTGATCGCCTCCAGCTGCTGGACGAAAATCTTTACGGTCGCCTTGGCGATTTCTGGAAGCGTCGCGTCATTCTTGGCTTTTTCCAGCAGTTCGCCCGCATGGCCGACGCCCTTGGCGGCGACGACGCCAAACTCCGCGAGATGTCCGCGCAGCGCATTGACGCTCATGGTGCGCTGCTTGACCAGAAGCTCGCGCGTCTTGTGCAGCATCAAGCTCGCCTGGTTCTCGGCGCTTTTGATCGGCACGAAGCGCATGTCTGGCCGCGACACGGCCTCGCACACCGCCGCGGCGTCGACCGCGTCGTTCTTGCCGCGCTTGACATAGGGCTTGACGTAAATCGGCGGGATCAGGCGCACGTCATGGCCCATGGCGCGCAGTTCGCGTCCCCAATAATGCGCCGAGCCGCAGGCTTCCATGCCGATCAGGCAGGGCCCCGCCTCGGCGAAAAAAGCAAGAAAACCATCCCGCCGCAGCTTGCGCGTGACGGCCCGCCCATCCTCGCTCACCAGCGCGTGAACTTGAAAATACCGCTTGCCCAAATCAATCCCGATTCTGATAAACTTCTTCATGGACGGCCTCCCTCTCTGTGGCGCTCCGGCGACCACGTCTTGGCACTTTAGATGCCGTTGAGGCGGGGCCGTCCACCCCATCATTCCCGGCGGGCCGAAGGCCTGACCGGGAATCCAGGGCAGATCCAGTAATGGTCTCTTTGCTCTGGATTCCCGATCGCGCTTCGCGCGTCGGGAATGACAATGAAGCGTCAGTCTCCCCGCGCGGGAATGGCGATTCTCGGCGGATTGCCGAGACGCCTGTCGAGATAGGCGTCGACATGCGCGATCAGCGGCTCGATCCTGTTTTCGAAGAAATGGTTCGCGCCCTCGACCACCGCATGTTCGATGAGAATGCCCTTCTGCGTCTTGAGCTTCTCGATCAGCCCGGTCACTTCCTTGAGCGGCGCGACGCGGTCCTGGTCGCCGTGGATGAAGAGGCCCGAGGAGGGGCAGGGCGCCAGGAAGGAGAAGTCGAAACGGTTCGCCGGCGGCGCGATCGAGATAAAGCCCTCGATCTCGGGACGGCGCATCAGCAGCTGCATGCCGATCCAGGAGCCGAAGGAGACGCCCGCGATCCAGCAGGCGCGCGCTTCCGGATTGACCGCCTGCGCCCAGTCGAGCGCGGCCGCCGCGTCGGAAAGCTCGCCCGAGCCGTGGTCGAAGGCGCCCTGCGAACGGCCGACGCCGCGAAAATTGAAGCGCAGCACGGAAAAACCACGCTCCGCGAAGGCGTAGTAAAGGTGATAAACGATCTGATTATTCATCGTGCCGCCGAACTGCGGATGCGGATGCAGAATGATCGCGATCGGCGCGCCGCGCGTGGCGGACTGATGGAACCGGCCCTCGAGCCTGCCGGCCGGACCGGTGAAGATTACTTCGGGCATTCATGATCCCTTGCAAAACTGGCAAGCGCGCCTTCTACCACGCGGGCCAGTGTAAAATGCAAGGAAATTCGGCGGCGAGGCGCCGCGCCCGCCGCTCATTACGCGCCCGCATGGCTTGCCATCCGCCCGTTGGGCGTCAATCGCATAATCCGGGCATGATCGTCGTGGCGGTATGCTTGATCGAACAGCGCCGGTTTTCTTATGGCTTACGATAAATACTTGCATTTGAGAGATTAACCGCCCTCGCCTCATGGAGGAGGGGCCAGCGCCGGTTCAGGCGTCGGCGAGACGATGGACGTCATGGACGACGATGCCGGCGCCTGGCGCCGGCATCTCCAACCAGGCGCGACGCTTCAGCGTGCGCTTCGTGTCCTCGTAGCCGCTCTGCCAATGTTCGCGCATCGACGTGCCGGAGAACTCATAGTCCTTGGCGTGGCCCTCATAAGCCTTTTGCTGGTATATGAGATGCGCGATGGTGAAGTCCGGCAGGTCGCCAAGCTTCTCCAACATCTTGCGCTCCTCTTCGGTCAGCCGCTCCTCCGGCACCTTCGCGAGCGCGTCGCGCAGCCGAATTTTCCATGTGTGCATGCGGCGAAACACCGTCGTGTTGTAGCGCGTTCGCGAGGAATACACGATGTCCTTTTGCCGCGCGAGCACGTCTTGGATGTCGCGGGGGAGTTCGCCGCGCGCGCTGAAAAGATCGACTTGGAAAACCAGCGTGCTGAGATTGTCCTCCTGGTCGAGCAAATGCTGCAACGGCGTGTTGGAGACGATGCCCCCATCCCAATAATAGTCGGTTCCGATTTTGATCATCGGCAGCGCCGGCGGCAGCGCGCCCGAAGCCATCACATGCTCGGGCTCGATCTCCTCGTCACGATTATCGAAATAAATGAAGTTGCCGGTGAGCACATTGACCGCGCCGACGGAGAAGCGGTTGATCCGTTCATTGATCAGCGAAAAATCGACAAATTCCATGAGCGTGTCCTTGAGCGGCGACGCGTCATAGAAGCTCGTGGCGTCTCGCGCGCCGGTAAAAGCCAGCCATGGATTGACCTGACGGGGCTTGAAGAAGCCTGGTTGGCCGAGACCCATCGTCACCATGGCGCTTGAAGCGTTGCGCGCCTTGCGGAAAATGTCGCCGTCGGGCGTAAAGGCCCAGATTTTGCGCTCCGTGATGCGCTCCCAGAAGGCGCGCAAACGCTCGATGCGGCGGGCGCGGGAGTTGCCGGCGATGATCGCGGCGTTCACCGCGCCAATCGAAACGCCCGTCACCCAGTCGGGTTCGACGCCGAACTCGTGCAGCGCTTCGTAAACGCCCGCCTGATAGGCGCCGAGCGCGCCGCCGCCCTGAAAAATCAGCGCGATCCGGTCGCACCCCTTGGGCCGCCATCTCGTGAAGGCGTCACGCGAGTGGAGATGTTGGAGGTGTGGCGCTTTCGCATCCATATGCGATGTCCATCCAGCTTGGGCGCACGCCGAAGTCGATGCGCATGAGCGTCGACCTCACGCGGCAGTTCGTCCTCATTCGTCGGAAAAATCTAAACGGCTTGAGATAACAAAGTAATGACGCGCTCTGTCATCGCAACATCAAGAACCCCGATCTAGATATGGTCCGGCGACGCTCAAGGCCGCATCGGATTGCGCGCGGCGTCGCGGCGGTCAGCCGCGCCGCTGCGCGGCTCGCGAAGGATGGCGAGGGACGGAATGAACGATCGCCGCAATGTCATCGTGACAGGTTCGACCAGCGGCATTGGGCTCGGAATCGCGCGCGCCTTTTGCGCCCAAGGCATGAACGTCGCGCTCAATGGTTTCGGCGACGCCAATGACATCGAACATATTCGCGCCGGACTCGCGCAGGAATTCTCGGTCGACGTGATCTATTTGCGGGCCGACATGTCGCAGCCGTCCGCCGTCCGCGGGATGATCGACGAAGCCGCGCAGGCGCTCGGGCCAATCGACGTGCTCGTCAACAACGCCGGCATACAATTCGTTTCGCCGATCGAGGATTTTCCTCCGGAGAAATGGGACGCCATCATCGCGGTCGATCTATCGGCGGCGTTTCACGCCATCCGGGCGGTCGTTCCGTCGATGAAGCGGCGCAAGACCGGCCGCATCATCAATGTGGCTTCGGCGCATGCGCTTGTCGCGTCGCCGTTCAAATCCGCCTATGTGTCGGCCAAGCACGGCGTCGCCGGGCTCACCAAGACCGTGGCGCTCGAAGTCGCCGAAGACAATATCACCGTGAATGCGATCTGCCCCGGCTATGTGCTGACGCCGCTCGTTGATCGGCAAATTCCGGATACGGCGAAAGCGCGCGGCATCAGCGAGCAGGAGGTCGTGCGCGACGTGCTGCTCGCGGCGCAGCCGACCAAGCGCTTCGTGACGGTCGAGGAAGTCGCGGCGCTCGCCATGTTCCTCGCCGGCGAACACGCGGGCTCGATCACCGGCGCGATCATTCCGATCGACGGCGGCTGGACCGCGCACTGAAATTTTCTCCCGCCCGCCGCCCATCCACGTCAAGCTCTGCGGAGAATTCGATGCGCATCGAAAACATTCTCGATCTGCCGTCCATGCCGCTCGCCGGCCCGAGCTATCCGAAGGGGCCGTACAGATTCATCAATCGGGAATATATGATCATTTCCTATGAAACCGATCCCGAGATCGTGCGCGAACAATTGCCCGAGCCGCTCGAGCCGGTCGATACGCCGCTCGTCCATTACGAGTTCATCGGCATGCCGGATTCGTCCGGCTTCGGCAGCTATACCGAGTCCGGCGTCGTCATTCCCTGCCGCTACAAGGGCGAGGAGATGAATTTCGTCAGCCAGATGTATCTCGATGACGATCCGCCGATCGTCGCGGGCCGTGAAATCTGGGGCTTTCCGAAGAAATACGCGCATCCGAAGCTCGAAATCGTAAAGGACACGCTCACCGGCACGTTGGAATACGCCGGACAGATCGTGGCCCTCGGCACCATGGGCTACAAGCATGAGAGCATGGCCGGCAATGGCGTGAAGACGACGGCGACGCTCGCCAAGACGCAGGTCAATCTCAAGCTCATTCCCGGCGTCGACGGCAAGCCGGCGCTCTGCCAGCTCGTCTGTTACAATCTCACCGAGATCGTCGTGAAGGGCTCGTGGATCGGTCCCGGCCGGCTGCATCTCGCGCCGCATGTCAACGCGCCCGTCGCCGATCTTCCCGTGCGCCGCGTCGTCGGCGCGCATCATTTCATCGCCGATCTGACGCTGCCTTACGGCCGGGTGCTTTATGATTATCTGTCGCCGGACAAATGACAAAGCGACGCCCGTCGTTTGTCGCGGGACCGCGATACGAGAAAAGCAGACCCGAATATTCCAGCGTTTGAGGAAAACCGGCCGGGCGCCCAGGGTCAGACCCCGGCCGGCGCGCATGCTTTCGTCATTCACCGGCCGGGCTTCCGAACCGTTGCTCGACAGCACGAAGATCTCCTTGCGCGGCCAGTCGGCGTCGCGATGCGTGGCGGTCGGTTCTTCGGCGTGAAAGCCGGCGCTTTCGATTGCAGCGGTCCCTGCAGCTGAAATTCGAGAGATCAGCCTCGACGCGGTCGGAGAAGCGCGGCCGCGCGGACAGGCGAGCGTGAGCCGGAAATCGCGCGACGAGCGCCTCCACATGGGGCTTGTCGATCTCGACGCGCATGAATCGGCCTTTCAGCGGCCCGTGGCGCGCGACGGACAAGAAACGCGCCGGAGCCGACGCCATCTGCTAGAATGGCGGCTCCATGAAAAGACGCGTCTATCTCGACCACAACGCGACATCGCCGCTGCGCCCGCAGGCGCGCGCGGCGATGCTCGACGCGCTGGAGACGCTCGGCAATCCTTCCTCCGTCCATGCCGAGGGCCGGGCGGCCAAGGCGCTGCTCGAAGGCGCACGGGCCGAAGTCGCCAGGGCGGTTGGCGCGGAGCGCCGGGGCGTCGTTTTTTTGAGCGGCGCGACAGAGGCGGCGAATCTCGCGCTGTCGCCAGCGCTTCGCCGAGAGGGCGACGAAGCGCCGATAGAGGCGTTGCTGATCGGCGCCGGCGAACATCACTGCGTCCTGCAGGGGCATCGCTTTCCGCCCGACGCAGTTGAAACCCTTCCGTTGACCCCCGAAGGCTCTATTGCGCTCGACGCGCTGAAACAGGCGCTGGCGCGGCGCGCCGGCGCGCGCGTGATGCTGGCGCTGCAGGCCGTCAACAATGAGACGGGCGTCATTCAGCCGGTCGCCGAGGCGGCCGAGCTGATCCATGCGGCGAAGGGCGTCGTCGTCTGCGACGCCGTGCAATCCGTCGGACGGCTGAAGACGACATTCGCGACGACCGGCGCGGATATAATGTTCTTTTCCTCACATAAGCTGGGCGGCCCGATGGGCGTCGGCGCGCTCGCCTTTCGTGACGAGAGCCTGCATCCGGAGGCGCCGGCGCTGCGCGGCGGCGGCCAGGAATTCGGGCGTCGCGCGGGCACCGAGAATATTCCCGGAATCGCCGGTTTTGCAGCGGCGCTCACGGCGGCGACCGCAGATTTGGCGGGGGAGGCGTCTCGACTCGCCGATTTGCGCGACGCGCTGGAGCGGCAAGTCTTGAAAGTCGCGCCCGACGCCCGATTCTACGGTTCAAGGGCGCCGCGCGCGCCAAACGCCAGCGCTTTCTCACTTCCCGGCCTTGCCCCACGCACGATGCTGATGGCGCTCGACCTCGAGAATGTCGCGCTTTCAGCAGGCTCGGCCTGTTCGTCAGGCAAAATGACGGAATCGCACGTGCTTGCGGCGATGGGCGCGGCTGAAAGGGAGGCGCTGAGGGCCAGTTTCGGTTGGTCTTCGACGCAAGAGGATGTAGAAGAGTTTGGAAAGGTTCTTGCACGTGTCGTGGATCGCATAAGGTCCCGGCATTCCGCCGCCTAGTCGACGCCAAAAGGTGCTAGGCTGAGGCGGAACGATCGGCCGGCGGGCCTTGAACCCGTCGTGACGAGGAGAAAGACAGATGGCGGCTCGTCAGGAGACCGTTGCGCGCGTCGAGTCCATCGACGTCGACGCCTATAAGTACGGGTTTTCGACCGATATCGAATCGGAAAAGGCCCCCAAGGGCCTGAATGAAGACATCGTTCGTTTCATCTCGGCCAAGAAGAACGAGCCGCAGTGGCTCACCGATTGGCGCCTCGAGGCCTACCGGCGCTGGCTGACGATGCCTGAGCCGCGCTGGGCGCGCGTACACTATCCGCGCATCGACTTCCAGGACCTCTATTATTACTCGGCCCCAAAATCCACGCCGGGCCCGAAGTCGCTCGACGAGGTCGATCCCGAGCTGCTGCGCACGTACGAGAAGCTTGGCATCCCGCTGCGCGAGCAAGAAATTCTCACCGGCGTCGAGACCCGCCGCGTGGCCGTTGACGCGGTTTTCGACAGCGTGTCCGTCGCGACCACCTTCAAGGCGGAGCTGGCCAAGGCGGGCGTGATCTTCTGCCCGATTTCCGAGGCGGTGCAGACGCACCCGGAGCTCGTGCGGAAATATCTCGGCTCCGTCGTGCCGGTGACCGACAATTTCTACGCGACGCTGAACAGCGCGGTCTTCTCCGACGGCTCCTTCGTCTATGTGCCGAAGGGCGTGCGCTGCCCGATGGAGCTTTCGACCTACTTCCGCATCAATGAGCAGAATACGGGACAGTTCGAGCGCACGCTGATCATCGCCGACGAAGGCTCCTATGTGAGCTACCTCGAAGGCTGCACGGCGCCCAAGCGCGACGAAAACCAGCTTCATGCGGCGGTGGTGGAGCTCGTCGCGCTCGACGACGCCGAAATCAAATATTCGACGGTGCAGAACTGGTATCCCGGCGACAGCGAGGGCAGGGGCGGCATTTACAATTTCGTCACCAAGCGCGGCGATTGCCGCGGGCGCAATTCGCATATCTCCTGGACGCAGGTCGAGACGGGCTCGGCGATCACCTGGAAATATCCCTCATGCATCCTGCGCGGCGACGGTTCGCAGGGCGAGTTCTATTCGATCGCGGTGTCGAACGGCTATCAGCAGGTCGACAGCGGCACCAAGATGCTGCATCTGGGCAAGAACACCAAAAGCCGCATCATCTCCAAGGGCATCTCGGCCGGACGTTCGCAGAACACCTATCGCGGCCAGGTTTCCGCGCATCGTAAGGCGGACGGCGCACGCAACTTCACGCAGTGCGACAGTCTGCTGATCGGGTCCAACTGCGGCGCGCATACGGTTCCCTATATCGAATCGAAGAATCCGAGCGCGCAGTTCGAGCATGAAGCGACGACGTCCAAGATTTCCGAGGACCAGCTGTTCTACGCCATGCAGCGCGGGCTTTCGGCGGAAGAGGCGACGGCGCTGATCGTCAACGGCTTCGTGCGCGACGTGCTGCAGCAGCTGCCGATGGAGTTCGCGGTCGAAGCGCAGAAGCTGATCTCGATTTCGCTCGAAGGGAGCGTTGGGTGATGCGCACGTTACACATTTCTCTTCCAGAGGAATTGGAGTCCGAACTTGCTGCTGCGGTCGATTCCGGCGAGCTCGTGTCGGAGAATGAGGCCATTCGCGCCGCAGTGGCGCAATGGCGCACGGAACGCCTTGTCGAGCGTATGAACGTGGATGAAGTGCGAAGACTATGGCGCGAAGGAGTCGAAAGCGGCCCCGGGCGTTTCGGGGCGATCGATGAAATCAAAGCCGAGGCGCGCCGTCGTCATTCACAGAGCTAATCCTTCATGCGCATCGTTCGAACGGCGCGCGCTGAAGAGGATCTAATCGAGATCTGGTCTTATATTGCATAAGAGAATGAGACCGCTGCGGATCGGACGTTGGATGCGCTGGAAAGGAAAACGAGATTGTTGGGCTTACATCCGCAAATCGGACCAGAGCGACCGGACATCGGGAAAGGCGTGAGAAGCGCGATAAGCGGCGTCTATCTAATCCTGTATCAGTTGCTCGAGGACCGCGTGGAAGTGGTTCGCTATGTGCATATGAGGCGACGGCTCGAGGGGCTGAATTGATGCTCGAAATCAAAGACCTCAGAGTCACCGTCGGCGATCGCGAAATTCTCAGGGGCCTTACGCTCAGCGTCAAGGCCGGCGAGGTCGCGGCGATCATGGGGCCGAACGGGACGGGCAAATCGACGCTCTCCTACGTCATCGCCGGCCGCGAAGGCTATGAGGCGACGAGCGGCGACGTGCGGCTCAACGGCGAGAACATTCTCGACCTCGACCCGGCGGAGCGCGCCGCCAAGGGCGTCTTTCTCGCCTTCCAATATCCGGTCGAAATTCCCGGCGTCGCGACGATGACCTTTTTGAAGGCCGCGCTCAACGCGCAGCGGCGCGCCCGCGGCGAGCCGGAATTGCAGACGCCGGAATTCATGAAGCGCGTCAAGGAGGCAGCGGCGTCGCTCGGCATCGCGCCGGACATGCTGCGCCGGCCGCTGAACGCCGGTTTTTCGGGCGGCGAGAAAAAGCGGATGGAAATCCTGCAGATGGCGCTCCTGCAGCCGCGTCTTGCGATCCTCGATGAGACGGATTCCGGGCTCGACATCGACGCGCTGCGCGTCGTCGCGGACGGCGTCAACGCCCTGCGCTCGCCCGAGCGCGCCTTCATCGTCATTACGCATTATCAGCGCCTGCTTGACTATATCAGGCCAGATTCGGTGCACGTGATGGCGCAGGGGCGCATCATGCGGTCGGGCGGTCCGGAACTTGCTCTGGAGCTCGAAGAGCGCGGCTATCAGGATTACATCGCGCAAGAGGCGGCATAGGCGATGATCAAGCTGGCGAGCGAAGCGGAAGCGACGCTTTCCTCCTTTTACGAAGAGATGCGCGACAAGGGCGCGCCGCGTCTGCGCGCGGCCGGCTGGGCGGCGTTCTCCGAGTCTGGCGTGCCGAACCGGCGCATGGAGGCGTGGCACTACACCGACCTCAAAACGGCGATGGGCCGGCCGGCGCCGCTCGCCACCGCGTCTCGCGCCGCAGTGTCGCTGCCGCGCGCCCATGATTCTCTGCGTCTCGTCACGCTCGACGGCGTTTTCCGGCCGGATCTCTCGGATATCGCGCGGCTCCCCGATGGCGTCGTCGTCCAATCGCTGCGCGACGCCCTGGCGCAGGGAGAGCCGCATGTCATGTCAGCGCTCGCCAGCGCCGATATTGGCGCGCAGGACCCGATCCTCGCTCTCAATGCGGCGCTGATGCAGGACGGCGTCGTCATTCAGATCGCGCCGGGCGCCGCGATCGACCGCGCGATCGAACTCGCGACATTGGCGTCCGCGGAGGCCGCGCAGTCGACCTATACGCGGGCGCTCGTCATGCTGGGCGCCGGCGCTCGAGCGACAATGATCGAAACTGTTGGCGCGCTTTCGTCGGCGCCGGCGCAGGACAATAGCGCCCTCGTGCTTCGATTGGCGCCGGGTGCGCGCCTCGACCTCGTCGCCCATCTCTCGGGCGGCGTCGATCGGGCGATCCGCGTTGCGTCGCTGCTCGCGCATCTCGACGCGGGCGCCACGATCAATTCCTTCGCGCTGATCGAGGGCGAAGGGTTGAATCGACGGCAGATCTTCGCGCGCCTCGACGGCGAGAAAGCGCGGGCGGTCTTTGACGGCGCGACATTGGGACGCGGCGGCTTGCACGCCGACACGACTCTCATCGTCGATCACGCAAAGCCATGCGGCGAAAGCCGGGAAGTTTTTCGCAATATCCTCGATGAGCAGAGCGTCGGCGTGTTTCAGGGCAAGGTCATCGTCCGCGCGGGCGCGCAGAAGACGGACGGCGTCATGCAGTCGAAGGCGCTTCTGCTCTCCGAGCAGGCGGCGATGAACAACAAGCCGGAGCTCGAAATCTTCGCCGACGACGTGCAATGCGGCCATGGCGCGACCTGCGGCCGGCTCGACAAGGATCAGTTGTTCTATCTCACCGCGCGCGGACTGCCGCGCCGCGAGGCCGAAGCCTTGCTCATCGAGGGTTTCGCCAATGAGGCGATGGACGCAATCGAGGATGAGCAGTTGAAGGCGTTTCTCAGCGATCGCGTTAGCGTGTGGCTTTCTAGAAGGATCAGCCGATGAACGAGATTACGCGCATTCAGACGGCTTACGACATCGAAGCGGTTCGGGCGGATTTCCCGATTCTTTCCGAACGTCCCTATGGGAAGCCGCTCGCCTATCTCGACAACGCCGCGTCGGCGCAAAAGCCGCGCGCCGTGATCGATCGCCTGACGCGGTTCTACGAGCATGAATACGCCAATGTGCATCGCGGACTGCATTATCTCGCCAATGCCGCAACCGAAGGCTATGAGGGCGCGCGCGAGACGCTGCGCCGCTTCCTCAACGCCGAATCGACGGACGAGATCATTTTCACCCGCGGCGCGACCGAGGCCTTGAATCTCGTCGCGGCTTCCTTCGGCCAAGCGCATATCGGCGAAGGCGACGAGATTATTCTTTCGATGATGGAGCACCACTCCAACATCGTTCCCTGGCATTTTCTGCGTGAGCGCAAGGGCGCCGTGTTGAAATGGCTCGAGGTTGACGCCGACGGCAGTTTCGACCTCGAAGCGTTCGAGAAGCTGTTCACCAAGCGCACCAAGATCGTGGCGCTCACGCATATGTCGAATGTTCTCGGCGCGCCGACCCCGATCGCCGAGGTCGCCCGCATTGCTCACGCGCATGGCGTGCCGCTGGTTGTCGACGGCTCGCAGGGCGCTGTGCATCTCGATGTCGACGTGCGCGCGCTCGACGTCGACTTTTATGTGGTGACCGGCCATAAGCTTTATGCCCCGACCGGCATCGGCGCGCTTTACGGTAAGCGTAAATGGCTGGAGGCGTTGCCGCCGTTCTGCGGCGGCGGCGAGATGATCGAAACGGTGACGCTCGAGGGCGTCACCTATAATTCCCCGCCGCACCGGTTCGAAGCGGGCACGCCGCCCATCGCCCAGGCGGTCGGGCTCGGCGCGGCGCTCGACTATATGGAGCGCATCGGTCGGGACGCGATCCGCGAATATGAAGCAGGGCTGACCGCTTACGCGCATCAGAGACTGTCGCAGATCGAGGGGCTGAGAATTTATGGGCGGGCGCCGGACAAGGGGCCGATCCTTTCCTTCGACATGGCGGCGGCGCATGCGCACGACATCGCCACGGTGATCGATCGTTCCGGCATAGCCGTGCGCGCCGGTACGCATTGCGCCATGCCGCTTCTTTCGCGTTTGGGCGTCACCTCCACCTGTCGCGCATCCTTCGCGCTCTACAACACGCGCGAGGAGATCGACCGGCTGGCGGAAGCGCTCGAAAAGGCCCGCTCTCTTTTCGCCTGAGGAGAATTTCGTGTTCATGAACGATGCTCCCAATACAAGCGAAACCCAGCGCGCCGCGACGCCGGACCAGACGTCTCAGGCCATTGAAAATGAGCGGCTGACGAACGACATCGTTAAGGCGCTCAAGACCGTCTACGATCCTGAAATTCCCGCTGACATTTATGAGCTTGGCCTCATCTACCGGGTCGACATCGCGGAAGATGGCTTCGTGGAGATCGACATGACGCTGACTGCGCCGGGCTGCCCCGTCGCCGGCGAAATGCCGGTGTGGGTCAAGAATGCGGTGAGCGCCGTGCCTGGCGTCAGCGACGTGAAGGTGAATATGGTGTTCGATCCGCCTTGGGATCAAAGCCGCATGTCGGACGAAGCGCGCGTGGCGCTCGACATGTGGTGAGCGGACACGCTCCAGAGGAATGGTTTTGCGATGACTTCCATGCAGAAGATGAGCGTGATGAACGTCAGCCCCGCTGCGGCGGAGCGGGTCCGCAGCCTGCTTGCGGCCAGCGCCGAAGGGGAGGGGCTGCGCGTCTCCGTGGAGAAGGGCGGCTGCGCCGGCATGTCCTACAAGATGGAGATCGCCGAACCGAAGCGGGGCGACGAGGTGATCGACATCGAGGGCGGTCGCGTGATCGTCGACGCCGCGGCGGTGCTCTACCTGCTCGGCACGACGATGGACGTGAAAACGACGCAGTTCTCCTCGACCTTTGTGTTTGAAAACCCCAATCAGACGTCGGCCTGCGGCTGTGGCGAGAGCGTCGAGCTGACGCCGGCAGACCCGGAAAGGCTCGGCGCCGCGCCGCAGATGGGGAGTTCCTGATCGCGTCGAGGCCGCCATGGACCGCGCGCATATCGAGGAGCTTTTCGTGCCCTTTGCCGCTGTGTCCGTCAAGCGCATGTTCGGCGGCCATGGCGTTTACGCCGACGGCCTCTTCTTCGCGATCGAAGCCGACGGCGAAATCTACCTGAAGGCCGATCGGCATAGCGCCGCGCGATTTCAAGAGGCGGGCTCCCGGCCGTTCGTCTACCAAGGCAAGGACCGACCCGTCACGATCTCCTATTGGAGCCTCCCTGATCAGGCGCTCGAAGACGCCGACGAACTGGTTCGATGGGCGAAGTTTGCGCTTGAAGCCGCGCGCCGGTCGGGCCCGAAACGGCAGATTCCATCCGCGGGGAGGCGCAAGACGCCAAAGTCCACGGAGAAAGACGGCTAGGCGCCAATAAGCATTTGAAAAACATCAAACTTCATAAGGCGCTCGTGCTGGCGTCGCCCGCTCGAATCGCCTATAGACATGTGAACTCGACGCTATCCTTGAACTGGCGCTCACTTGGCCGACGACGACTCCAAGAAAAACGATTCCGACAAGCCCGGCTCTGACATAAGGCCGGTTTCCATCGCCGACGAGATGAAGCGCAGCTATCTCGATTACGCGATGAGCGTGATCGTGTCGCGCGCGCTGCCGGACGTGCGTGACGGCCTGAAGCCCGTGCATCGGCGCATTCTGTTCTCCATGCACGAGAACGGCCATACGCCCGATAAATCCTATGTGAAGTCGGCGCGCATCGTCGGCGACGTGATGGGTAAATATCATCCGCACGGAGACGCGGCGATCTACGACGCGCTTGTGCGCATGGCGCAGCCTTTTTCGATGCGGCTGCCGCTCATTGACGGGCAGGGCAATTTCGGATCGGTCGACAATGATCCGCCGGCGGCGATGCGCTACACCGAGTCCCGGCTCGCAAAGCCCGCGCTCGCGCTGCTCGAAGATCTTGACGAAGGCACGGTCGACTTCCAGGCCAATTACGACGGCAAGGAGAACGAGCCGACGGTTCTGCCGGCGCGTTTCCCCAATCTGCTGGTCAACGGCGCCGGCGGCATCGCCGTCGGCATGGCGACGAACATTCCGCCGCATAATCTCGGCGAGGTCATCGACGCCTGCATCGCCATGATCGATCGGCCCGACATCACCATCGCCGAGCTGATGGACATCGTGCCGGGACCGGATTTTCCCACCGCGGCGAGCATCCTCGGGCGCGGCGGCATTCGCAACGCCTTCGCGACCGGCCGCGGTTCGATCATCATGCGCGCCAAGTCGGAGATCGAGACTCTGCGCAAGGATCGCGAGGCGATCATCTTCACCGAAATACCCTATCAGGTGAACAAGGCGACGCTGATCGAGCGCATCGCCGATCTGGTGCGGGAGAAGAAGATCGAGGGCGTCGCCGATCTGCGCGATGAGTCCGATCGCGACGGCATGCGCATCGTCGTCGAACTGAAGCGCGACGCTGTCGCCGACGTCGTCCTCAACCAGCTTTGGCGTCATACGACGCTGCAGACAAGCTTTCCCGTCAATATGATCGCGTTGAACGGCGGCCGCCCGGAGCTGATGACGCTCCATGACGTGCTGCGCGCCTTCGTCGATTTCCGCGAGACGGTCGTCACCCGCCGCACCAAATTCCGACTCAACAAGGCGCGCGACAGCGCCCATCTGCAGGTCGGTCTCGCCATCGCGGTGGCGAATATCGATGAGGTCATCCATCTCATCCGCACGTCGCCCGACGCGACCGCGGCCCGCGAAGCGCTCATGGCGCGGGACTGGCCGGCCAAGGACATGGCGCCGCTCGTCGAACTGATCGCCGACCCGCGGCACCGACTCAGCGATGATGGCGCCATCCGGCTTTCGGAGGCGCAGGCGCGCGCAATTCTCGATCTGCGTCTGCAACGGCTCACGGCGCTCGGACGCGAGGAGATCTCCGAAGCTCTGAACAAGCTCGCCGCCGAGATCGCCGATTACCTCGATATTCTGCGCTCGCGCGAACGCCTGTTCGGCATCGTCAAGGACGAACTGCTGGCGGTGAAAGACGCCCACGCCACGCCGCGCCGCACGCAGATCCTTGAGGCCGACGGCGAGGTCGAGGACGAGGACCTGATCGCCCGCGAAGACATGGTCGTCACCGTCTCGCACGCCGGCTATATCAAGCGCGTGCCGCTCTCGACCTATCGCGCGCAAAGGCGCGGCGGCAAAGGCCGTTCCGGCATGCAGACGAAGGAGGAGGATTTCGTCCACCGTCTGTTCGTCGCCAATACGCATACGCCGGTGCTGTTCTTTTCCTCACTTGGCAAGGCCTATAAGGAAAAAGTCTGGCGATTGCCGCTCTCGGCGCCGCAGGCGCGCGGCAAGGCGCTCGTCAATCTGCTGCCCCTCGAACAAGACGAGCGCATCACCTCGATCATGCCGCTGCCTGAAGACGAGGACAGCTGGGCGACGCTCGACGTCATTTTCGCGACGACGCGCGGCACGGTGAGGCGCAACAAACTCTCCGATTTCGTCGACGTTCGCCGCAACGGCCTCATCGCCATGAAGCTCGACGACGGCGAGGCCATTGTCGACGTCGCGACCGCGACAGAGCGCGACGACGTGCTGCTGACCACACGCGACGGCCAATGCATCCGCTTCGCCGTGCCGGAGGTCCGCGTCTTCCAGGGCCGCACCTCGATGGGCGTGCGCGGCGTGGCGCTGGGGCAGGACGATCGGGTGATCTCGCTGTCGATTCTCAATCATTTCGACGCCGCCGGCGAGGAACGGGCCGCCTATCTGAAACGCGCCAACGCGCTGCGCCGGCGCATGGGCGAAGATGTTTCGCCCGAGGCGGGGACCGAGACGGAAGAGGCGGCGATCGCCGTGGAGCTGTCGGATACCCGCTTTTACGAGATGCAGGCGGCCGAGCAGATCATTCTGACCGTGTCCGAGAACGGTTACGGAAAGCGTACGAGCTCTTACGAATATCGTACGACGGGCCGCGGCGGCAAAGGCATCGTCGCGATGGCGGTGAACGCCAGAAACGGCAAGCTCGTCGCCTCCTTCCCCGTCGGCCATGGCGACGAAATCATGCTGGTGACGGATGGCGGCCAGCTGATCCGCTGCTCCGTCGACGGCATCCGCATCGCCGGGCGCGGCGCTCAGGGCGTCATCGTCTTCGACACGGCCGAAGACGAGCGCGTCGTCTCCGTCGAGCATATCGGCGACGTCGGCGAGGGCGAGGATCCCGAAGGCTAATCTGGACGCTCGACGAGAGGGTGAACGCATGAGCGAGGGCGGCGACGACGCGGACGGCCCGGTGCTGGTCACCGGCGCGCCGCGTCGCATCGGCCTCGCCATCGCCGAGCGCTTCGCGCGCGAGGGGCGGCCCCTCGTGCTGCACGCCTCTCCGCGTTCGGCCGAGGAGGCCGAGCTTGCCGCGCACGCGATCCGGCGACGCGGCGGGCGGGCGGCGACGGCGATCGCCGATCTTGCCGACGCGGAATCGACGCAGCGCCTCATTGAGCAGGCCGGCGAAGCCTTCGGACCGCTGCGGCTCCTCGTCAACAACGCCTCGATTTTTGAAATCGACGCGGCGCAGGACTTTTCGCTCGAGCTGTATGAGCGGCAGATGCAGGTCAATCTGCGGGCGCCGCTGCTGCTGTCGCGCGACTTTGCGGCGGCGCTGCCGGCAAGCGTCGATGGCGCCATCGTCAATATTCTCGATCAAAGCGTTTTGCGTCTCACGCCGCGCTATTTCTCCTACACGCTGTCGAAATCGGCGCTGTGGGCGGCGACGCGCACCATGGCGCAGGCCTTCGCGCCGCGCATTCGCGTCAACGCCGTCGGACCGGGGCCGGTCTTTGCAAATGCCGCGCTTGGAGAACGGGAGTTCGAGATGGAAGCCCGCGGCGTGCCGCTGCAGCGGGCCGCCGACGTCTCCGGCGTGGTCGACGCCGTGGTTTACCTCAGCCGGGCGAAAAACGTGACGGGGCAGATGATCGCCGTCGACAGCGGCCAGCATCTGGGCTGGCGCACGCCGGACGTCGGTCCCGAATAGGCTGGGCTGGCGCTAGAGCGCTTCCCGATCACATGGAATCATGTGATCGGGAAGCGCTCCAAATCAAAACGTTGGAGCAGGTTCTCATTGAAAAAGTCTGTCAACTTTTTCGCAACCTGCTCTAGTCGGCGCTCGGCAGGCGGCGCATCGTGAACTCGATCCGCCCATCCTCCAGTTCGCGCCAGAACTCGATCTCGGTCATATAGGCGGCCTTGGGGAAGCGTTCGAACCACTCGCGCGCCTTCGCCCGCGCCTCGAGGCGCTCCAGCGAGAAGGTCTCGCGCCGCCAGCCATTTGTGTGACCGCTCCGCTTCTCGGCGAAGCGCCTCGCCAGATCCCTCGGCGCGTTCTTGGTTACGCTCATACTCATGCTCCGAGCGATCAATTTAGCGCATCGGAGGCGGGAAGGGGAGTCGCAGTTCCGTAATGACCTATTCCGTCGGCTTCCCTCCCTCGGCGACAAGTGACGCAAAGCTCTTGATTCTCGGTTCACTTCCCGGCCAGCGTTCTCTTGAGCGCCAGCAGTATTACGCACAGCCGCGCAACGCGTTTTGGACGCTGATGGGCAGCCTGTTCGGCTTCGATGCGGGCGCTTGCTACGTCGATCGTCTGCGCAGCCTGAATGCGCGCGGCGTCGCCCTCTGGGATGTCTGCGCAAGCGCCCATCGGCCTGGCAGCCTCGACCAGCGGATCGAGCTCTCGACTGTGCGAGCCAATGATTTCGAGCGCTTTTTCGAGATGCATCCGGAGATCGCGCTGATCGGCTTCAATGGCGCCACGGCGGCCAGCCTCTATCAGCGGCTGGTTCTGCCCAGGCTGTCGGTTCGCGCCGCGGCGATCGCTTCACGCCGACTGCCCTCGACGAGTCCCGCACATGCATCGATGACATTCGCCGAAAAGCGGGAAAAATGGCGATCCGCGCTCGCCCCATTTCTCGAATAGCCTTGGGGCGCTTCCCCGCGCCCGCAAACCGCGCTAGACCCGAGCCATGCCTGAACGCCCCCCTTACATGATCACGACGGCCATTCCCTATGCGAATGGCGCGCCGCATATCGGCCACGCCTATGAGCGCATCGCCACCGACGCCTTCGCCCGATGGAAGAGGCTTGACGGCTATGACGTGCTGTTTGTCACCGGCATGGACGAGCACGGGCAGAAGATGCAGCGCACGGCCGAGAAGGAAGGGCTGACGCCGTGGGCGCTCGCCGACCGCACCGCCGCGCAATTCGCGCGGATGGGCGAGGCGCTGAACGCCCGCGCCGACGACATCGTGCGCACGACGCAGGCGCGCCACAAAGAGACCGTGCTCGAAATGTGGCGGCGCATGGAGGCGAACGGCGACCTTTATCTCTCCAAATACGCCGGCTGGTATTCGGTGCGCGACGAGGCCTATTACGACGAGGACGAGCTCACCGAACGCGACGGCAAGAAATTCGCGCCGACGGGCACGCCGGTCGAGTGGGTGGAGGAGGAGAGCTGGTTCTTCAAATTGTCGGCCTATGCGGAGAAATTGCTGGCGCATTACGCGGCGCATCCGCGCTTCATCACGCCCGAACACTACAGAAACGAGATCGTCGCCTTCGTGAAGCGCGGGCTGACCGACCTCTCGGTGTCGCGTACGACATTCGATTGGGGCATCGAGATCCCGCCGAGCGCGCACACCGCCGCGAAGCACGTGATGTATGTCTGGGTCGATGCGCTTACGAATTACGTAACGGCTACGGGATATCTTACGGAAGGCGGAAACAAGGCGTGCTTCTGGCCCGCCGACGCGCATGTCATCGGCAAGGACATCACCCGCTTTCACGCCATCTACTGGCCGGCGTTCCTGATGTCCGCAGGCGCGCCTTTGCCCAAGCAGGTCGTCGTCCACGGCTTCCTGTTCTCCAAAGGCGAGAAGATGTCGAAGTCGGTCGGCAATGTCGTCGATCCGATCGATTTGGCCGAGCGCTATGGCGTCGACCAGCTGCGTTATTTCTTTCTGCGCGAGATTCCTTTCGGCCAGGACGGCAATTATTCGCACGAGGCGATCGTCAACCGCATCAACGCCGATCTCGCCAACGACCTCGGCAATCTCGCGCAGCGCTCGCTGTCGATGATCGCCAAGAATTGTATGGGCGCCGTACCACGTAAACATGTCCTTACGGACGCCGACAACGACATTCTCGCGCAAGCGGCCGACGTGATGGCGAAAGCCCGCGCCGCGATGGAGGAATACGCGCCGCACCACGCGCTGGCGGAAATTTTCCGCGTCGTCGCCGAGGCGAATCGCTACTTCGCCGGTGAAGAACCCTGGGCGAAGAAGAAGAGCGACCCCGCGCGGATGGAGACGATTCTCTACGTCACCGCCGAAACGCTGCGCCGGCTGGCGATTCCCCTGCAGCCGTTTATGCCCGAATCCGCCGGCAAGCTTCTCGATCTCCTGGACGTCGGGCCGGACGCGCGGGACTTCGCGCACGCCGACGCGGCGAACGCCCTGCAGGAGGGCGCGCCGCTCCCGCCGCCGACGCCGGTGTTTCCGAGGTTTCTGGAAGAGGAGGCGCGTTAGTCCCGCTGCAGCGGACGCCGGGCGCCGATCGCCGTCTTCGACGCTCGGCCTTGACGCGGGCCGCCGCCTGTGCTCGCCATGCGCTGACCATAATCAGCCGCTTCAAATGGCGGCGCCGTGCAATTGACCATCGTCTTTGCGGGCTTGTCGGCCAAAGCGCGGGCGTGCAAGTATGAACGCCCGGGCTCCTTGTAAAGGAACTCGCGCCGCTCGATCGAGCGTTCGCGCAACAACATCCGCCTTCGTTGTGTCGTCGCTCGGCGGCTCTTTATCTTACAGAGGAAACCATGGAATGGCGCGTGGCATTTCAACAATTCTGACGGCGGTTATCTTTGGCGCGATAGGTTTTGGCCTCGGCATCTACGCTGCGCCGACCGAAGGCGTCGCCAATCTGAAAGCCGCGATCGAGGGCCGGTTCAAACCTGCGCCCGCCGAGGACGCTGCGCCGGGCGAAGCCCCGGCGCCTCCAGCCGAGTCGGACGCCACGGCTGCACCCGACGCCGCGGCTGCGCCTGACGCCTCGGCCGCGCCGGCGCCCGAAACGCCTCCGGCTGAGCAGCCGGCGGCCGTAGAAGCGCCAATGGAGAGCGCGCCGGCCCCGGCGCCCGCTCCGGCGCCGTTGACCGAAGCGCCGCCGCCGCCGCAAGCCGCGCCCATGGCGATGCCCGAGGCGGCTCCGGCCCCAGAGGCGGTGGTCGAGCAGCCGGTTAAGCCGAAGCCGAAGCCGAAGCCCAAGGCTAAACCCAAGCCGAAGCCCGCAGCTCCGGTCGAGGAGCCGGCCGAACAGCCTGCGCAGTAAAGCGCCAGTCGTCGCCCGTGACCCAGTCCCTGTTTCAGCTCACGAGCAGGGGCGGGTCACGCGGCAGGCGCCCGTCTCTGCTGATTGAAGGAATGTCGCCGTGAACCGCGAAACAGCGCGCTTCATCGGCGACATTCCCATTTTTTACGACCGTGGCCTCGGTCCGGTGCTCTTTGCGGATTACGCCGCCGATGTCGCCGCTCGGACGGCCGCGAGCGCGCCAATGGACGTGCTCGAAATGGCGGCAGGCACGGGAATCGTCACGCGCAAGCTGCGCGACTCTCTCGATCCACAGGCGAAGCTGACCGCAACCGACCTCCATGCGCCGATGCTCGAAGTGGCGAAGACGAAGTTCGGCGCTGCGGAGCAAGTGATTTTCCGTTCGGCCGACGCGACGGCCCTGCCTTTTGACGACGGCGCCTTCGACGCGATCGTCTGTCAGTTCGGGCTGATGTTCTTTCCCGATAAGGACCGCGCGCATCGTGAGGCGCGACGGACTCTGCGGCCGGGCGGCGAATATTTCTTTAGCGTCTGGGATGCGCCGCGCCACAATCCTTTCCCTCGCCTGGGGCTCGAGGTGATCGAACGATTTTTTCCCGGCGATCCGCCGCAGTTTCTGGCTTTTTCCTGCGCCGAGATCGATCCCATCAAGGAATCGCTGATCGACGCCGGCTTCACGGACATCGTCATTTCCGTAAAGGCGCGCGTCGCAGAGGTCACAGACCCGGCGACTTTTGCGAGGGGATTCGTCTTCGGCAGTCCGCTCTTCGAACAGCTCCGCGAGCGCGGCGGCGCGCGCCCCGAATCGCTTGTCGAGGCGCTGACCGAGCGGCTCGCGCAAGAACTCGGCGAGACCCCCATGCGCCTGCCGATGCAGGCGATTTTTTACGAGGCCCGAGCGGCCTAGGGCGGCGCGCGCTACTGTGGCTGCGTCATCCGTCCTAAAACATGGCAGTGCGGGTTCTTGAAGCGCCTAGTCAATAGATGGGCAGAGCGTCGGCTCTCGTCGCCCATCCGCCCGCGTCGCTTGCACCTTGATTTTTGCGTCCGTTGTGCACACCGATGACCTCCCCCATTTCCGAAATGATCGGAGCTCCCGACGATCCCGGTCCGGTATCACAACCATGGACAAATGTTTCTGATTCGATAGCAGACACACGACAGTCATCTGAACGGACCGCAAGCTGTTTCGCGGAGCCGCGGAACATGAGGATTGAGAGATGCTCGCCCATGGATGGCGCCCGTTTCGCCAACTTGAGAAACGGAAGCGATGGAGCGTCGGTTAGGTTGAGAACCGCATAATTCTTTTTTCCTAAGGTGGTGAATTCTCTCGAAACCACCATCGCGTTGATCTCCCTCCCGCCGATCAGAAATTTCATCGTCTTTTCTTGCGAGTTTAAGATGCAGTGGCCCGCTGCGGCGATCACTCTGGGTGCGACGAGGAAAGCAGTACACAGTTCCTGCCCATTGGCGCTCGCGAGACGACCGACGCTTTGCGCGAGTGTTGCCATCGGGTCGGACTTTGAAAGTCTTTCAACCGGAACAGCGTCGTCTACGCCAGTAATGCCTCCTCGGAAGGCGACTTGAGGCGCGGCATCTGGATTAGCTTGGAGATACGCTCTGATTTCGTTTGCGTAGGTCGGGACCAGTCCGGCGTCGACCAAAAATTTGAGGTTTTCCCGCACAGCTTCTCGGGAGGGGCCCTCGACAAATTTCTTGATAAGGTCCGCAGCTAGGCTGTCGCGCGCGCTGTCACGAGCATAGGCTGCACGCATCTTCTCCGCTTCCCGATTTTGCGAGGAAGTGTAAGTCGACGACACAATACTCGTCATAAGCGTGATGAAGCCGCCGACGATCGCCAACGCCAGAGGGTTCGACAGGAGATCTTTCCAGAATGCGGGCCTGGGCCTTCTCGACTCCTGTCGCCTATGTCTTACTTCCGTTGCAAGCTTCTGTCGTTCGAACTTCAGCCGCTCGCGATCTAATGCTAGTCTCAAGCTTTCTAAATCGTCCATTTCAACACTGCCAAAAACCAGTTCGAACTTATCCGGTCCAAAGCTCAGCCGAACAGAAAAAAGTCGCCAGATCAATGGAAGCGCGCTTCTTGCAGCGCAACAATGACCGAGCACTGCCTAGTAGCTGACTCGCCGAGCCCCCCGCCAGGCCAGGACGACGCCTACTGCGGCTGCGTCATCAGCTCGAGCACATGGCCGTCGGGGCTTTTGAAATAGACGCCGCGGCCGCCGTTCCAGTCGTTGAGCTGGCCGTCGGTGAATCGACCCGGCGCGCTGCCAAAGACGACGCCTTCGTCCTTCACGCGCCGGAAAATCTCATCGAACTCATTATCGCTGACGTGGAAGGCGTAATGGCCGGCCTCGAAGCCCTCGTCATTGTCGAACAGCAAGGTGAGCTCGCTATTGACCTTCACCGGCGCGAAATGGCCCTTGGCGCCGTCGTAGCGCAGACCGAAAATCCGTGCGAACCAGCGCGCCGCGGCCTCCTTGTCGCGCGCCGGCACGATGGTGTGATTGAGAACGATGGCCATCGATCAAGCTCCGCCTTTGTGCTCACGAATGTCAGATGGGGAGAAAATGGGAGGCGTCGGCCTCCCCGTCACGAGCGTCGCGGCGCTCATTCGCCGCCGGACCAGGAAGCTGACAGCGCGCCGTCTGGTTGGCGCCGGACGCGAACGCCGAATGGCGCGCTCTCGCGATCGAGCGTTTGCGCAAGCCATTGGGCGTCGGCGGTCGACGCCCGTTCAAGGCGAAAGCGCCGCATATGCAGCGGAACCATTCGAAGCTGCAGGAGATCGCCGCTCGCATCGATATCCGCGAAATACATCAGGGATAAATCGCCGCGAAAGCTTTCGAAGCCGCTGATGCCCTCATAGTCGTTCAAAAAATCGCCGCAGCCGTAAAGAACCAACCGGTTGCGATGGACCTCGACTCCCTTCGCGTGATGTGACGAATGTCCGTGGATGACGGAAGCGCCGGCGTCTTCGATCAGCCGATGCGCGAATTGTCTCTGGGCGTTCGAAACGCCATAGCCCCAATTCGCGCCCCAGTGGATCGAAACCACCAGAACGTCGCCGGGCCGCGCGACCTTTTTCGCCAAGGCGCAGGCGAGGGCGGCGCTTTGCGAGGAAAGATCGGACAGCAGATTGACTCCAGCCGATGCGCGCGTCGCCGCCCAATGGAGGGGCGTTCCGCTGTCGGGCAGGGCGAAGGACAGGACGACGACCCGTCCCTTGCGAGGGATGTCGAGGACCGCCGGCCGCTGCGCTTCGTCGATCGCGCGTCCCGCGCCGGCGAAAGCGACGCCCAGACGCTCAAGCGTGTCGAGCGTTTGCAAGAGGCCAGGCCGCCCCCAATCGAGCACATGATTGTTGGCCAGCGCGCAGCAGTCGACGCCGGCGACGCGAAGACATTCGGCGTTCTGCGGACTGACGCGGTAGTTGATCGCCTTGTGTTCGGCCGCCTCGCTGCGCGTCACGCTCGTTTCGAGATTGACGATGCGGGCGTCGGGGTTTTGCGCGCGAAGCTCGGCAAGCGCGTCGCCCCAGATATAGGAAGAACCGATGCGCCGCGGAATTGGCCCCGACGCCGCTTCGGCCAAACGAACATATTCCTCCGCCGACGAAACATATTCCTCATAGAGCTTGGGCGGGCAGGGCGAGGGAAGGATCTGATCGACGCCCCGGCCGATCATCACGTCGCCGCACAGGAAGAGCCGGACGGCTGGCGCCATGTCGCTCGGCGGCGCGGCGCCGCTCATAGGGTCGGCGGAAAATTCTCCTCGTCGTCGCCGGCGACAAGTGAGACGATTTCTCCCGCCACGTCCTTGAGCGGCGCGCCCGCGCCGAAGACGTCTTGATCGCCGGACATCCACATGGCCGCCTCCTCGACGTCGGCAATCGTCGGCCGCAGATCCATGATCGCCGACAGCGTCGCGTCGTCGATGTCGCCGAGGACGTCCGTCACGTCCTTGATCGTCGCCAGCGGGCGGCCGCCGCCGTCCGGCGCGGAAGACTGCGTCAAGTTCTTGCTCCTCGCGCTTGCAACGTCCTGCCCGAGCTTGACCCGCGACGGCGTCGAATGACGCCGGCGATGATAAAAGAGCGTTGCATCGCCGAGAAAACATAGCGCTGCGCGCCTTACCCGCGAAGGAGCCCGAAGCGAAATATTTGTGTTTTCCGCCGCCCAAGCCATATTGCCGCATTGGCCCAAGCGCGTCATCGAACTTTCCGGCGGCGGCCGAGGACGACGCGCGTCGGACCTACCCTGTTGCTCTTTCCTGACCGAGTCTGATGCTCATCGACACCCATTGTCACCTCGACTTTCCCGATTTCGCCCCGGAACTACCGGAGACGATCGCCCGCGCGAAGGCGCGCGGCGTCGCCAGGATGATTACGATCTCGACGCATCTCTCTCGCTTCGATCGCGTGAAGGCCGTAGCTGAAGCCTATCCGGAGGTCTTTTGCACGGTGGGGACGCATCCGCACCATTCGCATGAAGAGGCCGAGCCGACGGTCGAGGCGCTGGTCGGTCTGTCGCAGCATCCAAAATGCGTCGGATTGGGCGAAGCCGGACTCGATTATCACTACGATCATGCGCCGCGCGAGGTGGCGCAGCGCGTCTTCCGGATTCACGTCCAAGCCGCCCGCGAAACCGGCCTGCCGCTCGTCATCCATACGCGCGACGCCGACGACGACTGCGCGGCGATTCTTAAGGACGAAATGGGGAAGGGGGCTTTCCCCGCCCTGCTCCATTGCTTCACCAGCGGCCGCGCGCTCGCCGAAACGGCGCTGCAGCTCGGCCTCTATGTTTCCTTTTCCGGCGTCGTGACGTTCAAGAACGCCGACTATCTGCGCGAGATCGCCCGCGACGTGCCGTTGGAGCGGATGCTGGTCGAAACCGACGCGCCCTTCCTTGCGCCGGCGCCGCATCGCGGCAAGCGCAACGAGCCGGCCTTCGTCGTCGACACCGCGCGCGTGCTCGCCGACGTCAAGGGAATCAGCGCCGCCGAACTCGCGATCGCCACAACCGACAACGCGCTGCGGCTGTTTTCCAAAATGCCGCCGCTGGACGCCGCCGCGTGAGCCTGAGAATCAGGATACTTGGGTGCGGTTCGTCCGGCGGCGTGCCGCGCGTCGGGCAGGGCTGGGGAAAGTGCGATCCGGACAATCCGAAAAATCGGCGCCGGCGCTGCTCGATTCTCGTCGCGCGCGGGCCTGCCGAGGCGGCGACGCAAGTGCTTGTCGACACGGGACCCGATCTGCGCGAGCAGCTCATCGACGCCGACGTCAAGCGGCTCGACGCGGTCTTCTATACGCATCCCCACGCCGACCACACCCATGGCGTCGACGATGTGCGCGGCTTGGTCATTCTGAGCGGACGGCGAATCCCGGCCTATATGGACGAGCCGACGTCGCGGTCCTTCGCCACGAAATTCGACTATATCTTCAAAACGCCGCCCGGCAGCTTTTATCCGCCGCTGATGACCGAACATCGGCTGCATCTGGGGCGCGCCGAGACGGTCGAGGGACCCGGCGGCGCGATCGTCGCCACGCCGTTTCGCCTGGACCATGGCGACATGGACGCGCTCGGCTTCCGCTTCGACAATGTGGCCTACACGCCGGATCTTCACGCGATTCCGCCTGAGAGCGCGCAATATCTCGAAGGGCTGGATCTCTGGATCATCGACGCGCTGCGCCATCAGCGGCACGGCACGCATCTGTCGGTCGGTCAGGCCCTGGACTTCATCGCGCATTTCAAGCCAAAGCGCGCCGTGCTGACGGATCTGCACGTCGATCTGGATTACGACGCGCTGGCCGCAACGCTGCCGGAAAATGTCACGCCGGCATTCGACGGAATGGCGATCGAGGTCTGACGTCGCGGCGTCGCCAAAAGCGATATATCTTGGTTCCATAATATGGATTATGCGAATCGTGGATCAGGGATCCGGCCGGCGCCGTCCGCTCTTGCCTCTTGCTCACCAGAGATTTCGCCGTCTTATTGGACTGAACGCAGCCCCGGCTCCTCGGATCACGCTTTATGTTGATAATGCGGCGCGGGCGCACCGCATGGCGCGTCATAATCCGCCCGTACGGCGCGTCTAAACTCCTGCAAACGCAAACATTCCCGCCGGCGCGGGAATTGGACGTCAGCTGTCAAACTATGGCGACTGTTTGGATTTTTGGATCACCCCTCGGAATTCTCTGGCCTTCCGGGGCGAAACTCTGGTAAAAGGCTCGCTGCGCGGGACTATATGGCATTCAAGAGGCACATCATCGTCGTTTCCGGGCGGGCGCGTTTTTTGAGACGCGCCGACTGGAGCGGTTGGGCGCACAAGGTTGGCATAGCGGTCTTGCCGTTTTTGGCGGAGACGAGCAGGTAGACATGAGCAAAGGTAGAGATTTTCGGGGCCCCCGCAAGCGCGGATTTGATGACGACGCCCCGTATAGCTATGATTCGCCGCGAACGAGCCGGGCGCCGCGATCACCCTTTGGCGGCGGATTTCCCGATGCGCCGCCTCCAATGTCGAACGAGCCAGCAGTCGACGCCATTGTGAAGTGGTTTAAAACTGACAAGGGCTTTGGCTTCGTCGAGCTTGCCAACGGCACCGGCGACGCCTTCCTCCATATCGGCGCCGTTCAGGCGGCGGGTTACGACACGCTGCCGCCCGGCGCGAAGTTGCAGGTGCAGGTCACGAGCTCGGTGAAAGGCCAGCAAGTGGCGCGCATTCTCGATGTCGATTTGGCGGGCGCCGCCGAGCGGGCGCCGCCGCCGCCGCCCCGCGCAGGCGGCGGTTTCGACAGCCCCCGGCCCCGTCGCCAGGCGCCCGATCCGTCGACCGCCGTTCCGGTCTCCGGCAAGGTCAAATGGTTCGACGAGACGAAGGGCTTCGGCTTCGTACAATCGAACGACGGCGGCAAGGACGTCTTCGTCCATATTTCGATTCTGGGTCCGTCCGGCGTGAACCGGCTCGCCGAGGGGCAGCCGGTCACGATGCAGGTCGTCGACACGGCGAAGGGCAGAGAAGCGCTGTCGATCATCCTGGATTGAGCCTCGCTCCGTAGATCCGCGCGCCGCGATCCTCCTTGAGGGCCGCGGCGCTTTTCTTTTGGGGAGACCTCATGTCCGGACGACCGCACGGCGATGTCGCCAGGCTGATCGAAATCATGGCGGCGCTGCGCACGCCGGGCAGCGGCTGTCCCTGGGATCTCGAGCAGGATTTCCGCTCGATCGCGCCCTACACGATCGAGGAAGCCTATGAAGTCGCCGACGCCGTCGAGCGCGGCGATCTAACCGATCTCCAAGACGAGTTGGGCGATCTCCTCTTGCAGGTCGTCTTTCATGCGCGGATGGCGCAGGAGCAGGAGGCTTTCGCCTTCAAGGACGTCGTCGACGCGATCTGCGCCAAGCTCATTCGCCGGCATCCGCATGTTTTCGGCGACGGCCGATCGCTCGACGCCGACGGCGTGACCACGCAGTGGAGCGCGATCAAAGCGCGCGAGAAGGCGGCCAAGCAGGGCGCGCCGCCGGAGAGCCTGCTCGACGGCGTGCCGCTCGCCCTGCCCGCGCTGACGCGCGCCCTCAAGCTGCAACAAAAGGCTTCCGGGGTCGGCTTCGATTGGGACGACGCGCAGCAGGTTCTTGGCAAGATTCGCGAGGAAACCGAGGAAGTGGCCGCGGAACTCGCGCGTCCCGGCGTCGACGCGTCGCCGGCGCTCGAAGAGGAGATCGGCGATCTTTTGTTCGTGGTCGTCAATCTTGCGCGCCACGCTAAGGTCGATCCCGAGCAGGCGCTGCGCGGCGCCAACACGAAATTCGAGCGGCGGTTCCACCATATCGAGCGCCGCCTCGCGGAGATGGGCGGTTCGCCCGAAGCAGCGTCTCTCGACGAGATGGAAGCGCTGTGGATCGAGGCGAAAGGCGCGGAGCGCAAGCCGCGTTGATAGCTCTCTCAAACGTCTGAAAAAGGTCCGGCCGAAAAGTGGGATTGGGCGATTCCGCCCAATGCAGCCTGATCTAGCGCCCCGCGCCGGCTTCGCGGATGATTTCGGCCTGCGGAAAGCGCCTCGCAAGGCCCTCGGAACGTTCAGGGTCGATACGCACGACGAGATGGACGCCGCCCTCCGGCAGCGCTTCGCGTTCGAGCACTTCGGTATGGGCGTGAAGCCAGGCGAGCCCCTCGCCGTCGGCGACGTCGAGGTCCATTTCGAAACGAACGCGTCCCGCCGCCAGCGCGGACTCGATCCTTGCCAGCAACTCGTCGAGCCCCTGCCCGGTCAAGGCGGATACGAGCGTCGGCCGGCGTTGGGGCTCGATCCCGCTCACGGCGTGCTGAAGCGCCGAAAGCCGTTCCGGATCGAGCGCGTCGATCTTGTTCCAAACTTCCAGAACGCGCCCCTCGGCTTCGCCTGTCAAACCGAGTTCGCTCAGGATCGCCTCGACGTCCTTCGCCTGCGCCTCCCAATCTTCATGCGCGACGTCGCGCACATGCAGAACCACGTCGGCGAGCGTCACTTCTTCAAGCGTCGCACGGAAGGCCGAGACAAGCATGGTGGGCAGATCGGAGATGAATCCCACCGTGTCGGAGAGCAGGATGCGCGCGCCATGCGGCAGTTTGATCTGGCGCAGCGTTGGATCGAGGGTCGCGAACAGCATGTCCTGCGCGAGCACCTCGGCCTTGGTCAGACGGTTGAAAAGCGTCGACTTTCCGGCGTTCGTGTAGCCGACGAGCGCGACCACCGGATAGGGAATGTCGCGCCGCGTCTTACGATGCAGCGCGCGCGTGCGCTTCACCTTGTCGAGATCATGCTCGATGCGCCGCATCCGCTCCTCGATCAGGCGACGGTCCGTCTCGATCTGCGTTTCGCCTGGGCCGCCAAGAAAGCCGAAACCTCCGCGCTGGCGTTCAAGGTGGGTCCAGGAGCGGACCAGCCGCGACTTCTGATAGGCCAGATGCGCGAGCTCCACCTGCAGCGCGCCTTCCTTGGTCCGGGCGCGCTCGCCGAAGATTTCCAGAATGAGCCCGGTCCGGTCGATGACCTTGGCGTCCCACGCCCGTTCGAGATTGCGCTGCTGCACCGGCGAGAGCTGGCAGTCCATGCTCACGAGCGCGGCGTCCTTCGACTTGACGAGTTCGCCGATCTCCTCGACTTTGCCCTTTCCCAGATATGTCGCCGGTCGAACCTCGTTCAGCGATACGGGAACTTGACCGACGACATCGAGGTCGATCGCCTCGGCGAGGCCCACCGCCTCCATGAGACGCGCAGCCGTATCGCGCGAAAGCGCCGCGCCTTGGGCCAGATAGGGTCCAATGACCAATGCGCGGGCCCCGGCGCCGTTCGGCGTCATCCCGCTGCTTGCTCCGCTGTCAGCCTTCAATCGCCTACCGTTGCTTGTCGGCCTGGCCCTCGTCCTCGCCCGGCTCAAACATTTGTATGGGGTGTCCGGGCATGATCGTCGAGATGGCGTGCTTGTAGACGAGCTGAGAATGCCCGTCTCGCCGCAGCAAGAGGCAGAAATTATCGAACCAGGTGACGATTCCCTGGAGCTTGACGCCATTGACGAGGAAGATCGTGAGCGGGACTTTATTCTTCCTGACGAAATTCAAAAATGTATCTTGCAGATTTTGCGAACGCTCTGACGACATCGGCTGTCCTGTTCTGTTTTTTGAGCCGAGCGGAATGACGCCGCCCCCAGGGGATCGTTCTTCTTTTTTCGCCGCCGTGTTCATTAGAACCTTTCAAATGGCGAAGCGCAAGGCGCAAGTCGAAGGCTTTCCGCCGCCAGTTTATGGGAGGCGTCCGGTTTTGACTCGGCGCGAGCACTTGCCTCTAGCATAATGCGTCGCTTTAACTAGCTCACCTAAGTTAATGTTTCTATGACTCTACCGACAGCGACTTAAGTTTTCGGTGTAAGGCCGAGCGCTCCATGCCGATGAACTCCGCGGTGCGGGAAATATTCCCGGAGAAGCGATTGAGCTGAGCGACGAGGTATTCGCGCTCGAAAACTTCCCGCGCCTCTCTGAGCGGTAGACTCATCAGTTTTTCGCCGCGCACGCCGGCGGGAGTCGCCGGAACGAGTTCGCCGACATCGGCCGGAAGCATTTCGGCCGTGATCGTCGCGCTGGAATCGCCAGACGTGAGAATCATCAGGCGCTCGACATTATTTCTCAACTGCCGGATGTTGCCGGGCCAGTCGTGCAACTGCAGGACCGCAAGAGCGTCTTCCGATATCCGTCGGCGCGGCATGCCGGACGCGAGCGACATATTCTCCATGAAATAGTCGATGAGCGCCGGGATGTCCTCGCGCCGTTCCGCCAGCGAAGGAATCCGGATCGGCACCACCGCGAGGCGATGAAACAGATCCTCGCGCAGCGTGCCCTCTTCGATCGCCGACGCGAGATCGCGCGCCGAGGACGAGATGATGCGCACGTCGACCTCGACCTTGTTCGATCCGCCGACCCGCTGAAACGTCTGATCGACCAGCACGCGCAGAATTTTCGCCTGGGAATCCTTCGGCATGTCGGCGATTTCGTCAAGGAACAGCGTTCCGCCATGCGCCTCCTCAAGCGCGCCGATCTTGCGTTCGCCATCGGCGCCTTCGCGGCCGAACAGCTCGATTTCCATGTTCTCCGGCGTGATCGTGGCCGAATTGATGACGAC
This sequence comes from Methylocystis sp. SC2, assembly GCF_000304315.1. Lineage (NCBI taxonomy): Bacteria > Pseudomonadati > Pseudomonadota > Alphaproteobacteria > Hyphomicrobiales > Methylocystaceae > Methylocystis > Methylocystis hydrogenophila. The sequence continues at coordinate 272,166 of NC_018485.1, read as the reverse complement.
GAACGGCCCGCCGGCGCGGCTCGACGCCTCGTGGATGCAGCGGGCGGCGAGTTCCTTGCCCGTCCCGGGGGCGCCGGTGATCAGCACGCGCGAATTGACAGGGGCGACGCGGCCAATGAGCTGCTGCAGCTGATGCGCCGCCGGGGAATCGCCGACGATGCGGTCGAAGGCTCCCGCCCGCTGGCGCAGCGCGGAAAGTTCGCGCCGCAGCTGATAGGCCTCGAGCGCCCGTTCGGCGACGAGCACCAGCCGATCCGCCTTAAACGGCTTTTCAATGAAGTCATACGCGCCGATCTTGATCGCGCTGACCGCGGTTTCGATATTGCCGTGGCCCGAGATCATGACGACGGGCAAGCCCTTGTGCTGCTTCTGCGCGAGTTCGAGCACCTGGAGGCCGTCGAGCCGCGACCCTTGCAGCCAGATGTCGAGAAAAACCAGATGCGGACGCCGGGCTGCGATCGCCGCAAGCGCTTCGTCGGAGTCTTTGGCGGTGCGGACTCCGTGCCCTTCGTCGCTCAGAATTCCGGCGACAAGCTCCCTGATGTCCGCTTCATCGTCGACAATCAAAATATCACTGGCCATTATGCCCCGCTCTGTCCCGGCTCACCTGCATGCGCCGGCGCTGTTTCCGCATGTGCGCCCGCCGCGCGTGGCTCCTCTTTCGAGGGCGTCTCCGCGGCGAGGGGCACGACAAGCCTGACGCAGGCCCCCCGACCCGACGGCGCGTCCAGCAGCTCCAACCGACCTCCGTGATCCTCGACGATCTTGGCGACGATCGGCAGGCCCAGTCCGGTGCCGTCCGATCGCGTCGTCATGTACGGCTCGAGCAAGCGCTGCCGGTTCATCGCCGGGAAGCCCTTACCATTATCGATCACGTCTATTTCCGCCATGCGATCGCGCACATCCAATTTGATTTCGACTCGTCCCTTTTCCAGAGCGTCTTTCTCTTCGCGTGCGGCGATGCCTTCGACGGCGTTCTTCACGATATTGGTGAGCGCCTGGGACAGCAAGCGGCGATCGAACTGCGCGATGACGGGCGTCTCCGGCAAGTCTTCGACAATGTCGAGATCGGCGTTGCCGACGCGCATGAGGAACGCGACCTGCCGAATGCATTCATTGAGATCGTCGCGCGCCGGGCGCGCCTTCGGCATGCGCGCAAAGGACGAAAACTCATCGACCATGCGCTTGATGTCGTCGACCTGGCGCACGATCGTATCCGTGCATTGGTCGAAAACGTCTCGATCCTCCTGGATGACCTTGCCGTATTTTCGGCGCAGCCGCTCGGCCGAAAGCTGGATCGGCGTCAACGGATTCTTGATTTCGTGGGCGATGCGCCGCGCGACGTCCGCCCAGGCGGAGGTGCGCTGCGCCATCACCAGATCGGTGATGTCGTCGAGCGTCACCACATAGTTGTGTTGTCCCGCATCGGCGCGCGCCGAGGTGACTCGCACATTCAAGGTGCGCTCGGCGACGCCGCGCTTGATGGTGATCTGGCTTTGGACGGCACGCGGAAAAACTTCCGCCGCGTCCTTCAGGATGGGGACGATCTCCGGCAACACCGACGCCACCGAGGCGCCGACGGTCGCCTGCCCCGTCGCGTCTGCGAGCGACAGTTCCTCGGCTGAGCGGTTGAGAATGGTGACGACGCCTTCCGAATCCACGCCCATCACCGCGACCGGGACGCCGGAGAGCACGGCCTCGGTGAATTCGCGACGTTCGTCATTGATCCGATTGGCCTCGATCAGCCGGTTTTGCTGAAGATTGAGCTCGGTCGTCATATTGTTGAAGACGTCGCCGAGCCGCGCCAAATCGCCATGCTGCTTGTCGACGTTGACGTGAACGTCGAGATTGCCCGCCGACACCTCGTCGGTTGCGGCGATCAGGTCGCGGATCGGCGTCACCAGCCGGTCGGCGAAATCCAGCCCGAACCAGATGGACGACAGCAGCATGATCGTCGTCAGGAAGGCGTACATCAGCACGAAGGCCCGCTGCACGGCGGCGCGATAGGAATCGAAGGCGTCGTAGCTGCTGATCAGGCTTTGAGCCTGTTTGGGAAACTCCACCGCGATCGGGTCGATCGGCCGCGTGACGTAAAGGAAAGTATCCTGAAAGGCGTTGAGCGCGCGCAAAGCGACGAAGCTCTTGCCGTCATCGATAACAAGGCACAGCGGCTCCCCGCGCCGCGCGTCGTCGAACTCGGATTGCGGCGGGGCGATGATGATGGAGGCGGCGTTCTGCGCCACGTCGACGCGGTCGAGAATTTCGCCGTTGGATTTCACCAGAGCCGCGACCGAGAAGCCCAGGAAATAGGCCCGCGACTGAAATATCTGGTGAAAATAGGGCCGGTCCGAGTTGTAGAGAATGCTCGCGCGGTCGAGGTCCGAGGCCGTGAGCTGCGCCTCCTGCAGCAGCGCCCGGCACTGACTCTCGCGGAACACCGCCGCGGCTTCCGCCGTGTTGTGGACGAAGACCTTGACGCTCGACATGAAGGCGGGATTGAGCACGCGCTCCAGCGTCAGCGAGCCCGCCACGGCAAGCAGAATCGCCGGGATCAAAGCGATGACCGAGAAAAAGCCGACCGTGCGCACGTGAAGGCGCGCCGCCGCTTCGCCGCGCCGCCAGACGCGGTAGAGGCCCCAGGCCTTGACGATCACCATCGCGAGCAGAACGGCGACGAAGACGCCGTTGATGATGAGCAATGGCAATAAGCGGTCGTCTGTCGGCGACACCGCGCCGAATTCGGCCACGACCAGGAACGTAGCCAAAGCGCAGCCGACGGCGCCGATCACGATGATCGGGCCGAACCAGCTGCGAAACGGCGTTCTGCCTTTCGCCTTTAGCGGAGAAGCCGAGTCTCCGGTCAGGGCCATGCCGCCTGTATAGGCTCCGCCCGCGCCGGTTGCAATTGAACGGCCGGAAGAGTCGCTATCGCGGTGAACGCATCAGGCGGATGTCGAGATCATTCACCTTCTTGCGCAGCGTGTTGCGGTTCAGTCCGAGCAATTCCGCCGCCTTGATCTGATTGCCGCGCGTCGCCGCAAGCGCCGCGGAGACAAGCGGAATTTCGATCTCGCGGATGATCCGGTGATAGAGGCCGGGCGGCGGCAGCTGATCCCCGTAGTCGCGGAAGAGCTTGGCCAGATGAAGCTCGACGGAGCTGGAAAGCGTCTGTCCGTCAAACAATTCTTGCGACGGCGCGGCTGCGGCGGAGCCCTTGTCGCCGCCCGGTTCGGCCTGGCGAATCTCATGTTCGAGCTCGGTCTCGACGAGCTGGTCGGAAATGACTTCCTGCGGGTGCAGCGCGGCGAGCCTGCGGATGAGGTTTTCGAGCTCGCGGATGTTGCCCGGCCAGCGATATTTCTTCATCCGGTCGAGCGCGGCCTGGTCGATGTATTTCTGCGGCAGTCCTTCGCTCGCCGCCACTTTGAAGAAGTGATGCACGAGGTCGGGTATGTCCTCGGCGCGCTCGCGCAGCGGCGGCAGCCGAAGCGGCACGACGTTGAGGCGGAAGTAGAGATCCTCGCGGAACAGGCCCTGCTGGATGAGGATCCGCAGATCCTTGTTGGTGGCGGCGATGATCCGGACATTGGTCTTGATCGGCGTTCGCCCGCCCACGGTCGTATATTCGCCCTGCTGCAGCACGCGAAGCAGCCTGGTCTGCGCCTCCATCGGCATGTCGCCGATTTCGTCGAGAAACAGCGTGCCGCCCTCGGCCTGTTCGAAGCGGCCGGCCGATCGCTGATTGGCGCCGGTGAAGGCGCCCTTCTCATGGCCGAAGAGTTCGCTTTCGATCAGATCGCGCGGAATCGCCGCCATATTGACGGCGACGAAGGGGCCCTTCTTGCGCTTTCCATAATCATGCAGGGCGCGGGCGACGAGCTCCTTGCCGGTTCCCGACTCGCCATTGATCATCACCGTCAGGTCGGTCTGCATCAATCGCGCAAGCGAACGATAGATTTCCTGCATCGCCGGGGAACGGCCGACGAGCGGCATGCCCTCGATCTCGTCGTGGCGGTCGTCTTCGGGCCGTTTGCGGGGCTCGGCCATGGCGCGGCCGACGATGCCGACGAGCTCCTTAAGATCGAAAGGCTTGGGCAGATAGTCGTATGCGCCCCGCTCCGACGCCCGAATAGCGGTCATGAACGTGTTTTGCGCGCTCATGACGATGATCGGGAGTTCGGGACGCAGCTTTTTGATGCGCGGCAGAAGCTCGAAAGCGTTCTCGTCGGGCATGACGACGTCGGTGACGACGAGATCGCCCTCGCCCGACTGCACCCATCGCCACAAGGTCGCGGCCGCGCCGGTGGTGCGCACTTCATAGCCCGCACGCGACAGCGCTTGCGCGACGACCGTGCGTATAGAAGCATCGTCGTCAGCGACCAGAATTTCTCCTCGCGTCATTACTTCGTTCTCCCGCCTCTGCGAGATGTCATGCACGCCGTTCCTCGCGTTGCTCGGCCCGTTTTGGCCTGTACATTGGCATCAGCACCCGGAAGGTCGTGCGCCTCGGGAGCGACTCGCACTCCACGATGCCGCCGTGGTCGTTGACGATCTTCGCAACCAGTGCAAGTCCGAGGCCAGTTCCCGTCGACTTGGTGGTGACAAAGGGATCAAAAAGATGCGCGGCGATGTCTTCCGGAACGCCTGGGCCATTGTCGCGCACGCAAAATTCGAGCGGCAGTCCGATCGGGCTTTTCTCGCCAAGCGCGCGCAGGCTGACGCCGGGCCGGAAAGCGGTCGAGAGTTCGATTTCTCCATCGACGGCTTCGCCGACGGCTTCCGCCGCGTTCTTCACGAGATTGAGGAAGGCCTGCACCAGCTGATCGCGATTGGCGTAAACCGGCGGCAGCGACGGATCGTAATTCTCGACAAAGCGAACATTGCGGGCGAAGCCGCTCTGCGCCACGCGCTTCACATGGTCCAGCACCGAATGGATGTTCACCTGCTCGCGCTGCAAGGGACGCGCGTCGGAAAAAACCTCCATCCGGTCGACAAGACGCACAATCCGATCGGTCTCGTCGCAAATCAGCCGCGTCAGCGCGCGGTCCTGATCGCCGAGCGCGGATTCGAGCAGTTGTGCGGCGCCGCGAATGCCGGACAGCGGATTCTTGATTTCATGCGCCAGCATCGAGGCCAGTCCCGAAACCGAGCGAACAGCGCCGCGATGCGTCAGTTGCCTGTCTATTTTATCGGCAATTGTTCGCTCCTGCAGCATAACAAGCACGAGCCCGTCGCCCTCCGGCAGCGGCGCGCGATGAACGTCGACGCGTCGGTCGGCCTCCTGGCCGGGCCGGCCGAGATCGACCTTGTATTCATTGATTGTCGCGCCACGTTCGCGAACCTGCTCAATGAGCGCGGTGAGCGGCGATCCGAACGGCAGCAGCCGATCGAGCGACTGCCCGATGAGCAGAGGCTTGCCGAGTTCGAAGAAGGCCTCCGCGGCGGCGTTCGCGTCCTCGATGACGCCATCGCGGGCGATGGTCAGGATCGCATTGGGCAGAGCCTCAAGCATGCATGATCGGCCGGCGTCATTGATGATCTTGAGCGGCTCATAGCCGACGCAATGTGCGCCGTTGCGTCGCGGGCGGTCGGAAACGCTCATGCCGCAATCCCCTGCTCTGCAGGCTGCGCCTTCAGAAAAATCAGCTCAATCAGCCGCGCCGCCTCTTCAGGAGACTGGGTCGTGAGCAGCGCGTGACGCGCGTCGGCTGCGGGATGTCCCGCCAAGCCGTCCGCCAAGTGACCGATGAGGCGATCGACATAGGCGGCGAGATGTTTGCGCGCGTGCCTCAGCCCGGCCGACGCGCCCATCGACGCCAGCAGACCTTCGAGGTGTTCGCGCGCGATGTCAGCGCGCTCCGACAGCGTCGGCGGCGCCCGCCGCTCGCCGGTCTGCAGAAAATGCGCGATATCGCCGACGATCCAGGGCTGCCCCACGGCCGCCCGTCCGACCATGACTCCATCGGCGCCGGAATGTTCGAGCATCTCGACGGCGTCGTCTTCGCCGGCGCAATCGCCATTGGCGACCACCGGGATTTTCACGGCCGCTTTCGCCGCCGCGATCGCGCGCCAATCCGCCCGGCCCGCGTAAAACTGCTGGCGCGTGCGCCCATGCACGGTGATCATCGCGGCGCCTTCGGCCTCCGCGCGACGCGCCAGCTCCGCGACGTTTCGGGTCGAATCATCCCATCCCAAGCGCATCTTGACGCTGAGCGGCACGCATATTGCCTCGCGTGCCGCAGAGATCAGCCGCGCCGCCTGGTCGAGATCGCGCATCAGCGCGGCGCCCGCGAGGCCTCCGGTGACACGCTTGCAAGGACAGCCCATGTTGATGTCGATCCAGTCAGCTCCAGAGGATTCCGCGCTTCGCGCGGCGGCCGCCATTTCCGCCGGCTCGCGCGCCGCGATCTGAATGACCCGCGGCCCGACGCCGGCGCGCTCCAGCCGCATCGCCGTCTCGCGATCGCCGCGGGCGACGCCCGCGGCCGTCACCATCTCGCTCACCGTCGCCGACGCCCCCAGACGCGACGCGATGCGGCGCATGGTCGGGTCGGTCACGCCGGCCATCGGCGCGAGCAGCGCGCGACCCGCCAGCGTGAACCCGCCAATGCCCAGAGGCGAAGGGGCAAAGCCAACGCCTAGTTTTTTGGCAGTAGCCATCTTGCCCACATCATAAGCAGTTCCCTTCGCACTTGCAATATAGCATTTCTCTGGCCCGTCGGCATTTGACGGCGTTGGCGAAAACCGACAGAGAGCGGCCATGGGCGCCGCTCACACTCCTTCCATCGCCATCCTCGTCGTCGCCGGAGGCCGCGGCGCGCGGGCGGGCGACGGCCCGCCAAAACAATATCGACCGGTCGCCGGCGTGACGCTGCTCGCCCGAACGCTGCACGGGCTGCATATGGCCATGCCCCAAGCCGCGCTCAAGGTCGTCATCCATAAAGACGACCTCGCGCATTATGCCGCGAGCATAGCGGAGCTTGCCGCGCCGGATCGGACGCGGCTTCTGCCGCCGGCCTTCGGCGGCGCGAGCCGGCAGGAAAGCGTCAGGAACGGCCTCGAGGCGCTCGCGGCCGAGGGCGCGCCGGACATCGTGCTGATTCACGACGCCGCGCGTCCTTTCGCGGACGCCGCGCTCATCGCGCGCGCGATCGAGGCGGCGGCGATCCATGGCGCAGCGGCCCCCGGCGTGCCGCTGGCCGATACGATAAAGCAGATCGATGGCGACGGCGTCGTCGTCGCGACGCCCGATCGCGCGCGGCTCCGCGCCGTGCAGACGCCGCAGTCGTTTCGCTTCGATCTCATCATGACAGCCCATCGCGCCGCAGCCGTCGGCGGGCGCGACTATACCGACGACGCCATGATCGCCGAAGCCGCCGGCCTGAAGGTGCATATTTTTGACGGCGACGCCGCCAATTTCAAACTCACGACGCAACAGGACTTCGCCCGCGCCATGGAGCAGTTGAAGCAACCCGCATTCGCCGATCTGCCCGACATCCGCATGGGTCAGGGCTATGACGTCCACGCCTTCGGGCCGGGCGATTCCGTCTGGCTCGGCGGCGTCGCGGTCCCGCATACGCATGGCCTCGCCGGCCATTCGGACGCCGACGTGCTGTCCCACGCCATCACCGACGCCATTCTTGGCGCCATCGCCGAGGGCGACATCGGCGCGCATTTCCCGCCCTCCGATCCGCAATGGAAGGGCGCGGCGTCGTCGATCTTTCTGGCGCGCGCCTGCGAACTGGTCCGGGCGCGCGGCGGCGCGATCGCCAATGTCGACGCCACGATCATTTGCGAAGCGCCAAAGATCGGCCCGCACCGGGAGCGGATTCGCGAAAGCCTCGCGGCGACGATGGGCGTCGAGATCGGCCGCGTCGCGATCAAGGCGACGACCACCGAGCGGCTGGGATTTACTGGAAGGCAGGAAGGCATGGCGGCGCTGGCGATCGCGACGGTGCGGCTGCCGTGAAAATCTGATCGAACCTGCATCTGCTTCCAGTCGTTATGGCTTCCCGCAGCGCCGCGGGCGGTCGTAATGACGACCGAGGGCAGCCCAAGGGCGAATGGGGCGACGAATCGTTTTCCTCACCCTCATCCTTCGAGAGGGCCTCTTCGAGGCCTCCTCAGGATGAGGAAACCCTTTACCCGATCGCGCGGAGAGCGAATCGCTGTGCAGCGTCCATTGTGCGCATGACCTGCTATAAGGCCGGTTCGCAAAGCCGGGGCTCTCATGATCCGCGTGACTGATAGAATCGCGATCCACGAATGGGAAATTGTGGAGGAATTCGCGCGCGCGTCGGGGCCCGGCGGGCAGAATGTGCAGAAGGTTGAAACCGCCGTGCGGCTGCGCTTCGACATCCGCAATTCGCCCAGCCTCGCCGATGATGTGAAGGCGCGGCTCGCGCGACTCGCCGGCAGGCGTCTGACGAAGGATGGCGTCATCCTCATCGAAGCGCGCCGCCATCGCACGCAGGAGCGCAACCGGGCGGATGCGCTCCTTCGTCTCATCGACCTCATCCGCATCGCGGCGGCCCCGCCGCCCCCGCCCCGAAAGAAGACCCGGCCGACGCTCGGCTCGAAAATCAGGCGGCTCGACGGGAAGAAGCAGCGCGGCGACGTGAAGGCGCTGCGCGGCAAGCCGACGCATGAGTTATGATACGCATTCCGGCTGAACCGTTCGCTGGGCCTGTCATTCCCGGCAGGCCGACGGCCTGACCGGGAATCCAGAGCCAATCCAGGAACGCTGGTTTGCTCTGGATTCCCGATCGCGCGATGCGCGCGTCGGGAATGACAACCGAGTTTCTTATGAGATACGTCATATGAAATTACGAGATACGTAATGACTAAAAATACGACATACGTAAAAGCTAACTTGCTGCTCGACAGAGCCCGCGCCAAAGCCCTGCGTCTTGCGAGCGCCGAATCCTGCACCGGCGGGCTCGTCGCCGCGGCGCTCACCGAAATCCCAGGCTCGTCCGATGTATTCGACCGCGGGTTCGTCACCTACTCCAACGCCGCGAAATCCGACATGCTGGGCGTCGCGGACGCATTGCTCAAAGCGCATGGCGCGGTCAGCGCCGAGGTCGCGCGCGCCATGGCGCTGGGCGCCATCGACCGCTCGCTGGCAGATGTCGCCGTCGCGGTGACGGGCGTCGCCGGACCCGGCGGCGGCTCTCTCGAAAAGCCTGTGGGGCTCGTTCATTTCGCCTGCGCCCGGCGCGGCGGCGGCGTCGATCATGTCGAGCGGCGCTATGGACCGCTGTCGCGCGCCGAAATCCGCGCCGCCTCGGTCACGCAAGCCCTGGAGATGATGATCGACGCCGTCGACGCGGCTCAGCGGCGGCCGTAAACCTCGTCGGCGCGTGCGGCGAAGGCGTCCGCATATTTGTGGAACGCGCGATCAAACATCGCGCCCATCACAAAGCCAAGCGCCGGGCTCTTGAATTCATAGGCGATGAAGAAATCGACCATCGACCGCGGCGCGCCGCCGCTCGCCGCCGGCTCGTCGCGGAACGTCCAGCGATTGTCGAGTTTTCGAAACGGTCCCTCGGCGCACTCGACCCTGATGTCTAGCTTGTTTGAGTCGCAGCAGACGCGGCTCACATAGCGCTCGCAGATCGCTTTGAAGCCGACCTGCATCTCGATCAGCGACACCTCTACCCCAGGCGATATCTCCGACCGTCGCCGGATGCGAACGGCCTCGCAGAGGGGAACGAATTGCGGATAGGATTCAACGTCGCGCACCAGCGCAAACATTTCTCCTGCGCTGTGCGGCACGTAGCGACGGTTGCGGAAACTCTTCATGAGCCAAGCTTCTAGTTCATTGACGAGAGCGGCAAAAGTCGGCGCCGTCACGCGGCTGGAACAATTGCGTCACGTCGCAGTTCTATCGACGAGCTCTCGCTGGCTCCTGAGATATTCTACGGAGGGAACAATGGCCAACAAATCCGATTTCACAGCTGAAGAATGGAAAAAACTGCTTGAATCGCCGCTGCTGGCCGGCTTCGCCGTCAGCGCCGGCGATCCGAGCGGCTTTATCGGCACCTTGCAGGAGGGTTTCGCGAGCGCCAAGGCCTTGGCCACCGCCAAATCCGATCCGAACGCCGACGTGCTGATCAAGGCGGTCGTCGACGATCTTCTCACGCCCGACGGACGCGCCGCGGCCCGCGACGGGGTGAAGGGCGTGGTCGACGGGGCGAAGGTGGACGAGTTTAAAGATCGGGCGCTCGTCGAGTTGCGCCGCACCGCATCGATCCTCGATTCGAAGGCGCCCAATGAATCGAAGGCGTTCAAGGATTGGCTCAACCATATCGCCAATCTGGTGGCGGAAGCGGGCGTCGAGGGCGGCTTTCTGGGCTTTGGCGGGGTGAAGGTCACCGACGCCGAACGCGCGACGCTGGCGGAAATCTCCACCGCGCTCGGGGCGTAATCTACCTCCGCTTTGCGGGGAAAATTGCAAAATTCGGCGGAGGACGAGCCCCCCCCTTGTCTCTCCCCCGCTTCGCGGGAGAGGGGACCCTAGCGACGCAAGTGCACGGTTTGTTGGCAGGACCCGAGTCTAACTCCCTCTCCCGCGAAGCGGGGGAGGGCTGGGGTGGGGGCCTAAGCCGCGCCCACATTTTAATTCCGCATGTCCGTCGTCCGCCCGGCTCGTTTACCGTTCCGCGAGCCGTCGCTGGCGCGCCGCCCGCAATTTCGCGAAATCCTCCCCCGCATGATGCGACGAGCGGGTGAGCGGCGAGGCGGCGACGTAGAGAAAGCCCTTCGCATAGGCGAGCGTCTTATAGGACTCGAATTCCTCCGGCGTCACGAAGCGCTCGATCGGATGATGCTTGCGCGTCGGCTGCAGATATTGGCCGATGGTGATGAAGTCGATGTCGGCCGAGCGCATGTCGTCCATGGCCTGCATCACTTCGAGGCGGCTCTCGCCGAGCCCGACCATGATCCCGGATTTGGTGAAAAGCGACGGGTTCAGCTCCTTGGCGCGCTGAAGCAATCGCAGCGAATGGAAATAGCGCGCGCCCGGCCGCACCGTGACATAGAGCGACGGCACGGTCTCGAGATTGTGGTTGAAGACGTCTGGGCCCGCCGCCACCACCCGCTCCAGCGCGCCAGGCTTTCTGAGGAAGTCGGGCGTCAGCACCTCGATCGTCGTTTCGGGACAGGCCGACCGGATCGCGGCGATGGTCTCGGCGAAATGAGCGGCGCCGCCGTCATCGAGATCGTCGCGATCGACGGAGGTCACGACGACATGCGACAGGCCGAGAGCGCTTGTGGCTTTCGCCACCCTGCCCGGCTCGGTCGGGTCAAGCCGCGTCGGCAGGCCCGTGGCGACATTGCAGAAGGCGCAGGCGCGCGTGCAGATCTCGCCCATGATCATGAAGGTGGCGTGTTTTTTCTCCCAGCATTCGCCGATATTGGGACAGGACGCTTCCTGGCATACGGTCGCGAGCCCGGCGTCCTTTAAGAGGCCGCTGGTTTCCGCCCAGGCCTTCGAACCCGGCGCCTTGACGCGGATCCACGGCGGCTTGCGCAGAATCGGCGCGTCGGGTCGGCCCGCTTTTTCAGGATGACGCGGCGGCGGCTCCCCCCGTTTCTTTCGGGGGTCGTCGTTCAAGAAGTCAAGCACGGTCAAGAGCGGAGAGTCTCCTCTCTCACCAAGCTAGGCACGTCAATGGCGAACGGCAATGTCCTCGGGAGATCTATTGGCGTGAGGCAACGCCGCCCGGCATCCGACGCAGAACAGCGCCGCGCCGATCGCGCCGGCGATCAACACCGCGTCCGCGCAGCGCTGGCCCACTCCGGCAAGAACCGCGAACTCGGCCGCCAGCCATGCCCCCGTGACCGCCGAGAGCAGAAAGGCCCCTGCTCGCACGTCGACATGCAGAACATGCCAGAGCTTTGTCGCGCTCCAGCCGACAAGGCCGCCGATGAGCAGAAGGGCGAGGAACTGCGCGTTAGGCGCGCCAACGATCGCGGCTGCGGCGGAGAGCAACGCGTCCATGAGGGCCTCCCGGCGGGGTGAGGAAAGGTTGCAATTTGAGCTAACGGCCCAATAACGAGTTTGACGCGTTTTTGTTCCCGGCATGGGCTGGAAAGGTGCGCCGGCGGCGGACGCCCAGCTTCCCAATCGCGCATCGGTTTCATGATAAATATGCGTTAATACCATTAAATCAATAATTTAATTCTTAAACCTATAGTTTAAGTTTAAGATGCGCCCTATAGATATTCGACCTCCAGAACGCCCGGAATGGCGCGCAGCGCGCCGGCGACTTCCGCAGTGACCGGGTAGCTTCCGGGTAGGCGGATTTCGATTTCCTCCCGTCCCGCGTCGCGCTTCAGAAGAATCGACACCTCGCCGTCGCCACGGCCGGCGAGCTGAGTCCTGATCCCGTCGAGCGGCTCCTCGTCGCCGACGACGACGCGCAGTCCCTTTTGCGCGCGCGCCGCCGCCGCTGCCAAAGGTTCGACAGCAACGATGCGCGCCCGGACGTCCTCGCCCTCGACCGCCGCGGATAGAGTCACGAGCACCGCCGCGCCCTTCTCCAAAAGATCGCGATATTGGATCAGGCCCTCCTGGAAGAGAATCGCCTCATAGTGTCCGCTGACGTCCGAGAGCTGCAAGATCCCCATCTTGGACCCGGACTTGGTGCGCCTTTCGGTTCTGTCCAGAACGACGGCGGCGAGCCGGCCGGCGGTGGCGCCGCGCTTGACGGAGGCGGCGAATTCGCTCCAGCGCGACACGCGGATCTTGGGTAAAAGGCCGGCGTAAGCGTCGAGCGGATGGCCCGAGAGAAAAAAACCGGCGGCTTCATATTCACGTCGCAGCGTCTCGGACGCTGGCCAGGGCGGCGTCTTTGGAACCGCGAGGTCCGCAGCCTCGGCGTCGCCAAAGAGCGCGTTTTGTCCGGCCTTGCGGTCCTCGGCGTGCCTATTCGCCGCGGCGAGCATCGCCTCGATCGCGGCGAAAGCCCTGGCGCGATTGGGCTCGATTTCGTCGAAGGCGCCGCAGGCCGCAAGGCTCTCCAGCGTCTTCTTGTTCACTTCGCGGGGGTTCAGCCGTCTCGCGACGTCGGCGAGGCTCGTAAATTGGCGCGCCCCGCGTGAGCGCACGAGAGACTCGGCCTGCGCTTCGCCGACGCCCTTGAGGGCCGAAAATGCGTAGCGGATCGCCAGCCTGCCTTCGGCGCCAGGCGCGACGTCGAAGTCGACGCCCGACTCATTGATCGAGGGCGGCTCGACCGCGATGCCCATGCGCCGCGCCTCGTCGCGGAACTCGGCGAGCTTGTCGGTCTGGCTCTTGTCGAAGGTCATTGAGGCGGCGAGGAATTCCGCCGGATAATGCGTCTTGAACCAAGCAGTCTGATAAGCGATCAGCGCATAGGCCGCCGCATGGCTCTTGTTGAAGCCATAATCGGCGAATTTCGCCAAGAGGTCGAAAATAAAATTAGCGAGGTCGGCCTTTACATCGCGCGCGATGGCGCCTTTGACGAAGCGCTCGCGCTGGGCGTCCATCTCGGACTTGATTTTTTTGCCCATGGCGCGGCGGAGCATATCGGCTTCGCCCAGCGTGTAGCCGGAGAGCACCTGCGCGATCTGCATCACCTGCTCCTGATAGATGATGACGCCGAAGGTCTCCTTCAGAATGGGCTCGATCTTGGGATGGTAATAATCCGCCTCCTCATCGCCGAGCTTCACCGCGCAATAGGTGGGGATATTGGCCATCGGTCCCGGGCGATACAGCGCCACGAGCGCAATGATGTCCTCAAAGCGATCCGCGTGCATTTCGACCAGCGCCTTGCGCATGCCGGCGCTTTCCAGCTGGAATATCCCGACCGTCTCGCCGCGGCCGAGCAGCGCATAGGTCGCTGGATCGTCGAGCGGCACTTTGGCGAGATCGAACGCCGGATCTCGCCGGCGCGCCAGACTGCTCGCCGTTGCGAGCACGGTGAGCGTCTTCAGACCGAGAAAGTCGAATTTGATCAATCCCGCCGGCTCGACCCACTTCATATTGAACTGGGTCGCCGGCATGTCGGACTTCGGATCGCGGTAAAGCGGCGTCACCTCATGCAGCGGCCGGTCGCCGATGACGACGCCGGCGGCGTGGGTGGAGGCGTTGGAAAAAAGCCCTTCGAGCGAGCCCGCGATTTTAAAGAGCCGCCTGACGCGCTCGTCCTCCTCCACGGCCTCGCGCAGCTTCTGCTCGCTCGCCAGCGCCTCGGCGAGCGTGACGGGCTTCGCCGGATTCTGCGGCACGAGCTTGGCGAGCTTGTCGACCTGTCCGAGCGGCATTTCGAGCACGCGACCGACGCTGCGCAAAACGCCGCGCGCCAGGAAGGAGCCGAAGGTGATGATCTGCGCCACCCGGTCGGCGCCATAGCGGCGTCTGACGTAGTCGATCACCTCGCCGCGCCGCGTCTGGCAGAAGTCGATGTCGAAGTCCGGCATCGAATTGCGCTCGGGGTTGAGGAAGCGCTCGAAGAAGAGCCCGAAGCGAACCGGATCCAGATCGGTGATGGTCAGCGCATAGGCGACGAGCGAACCCGCGCCGGAGCCGCGTCCCGGTCCGACCGGAATTCCCTGGGATTTGGCGAATTTGATGAAGTCGGAGACGATGAGGAAATAGCCCGGAAAGCGCATCTTCTCGATGACGGAAAGTTCGAAATCGAGTCGCGCGGCGTATTCTTCCCGCGTTCGGCCCGGCGCCGGCCCATGCGCGGCGAGGCGCTGCTCCAGCCCCTCCGTCGCTTGCCGGCGCAGCTCCTGCGCCTCGATGTCGTCGAGAGACTGCGCATCGCGCGCCTCCTGGACGAATCGCGGCATGATCGGCTTGCGCGTTTGGGGCCGGAAGCTGACTCGACGGGCGATCTCCAGCGTGTTGGCGGTCGCCTCTTGGAGATCGGCGAAAAGCGCGCACATTTGGGCGCGAGTCTTGAAGTAGTGCTCGGGCGAGACCCGCCTGCGATCGTCGACGCTCGTCACCGCGCCCTCGGCGATGCAGAGCAGCGCGTCATGCGCTTCGAAATCGGCGGGCTGCGCGAAATAGGGCTCGTTGGTCGCCACGAGCGGCAAGCCGCGACGATAGGCAAGGTCCAGCAGCTGCGGCTCGACATCGCGTTCGGCGCGCAAATTGTGGCGCTGGACCTCGACATACAGCCGGTCGCCATAGAGACGCTCGAGCGTTGCAAGGCGCGCACGCGCCTGCTCCGGCCTGCCCTGCGCCAGCGGACGGTCCAATGCGCCGTCAGGCCCGCCGGTCAGCGCGATCAGCTCCTCGGCGTCGGCGGCCAGCGCTTCGAGCGTCAGATGCGGCTCGTCGCCCTGCTCCGTGTCGAGAAAGGCGCGGGAGGCGAGCCGCATCAAATTGCGGTAGCCGGCCTCGGTCTTGGCCAGCAGCACGATATTGGCGAAACCGTCGTCGCGCGCCGCGACCGCGCCGCCCCTGCCGTCGCTAAAATCGACCCGGAGCTGTGCGCCTGCGATCGGCTGGAGGCCGGCCTTGACGGCCTTCTCGGAAAACTCCAGGGCCGCGAAAAGATTATTGGTGTCGGTGACGGCGAGCGCGGGCTGAAGGTCGCGCACCGCGAGATCAATCAGCTTGCCGAGCGAAAGCGCGCCCTCGCGCAGGGAATAGGCGGTGTGGACGTGAAGATGCGCAAAGCCGGCTTCGGCGGCAGGCATGGTCGAAGGCCTCGAGGACGCGGATGGATTCGGGCCAAAGTCTACAGTTTCGCGCCGCGTCTCGGAACTCCGCGCGCGCCGCCGTCCCCAGATAGCGTGAAAAGCGGCGCCCGCCCCAATGTTTTCAGGTTTGGGGCGGAGCGCGGACTATCGCTGCAAAACGGCGAAGCGGTGAACGTTCACGCCATTTTCAGCGAGGAGCCTGTGCATCGCGGGAGAGAGGTGAACCACACGAGACGCGCTCAGATTAGAACTGCAGTCGTTCTTGAGGCCGACATATTTGGCGTGAAGGGTGTTCGCCTCGCTGTCGCCAACGGTTGAGCGGACCTGCTCAAGCATGGCGCTCACTTCCGCGCCGCCATATTGCTGGACGAGGGAACAGCCGACGCGCACATCCTGCGCAGTCGCGGGCATTGCAGCGCTCAGAAGAAACGCGCCAAACAGGGCGCCGGCGGCGAGCGCCGGCTTTCCATGACTCATGTGGTGCTCCTTGGCTAAAGACGGCCGTTCGGGCTTGCTCAAACAGAGGTCTCGGCGCGAACGGCGCTTGGTCCAAAGCCCGGCGGAGGCGATCGCCTCCCCGGGCTCATATGTCCTAGCCGCGTTTTGGACGAACCTGTTTAGCGCCTATTACTCGGCAGGGCTATAGGCTTTCGCCGCAGATTCGATCGGCTTGAACGCTTCCTTGGCGATCGAGGCGTAGAGTTCGCCGAGCTTGGTCGCTTCGGCAAGGAAATCTTCGTAGGCGCTCTTGGCGAAATCGGTCTGAAGCTGAAACGCTTCGTCGATCTTCTTCACGGTAATCAGCTTTTCGGCCAGAACGCGGCTCTTTTCGAAGGATTTCTTGGAATAATCGGTGGTCTCGGCGGCGATGCTCTGCCAGCCCTTGGTCACCGCAGCCGCAGCGGCGGACACGGCTTCGAACTGCTCTTTGCCGAGCTTCTGAACGCTGTCGAAATTAGCTGCCATGGGTTCGTCCTCATGATTTTGGCGCAAAGGCGCCCTATGCGGCGCTATGCGCCCGCTCACGACTTATTTATATGCATTGCACAAAATAAAGTCAACGAAAATGTTGCGGCGCAAAATAGGCGCGACGCCGGGCTCGCGCTTAACCCGTGGGTAACCGCAAGCGCTTAGTCTGCCAAATCGTCACTTTTGGCGCGGCTGGGCGGTTGCGCGAACAACAGTGAAGTCAAGGGGCGCGTTTATGCTGAGATCGAGTATGTCGGACCGCCTGCTGCGGCCCCGCTCCCTCGCGGTAAGCTTTGCCACGATCACAATCCTCCTCGCGATGTCGGTCTGCGCGGAGGCGCGCGGCAGACACCATTTCCATCATCGCAGCGTTTCTGACGACCGCAATTCGGCCGTTCGGGCGCGCGCACACGCCAACGGCGATCCTGTCATCGGCGAGCATCGCGGCTTTTCGGCCATCGTCGTCGACGCCAACAGCGGCCGCGCGCTGTATTCCCGCGCCGAACACGAGTTGCGCCATCCCGCCTCGGTCACCAAGGTGATGACGCTCTATCTTCTGTTCGAGCAGCTCGAAAAAGGGCGGCTGCGCCTGGACTCGCCGCTGATGATTTCGCAGCACGCGGCGGCGCAGGCGCCGTCCAAGCTCGGCCTGCGTCCCGGACAGACGATCAGCGTCGACAATGCGATCAAGGCGGTCGTCACCAAATCCGCCAATGACATCGCCTGCGCGATCGCCGAGAACGTTGCGGGCGACGAGCATAGTTTCGCGCAGATGATGACGCGCAAGGCCCATGCGCTGGGCATGCGCAACACCAATTATGAGAATGCGTCGGGGCTGCCCGACCCCAATCAGGTGACGACCGCCTATGATCTCGCGCTGCTCGGACGCGCCATCCAGGAGCGCTTCCCGCGCTATTATCGCTATTTCTCGACGCCGAGCTTCGCCTACAACGGCGCCTTGCACCGAAACCACAATCATCTCCTCGGCCAGGTCGAAGGCATGGACGGCATCAAAACCGGCTACACGCGCGCGTCCGGCTTCAATCTGCTGACCTCGGTGCGCCGTCGCGGGCATCACATCGTCGCGGTGGTGATGGGCGGCAAGACCGCCTATACGCGGGATCGAATCATGGCGGGGCTGATCGAGGAACACATCGACGGCGGCTCTTCGGTAAGAACCGCCGCGGCGGTGAGCGAAGATCCGCGCGCCGCCGAGGCGCAGGAGCAATTGGCGTATGAGCGGACGCAGCGCGCCGAACGCGCCGCCGAGCGCGCCCAGCAGATCGCCGCGGAGCGCTTGGCGTATGCCGAGCCTCAGGAAGAGCCCGCCGGGCAGCCCGAACCGTTTGACCGCCGGCTGAACGCTCCGGCTCCGGCGGCGGCCGTTCCGCCGCAGGAGAGCGCTGAGCGGCCAGCGGTTCGTCCCGCTTTCGTTTCCGGCGGCCAGAAACGAACGGCCGACGACAGAGATGAGGAACGCAAGGGCGCCTCTCCGAGCGCCAAGGCCCGCGCCGGCGCGACGCCAGTGGCCGCGCGCGACGGCTCCACGACGAGCGGCACGCGTAAGATCGAGGTTACGCCGGTGTCCACGACGCCTTCGGCCGTTCGCGGCGGCTCCGCAAAATCGCAGCTCGCAAAGGCGGACGCCGCGCGTCCGGGGCGGCCAGGCTGGATGATTCAGATCGGCGCGACCGACGATCAGGAAAAGGCCAATCAGCTGCTCGTGCGCGCCCGCAGCCAGCTTCAAGGCTTTCCCGCCACCGCCAAGGCCTTCACCGAAAAGGTGCAGCGGGGAACTGAAACGCTCTACCGCGCGCGTTTCGCCGGACTCGAGGAAGATACGGCGCAGTCGGCCTGCAAGGCGCTCAAGCGCTCCGGCTTCTCCTGCTTCACGACAAAGAACTGATCATGTCCACGACTTGGGACCACGACTACGGCGCGCGACGCGCGTCAGTGCTGGTGACGCCGCATGAGGACGTCCTTGGCCTCATTTACCCGGGCCGCAAGATCAGTCGTTCCGCCAAGATCTGGATGAAGCTTCTTCATCAGATCACGATGGGCGCGCGCAATGTCCGCCGCCGCCGCGCCGCGCTTGAGGCCGAGAATTTCGTAAGCCTCGTCTTCGGTAATCGCGCCCGCATGTCGCGCGCCGCCCTCGCCCGGACGAAATCCCCCCGCGTTTGCGTGCGTATCGCTTGCCGAACGCCAGCCGGAAAATCGGCGGTCCAGATAAGCCTCTAAAAGCCTGGCGCCGTCAGGATCGTCCCGCCGGCAAACGCCGTAGAGTTCGAGGAGCGCGGGCCGCGCCAGCGAATCAAGATGCACGCCCTCGTGCTGACCGGCCAGAACCACTCCCCGAATGGCGCCCGTGGAATGGTCGAGCTCCATTTCGATCATCGCCGACCGAACCCGCGATACGCCGCCGGCGCCGGCGCCCGCCTTGCGAAAGCCGCGCAGGGCGCCCCCGCCGAGGCCCATGAGCCAAACGCCAAAGCCCAAGAGCGCCATGCCGAGGTCGAGGCGTCCCCGCACCAAAAGCAATGCGCCCAGCGCCAGGGCGACGAAGCCGCCCCCGCGCTTGAAGATCACCGCCAACAGCGCCGGCGACGTCTTCGTATAGGCGTTCAGCGCCACGATCGTCAGGAGCAGGGCGATGAGTCCGATCAGAATGGGCATCCGTTTATCCTCAACCGATCTGAGACAAAAGCAGGCGCGCGGCGTCCGCGCCTTCTTCGGCGCGCCGCTCCAGCTCGCGTCTGCCCCCTACCGCATAGGCCGCCGCGGCGGCGAGTAGCTCCGCTAAACGCCCTGGAGCCGTGGCGTCGAACGCCGCATAGGCGCCGCCCGTCAGTCGCGCGATCTCACGATAGGCATGCTGTGCGGCCGAGTCCTGGCCCTCATGGAACATGAAGGCCTTGACGCCGAGCAGCCCAAGTTCGCCTGCCGTCGCCGCGAGGGCGTCGAGCCGCTCCTCCATGGCGTCGCCGATGTAAACCAGCGCGCCCACGCGTCCCGCGCGCGATTCGTCGAGAGCGTGGCGCAGAACCTTGCCGATCTGCGTCCGGCCGCCTCGGCAGGCGATGCGCGACATCAGCGCGCCGAGCCCCTCGCCTCCCGAGACGAAGCGCGAAGCGCGGCATTCCCCGAAGCCCCGAAAATAGACGAGCTGAACATCCAGTCCGCCCTGCGCGGCGGTCGTGCGGAACATTTCGCCTTGAATTGACTGGGCCATGTCCCAGGTCGGCTGTCTGCTCATCGTGGCGTCCAGCGCGAAAATCAAGCGTCCCCGCGCCGCGCTCGCCGCGACGTTCCTTGCCTTGTCCAGGAAGGCCTCTATCGGCCCCGATTGCGCAGAGCCTTGAGCTGCCGGCGGTTTAGGTGAATGTTCGCCCACTGCGGTTCACGTCGTTTTATCTGACGCTCTCTATCAAATCGGCCCTGCTCTCTGATAAACAAGAGGCTGGCGCGTAACCTGAAACATAGGCTCTTTCAGCGCGCCCGGCGAGGAGTCGATGTCGATCCCCAGCGAAGAATCTCATGTCCTGAACGGATCCGCGCTGACCGCCGCGAACGGATGGACGCGCATTGCGGCCCTGCCCGCTGAAGATAGCGTTCGGATCCAGTCGCTGATGCGGGCCTTCGGCGAAGAGCTGATGCGGGCTGGCGTGCGGGTCGGCGGCGTGACGCAGACGCGCGTCGCGGATTCATCGGGCCGCTCGGGCATCGTGCTGCGCGACGTCGCCACGGGCGCATTCTATCCGATCTCGCAGGACCTTGGCCCCGGTTCGGTCGCCTGCAATCTCGATACGAGCGAATTGGCGCTCGCCTGCGCGGCGATCGAGCGCGCGGCGCGCGACGGCGCGCAATTGATCGTTATCAGCAAGTTCTCCAAACAGGAGGCGGCGCGTGGCGGGCTTTGCGACGCCTTCCGAGCGGCGATGACCGCGCGCGTTCCGGTGATCGCGGCGGTCTCTCCGCACTATCGCGACGAATGGCGCGCCTTCGCCGGGCCGCTGGCGGAAGATGTCGCGCCCGAGCGCCAGGCGCTCGCGGATTGGTGGGCGAAGCTATGCGCCGGTACGCCGGAAAGGGCTACTATCTGACCGGCGGCGCATACATCAGGCCGCCCTTGTTCCACAAAGCGTTCAGCCTGCGCTCCATGGCGTAGGGCGCCCCCCGCCCGAGATTGCGCTCAAAAACATCGGCGTAATTGCCGACATGTTTGACGATGCGGTAGGCCCAATCCTGAGAGAGGCCGAGATCGTCGCCATGGGCGCCGTCCACGCCGAGCAGCCGCCGTATCTGCGGATTCTCCGACGACAAGGCGGCGTCGGCGTTCGCCTTCGACACCTCCAGCTCCTCTGCGTCGATCATCGCGAACAGGGTCCAGCGAACGATGTTCAGCCATTGATCGTCGCCTTGGCGGACAAGTGGGCCGCGCGGCGATTTCGATAGAATGTCCGGCAGGACCGCGTGGTCCGCTGGCGCGGTCAAGCCGATTCGGACGCCATGCAGCGTGGAGACGTCGGCCGTCAGCGCGTCGCATTTCTCCTCGTCATAGGCCTTGGCCGCGTCCTCGAGGCTCGGGAACAGCTTTGGATCATATTTCTCCTTGCGCGCCCGGAAAAAGTCGGCGACCGCAAGTTCGTAGGGCGTGCCTTGCTCGACGCAGATCGATGCGCCGTCCAGGTCCTGAACCGAAGCGGTTTTGCGCTGCCGTCGGACCAAAAAGCCCTGCCCGTCATGCAGGAAGATGGCGGCGTAGATCAGCCTATGGCTGGTGTCGCGGGCTTGAGTCCAGGGCGACGCGCTAACCAGCAGATCGACGGCGCCGGCCTGCAATGCGCCAGCGCGCTCTTTCTGCGAAAGCTCGACGAATCGCGCCTTGTTCGGGTCGTCGAGGACGGCGCTGGCGACGGCTCGGCAGAAATCGACGTCGAAGCCGCGCCATTCGCCCGCGCCGTCGCGCTGGGCGAAGCCGGGCGCGTCGCTAACGCCGCAGGTCAAATAGCCGCGCTTCATGATCTGCGCGAGCGTGGGACCGACATCCGTTTGCGCGCCGGCGCCAAGGGCGAAAAGCGCTCCGGCGAAGGCCGCAATGAAGGCGAAAGCTGTGCGGCGGATCATGGCGGGCTCGGCATCCGGCGGAGGATATACTACGGTCGCGCGGCGTTCACGCAAAGACGAGTTGTCAGAGGCGGCATGTCCGAAGAAAAGCGAAAAGCAAGGCGCAAATTAAAGCCCGCCACTCTGGTGACGCAAGCCGGCCGCGCGCCCTTCGATCATTTCGGCTTCGTCAATCCCCCTATTTATCGCGGCTCGACCGTGCTGTTCCCGACGGTCGCGGCTCTCGAGGCGTTACGGCAGCCGTACACCTACGGCACCAAGGGGACGCCCACGACTCGCGCGCTCGAGCAGGGCTGGAGCGAGATCGCCGGCGCCGCGGACACGGTGTTGACGCCCTCCGGCCTTGCGGCGATCGGGTTGGCGCTTCTCACCGCCACGCAAGCGGGCGCGCATGCGCTCATCGTGGATTCGGCCTATCAGCCGACGCGGATCTTCTGCGACGGTCTCCTCGCGCGCTTCGGCGTCAAAGTCGACTATTATGATCCCTTGATCGGCGGCGGCGTCGCCGCGATGATGAAGCCCGAAACGACCGCGGTGCTCGTCGAGTCGCCCGGCTCCCTGAGCATGGAGGTTCAAGACATTCCTGCGATCGCCGCGGCCGCCCACGCCCATGGCGCCTGTGTGATCGCGGACAACACCTGGGCGACCCCCCTTCTCTTCCCGCCGCATGAGCGCGGCTGCGACCTCGTCATCGACGCCGGCACCAAATATCTCTCGGGCCACGCCGATCTCCTCATGGGGCTCGTTTCCGCCAATTCTGCATGGGCGAAGCGCCTGCGCGCGACCTTCAACGCCTTCAGCATGGGGTCCAGTCCCGACGACGCCGCGCTCGCCCTGCGCGGGATGCGCACCATGGCGCTACGGCTGCGCGAGCAGGAGCGCGCCGCGCTCGACGTCGCGCAGTGGCTGGAGAACCGGCCGGAAGTTTCGCGCGTGCTGCATCCCGGCCTTGCGACGCATCCCGGCCACGCGCTGTGGCGACGAGACTTTACCGGCGCCTCCGGCGTTTTTTCCGTGATCCTCAAAGCGACTTCAAAAAAGGCAGTCGCCGCTTTTGTCGACGGATTGGAACTGTTCGGCATCGGATTCTCATGGGGCGGCTATGAAAGCCTTGTCCTGCCCTTCGACTGCTCTTCTTACAGGACGGCGACGCGCTGGACGCCGGAAGGACCGACGCTGCGCTTCTCCATCGGACTGGAGGACGTCGCGGATCTGAAGTCTGATCTCGAGGCGGGCTTCGCGCGCCTCAACGCCCATTGAAGGCGGCGCGCGGCGGTGTATTCCAGGTTTTGGCGTTCCTATCGTGAAAAGCTGTCTTGAAGAGGAGAAGCAATATGGTGGCCGTTTCCCGGGTTGCTGCCTATGTGGCCGTCTGCGGTTTTTTGATTGCGGGCGTCGCGCCGGCGCGTGCGGCCAGCGGTCAGGACTTTCCGAACTCCACATGCGCCTGCAAGGGATGTGGCCAGAACAAATCCGACGTCATCGGCAAATGCCCCGACGTCTGCAAGGACAAGACGGTCTACGACAAAGGCGACAAGGACGCTCCCCCGGCAGGGGCCAAGAGCCACTCAAGCAAGAAAGACAAGACCGCCAAGGCCCCCGAACCTACGGGGTTTTGCAAGGCCGCCCGCATGAAGCTCCCGAAGGGCTGGATGCGCGCCGATCCGCCGCCGGCGAAAACGCGCTGATCCATCGCATCTCCAAGTCGGTCCTCGTTGCGGCGCATGGAAAAGGGGCGCGCGCCTTTGACCTTAAAGCGTGGAAACGGAGCTGCAATTGACGCCGCCGGCGTCGTTCTCGCTATAACCCCTACGCCTAAGTCAGCGTGCTAAAGGGGGCGGCTTGGCCTCGCCGCCGCGTCTGGGTCCCGCGCTTTGGCGATCGTCTAATCGCCATGCAAAATGCCCGCCCAAGAACTTGGGCGGGCAAGGTTTTGTTGCGCGCCCGCAGCGAGCGCGCAACAACGCTTGGAGGATTAAAGCGTGGCTCCCGCCTGGAACTTCGGAATCACCGGGCCGCCGATTTCAGCCCTCTGACGCTCGCCGGAGGGGCTGAAGAAGAACAGCAGTCCGCCAAACTGGCTGTCGGTGTCATAGGCGAGATCGGACAGGCGTTCGATGTCGAAGCGGGCGTCCTGAACGATCACTTCCAGGTCGCGGGTCTCGCCGGGCGCGATCGGATTGGGATCGCTCACGGAAAGGCCGCGGTCGGCAAGCAGATAGTCAGGGAAATCCGGCCGCGTCGTGAAGACGTCCGGATTGAGGAAGCGCAGACCGGCGGACGTGAATTCGCCGAGCCGGATCGGCTCCTTGCCATTGTTGGTCACCTTCGCCCTGATCCGCAATTCGCGGCCCGGCACCGTATAGGAGCCACCTTTGAACTGAACGGCGACCGTCGACCGCGGCTCGTCGATCGGCGAGATGCCGGTCAGCAAGCCCGCCTGCATCGGCAGCGTGCGCGGGAACTCCCGATTGGCGCTGGCGTAGAAGACCAGCACAGCCAGGAGAACCGCGGCGAGCGTGACCGCGCCGATCCGCTTTTCGTCCTGGCCGATCAGCTCGCGGCCCTTGCCGGCCTTGACCTGCCAATATCGGACGATGATCCCCTTGGTCATGAACCAGTACAGGATCCAGGCGGCGGCGGCGGCCATCCAGAAGAAGTGATAGATATAGGTCCAGGTGATCCCATAGGTTTCGAGATCGATCGTCGAACCTTCGAGCAGCGTCACCGGATTGGTGAAATCCTTCATGTCGCCCTTGATGGTGATCCACTGTCCCGGACCGACGATCGGGCCGCCGTCCTTGACGTTGATCTGGACATGCACGTGATAGCGGCCCTGCCGGCGCGCTTTCAGGACGATCTTGTATTCATAGTCGTTGCCGACATCCATCGAGAAGGTGCGCGGCACCGGCACTTCGCCGACGAAGGCGCTCTTGCGGATGAGCACCGGCCCCGGCTCGCCGACGTTGAGAAAGGATTCGCCGGGCCTGGCGACGGCCTGCGGCCAGCCGGAAAACACATGCACCTTTCCGGTGAGCTCCATCTCGTCATTCACATTGAGCTCGGTCTTCGACCATTTGACGTCATACCAGTTGAGCGTGCGCATGCGCAGGAAGGCCTGCTGCGAACGTTCGCCATGCGCGGCGGCGGGCGTCGCCGCCGGCAGGGTGGTTAGGGCGCCTGCGACGGCCAATCCGAGGATCCAAAGGCGGACGACGCGGGCCGTCGCGCATTTGGCCATCGAGTGCAAATTCAAACTTTTCATCTCGAGTCACTCCCTTGCGTTTCTTCGCCGCCGGAGCCGTCGCCGGCTCCGGTGAAATTGCGCGTCGCGTCCTAGACCTCTTCGATCTCGAGATATTTCGTCGTCGAGAACCACTTGCCCATGTTCCACCACAGGAAGTAGACGAGCATCGAAATGAAGCCGGAGAAGAAGGCGGCGACCGGAACCACGTCCTTGCCGAAGGTGCGCAGCGTGCCGCGCTCGACCATGCGGATGTATTCCGGGGTGCCGGTGCGGACGTAGTTGAAGCCGATGAGGTCGGCGAGCGTGAGCAGCACGCCGTCGATTTCAGCAGCCTGATGATATTGCGCCAACACAGGCCAGTTGATCGGATAGAACAACAGGCCCCAGCCAAGGCCGCCAAGGAGCGCGGTGACCAGCCAGCTGCCCGAGATCATCAGCACGATGTCGAGCCAGAAGCCCATCGGAATGAGCGCCGACGGAAACACCAGATTGATCGGGAAGAAGGTCCAGCCCCAGAAGTTGTCATAGCGGTTGATCCACTCGCCGATCAGCAGGGCGAGCACGACGGTCGTGGCGCCGATCGGCAGTCGGAACCGCGTCCAGAAGAAGGACTGCGCGGCCGCGGCGAAGCACATGGCGACGATCGGCGTCACCGTCGGCCACATGCGTCGATCCTTGAAGTCGATCCAGAAGTCCCAGTCGCCGGCGAGCAGCATGTAGTGGATGTGGAAGGAGCCGAGCAGCACGGCGAACAGGATCACCAGCAGGATCCAATCCGTCAGAATGACGCAGCCGAGAAACTCTTCTTTCGATTTCCAGGTCTTGCCGGTTGGCGAGCCTGTTTCAATTGATGCCGACATGTTTTCCTCTCTCGAATTGATCTTGCGGAAGGAAAGCGGCGGCCCCGCCCGGCCTTCGCCTTTCGGTCGACGGCCGCTTTCCGTTTCGAAGCGTTGACGCGCGAAGGTCGATGCGCGTTGGCGCGCGCGGCGAAAAAGTGGGAACCGGCTTTTTGCTTGGAGCGCGCTCTAACTTTCGGATTCGATCACGCATCCGCATTTGGGCGGTTCAGCTCAGATGCGGCGCGATCTAGAGCGCGAGAGCGTCCTTCTCGTATTCCTTGCTGAGTTCGATCACGCGATCGAGCACCTGGCGCGCGACGCCGAAAACGGCGAGCGCGAACCAGCCGAAGAACACGAAGCCCCAGTGCAGCGGCGCCGTGAACAGCTCTTCCATGAACCAGAAGGTGTGGCCCCACTCGTTCAGGCCGATGTTCGGGAAAATCATGAAGGGCCCGGCGAAGAACATCAGGAAGGCGAGCGAAATTCGCTTGGCGAATTGCGGGATGCGCGTGTGCGCATACATGAAGGCGCCCCAACCGCAGATGATGTAGATCGGATAGCTGAGGTAGAACTCGAGGATATGGCTCGGCGTGAAGTCGGTGTCGCGAATCACGGTCTGGTGCCAGGTGCCGTCCTGCTCGGTGAAGTAGGAGGCGCCCCAGTAGACGGAGAAGGCGTACACCGCGAGCCAGCCGATGAGCGTCAGGATGCGGCGCATCTCCTCGCGCGGCGCGACGGCGTCGATGTTGCGGTCGCGCGTCTTCCAAAGATAGCCGCCGATGCCGCAGAAGGCGACGAACTCGAGCGGCAGCTCGGTCCACATCAAATTCATCCAGTAGGTCTGGAATTCCGGCGCGAAGGAATCGAGGCCGGCCTTCCATCCGAAATATTGCTCATAGACTCGGATGCCGACGTAGAAGACCAGCATGACGCCCATCGTGATATAGGCGGGCTTGTAGTTCACGATCGTATCGGTCTCGCCGGCTTGCGCGGCGCTCACGGCTTTTTCTGTCGTTTGATTCATCCTTGCCTCTCCTCTTGCGGGTTCGAGACGCACGTGCGGTCCCGATTGGCGCTTCGCCTCCCATTGCTGCGATGCGCGCCGCGCAAGGCGCCCGTCGCGCCGCGTGAAGCGGTCAAAAGAGCGCTTGTGCGATGACCGCTCGCGACGTGCGCAAACCCGCGGCGGCGTTCACAGCTGGGGGAACCCTATCACGGCGAACACTGTCGACGTCAAGAAGAGTATAGTATTCCACATGCGACAATTTGCACCATATGCTGTTTAAAATCTCATTTTATTGCTACAAATGTTGAGACTCAATGTTTGTATGTAATTGATATCTGAGTTTGTTGGCGCGGTTGATTAGCTTTTGATGTATTATAATATGAAACAACGCCAACTTAGAATGATTTAAGACCAGATTATAGTCAAACTTGCGACATGTTGCCGCAAGTTAAACCTATTGTGCGTCGAGTTGAATCGTTGAAAATCGAAACAGCGCTGATCGACAGCGTCCGCCGCAGTCCATGGAGAGAAAACGGATGAAGACTTTGCACGCGTTCAATGAACTTGGCTGGGTCGCCTTTTGGGTCGCCTTCTGCGTGTTCCTCTTCGCAATCTTCATTCCGACCGTGAACCGAGCCCTCAACCTTTAGCCGCCCTCCCCGGCGCGAACGATCGTCCCAACTTGATCCCCCTCGAGTTGGGACGATCCTGTCCGCGCGCGGACTGCGGAGAGAGCGAAAACGCAGGGGCGAATGGCGTGCGCGTCGCCAAAACGTCGCGCCTCGCAGGCAGAATATCTCCATACGAACCAATGTCTTTGACGTGAACGATCACGCCCGACAGGAGGCAAGAAAAAGCAGCGACGATCTAACGCAAAGCAAAATTACAAGGTGGCCCGAAGAGTATAAAAGAGAAAAATAAATGAGCGGAAACTCTGAAGAAGACCATCAGTTGAATTATCGCAAGCGGCGTGAAGATTCTCTCCGCCAGCTGCTGAGCGGCATTGTGGACAAGCCTTCCAAGGAGATCATTGAGGAGCTCAAAAAGGATTTGGGCGTCAGCCGCGCGACCGCCTATCGCATGATGAAGACATTTCGCACCTGCGGGGCCGTCACGGCGCCCTGGAGGCGTCCGGTGGGCCGTCCGAAAGGCGCGCGCTGTCTCGATCCGCGCCGCGAGCAGCTCATCCAGGAGGCGATCAAAGCGCATTATTCGCACGCGCTTCGGCCGAAATTCAGGGCGCTGGTCCAGGACATCCACCAGCGCTGCGGCGAAGAGCTTCTGGCGCCGCCGAACTGGCGCACCATTCGCAAGCGTCTGCGAGACTTCGAGAGTCGCGGTCGCGGCGCGTGCGGCGTCGCGAACTGATTGGACCATGGCTCACGGGACTTGGCTCAAATGCGGCTGAGCGACATTCCGGAACGGCCGCTGCAGATCGTTTACTTCGATCACGTAAAGATCGAAGACTATGTCGTCGACGAGCGGACGGGCGAAACAGGCTATCCCTGGCTGACTTTGGCCATCGACGCCAATACGCGCATGATCGCCGGCTTTCACCTTTCGCTGGCGCCGCCGTCGCGCGTCTCGCTCAGCCTGTGTCTGCTGCACGCCGTTTGCGACAAGGCGCGCTGGATGAACGCGCGCGGGCTCACTGGCGATTGGCCCGCCGCCGGGCTACCTGAAACCATCGCCATCGACCCGCAAAGCATTTTCGGTTTTCGCCAATTGGCGCGCGCCTGGCGCGATCAGGGAATCGCGACGGCGTCCGAATCGATCCGTTCAAGCGTTTTTGGCGTGCGCGCCACGCATATGTTCGGCGGCCGATTCGGCAAAGTCGCCGTCGCCAAGGCCAATGGAGTCAGCTGGACGCCGAGAGCGCCGCGTCATCTGCGACGCGCGCTGGCGCGCGACATACGCGAACTGGAATTCGCCGTCGGCGACGGCCTCGTCAATGATTATCATCATCGTGCGCACAAGGACACGGGACGCACGCCGCTCGACGGCTGGCGGGAGGCCGTAGCGGCGGCGCCGCTGCGCGCGCCGCAAGATTGCATGCGCTTTCGACTGTCCCTCCTGCCCGACGCCGTCTGCGCCCTCAGTTCAAGCGGCGTCAGCGTGCTTGGAGAAACATTCTGGTCGCCGGGGCTCGCTCGGCTGCATCGAGAAGGACGCGAACGCGTGGCGGTCAAATTCGATCCGCGGGATCTTTCGCGGATTTTCGTTCAGGAGACCGGCAAGGGATCCATGGAAGCGGCAAATGTCGCGGCGACGGACGGCGGCGCCTCGGACGAAGCCTGCCGCAGGAATTGCAAACTGCTCGTTCCTTCGCTCAGGAGTCGTGACGCCGATCGCAGAGGCGCCGACAGCGCGCCCAAAGCTGGATGCGGCGGCGCCTGCCCGGAGCGGTCCGGCCATGCGCGGGCGAGACGCGCCGCACGGACCGGCGACGACGAGGGATCTCCAAAGATCGATCGGACGACACGTCTTCAATACGCCCGCATGCCTCCGGCATCGGCAGGAGCGTTACATCAAACCGGCGACGCCGATTCGTGACGCGCTCGAACGATGCGGACCTTCGCTCTCATCATTTTTGCTGCGACAGCGCCCTACAAAAGCCCAGCATCAGGTCGCGCAGTTCCGGCTCCTCGACGAGTCCGGCGGCGACGGCGCATTCGAACCATCGGGTGGCGCGCTGCTTCTTCTCACGCCATTTCTTGCGCTGCCTTTGTACGCGCAGAGAAAAGACTTCGACGCAGCAGTCGACCGTCGCGCCGCTGTCGAGGCGTTTTTCATAGCGGAAATCGCCGAGCTTCGCTTTGTCCATTTTGCCGATGAGGCCGGCCTCCTGCACCGCTTCGATCGCCGCGACGATATGCGGTTTGCGGCCTTTCATCGGCCAGCCCTTCGGTATCACCCAGCGCTTTGTGTCGCGGGAGGTGACCAGCATGATCTCAATGCGCCCATTATTGATTCGCCAAGGTAAGGCCGCGTATTGCGTGCGAAGGACAGAACCCGCGCCGACGCGCTTCTTCTTCGTTTTGGCCGCCT
Source organism: Methylocystis sp. SC2 (assembly GCF_000304315.1). NCBI lineage: Bacteria > Pseudomonadati > Pseudomonadota > Alphaproteobacteria > Hyphomicrobiales > Methylocystaceae > Methylocystis > Methylocystis hydrogenophila. The sequence continues at coordinate 242,243 of NC_018485.1, read as the reverse complement.
TCATGCCGCGAACCTCGCAAGCGCATAGAAGGTCGCCGCGAAAAAGGCGGCCATCGGCATGGTGATGACCCAGGCGACGACGATGTCCTTCGCGACATTCCAGCGCACCGCCGCGACGCGCCGCGACGCGCCCACGCCAATGATCGCGCCGGTGATCGTATGCGTCGTCGACACCGGAACGCCCAGCGCCGTCGCGAGAAACAGAGTGATGGCGCCTCCCGTCTCGGCGCAGAAGCCTTGCACCGGCGTTAAGCGGGTGATCCTGGATCCCATTGTGCGCACGATCCGCCATCCGCCAAACAAGGTGCCAAGGCCCATCGCCGCCTGACACGCGATGACGACCCAAAAGGGCACGTAGAACTCGCCGCCGAGGGCCCCATGCGAATAGAGGAGCACCGCGATCACCCCCATGGTTTTCTGCGCGTCATTGCCGCCATGGCCCAGCGAATAAAGCGAGGCCGAGGCGAATTGCAGGACGCGAAACAGCGCATCGACGCCGCCCGGCGTCCGTCGCACGAAGATCCAGGACACGAGCAGGATCAGCGCCAGCGCCAGAACGAACCCGAGCGCCGGCGATAATACGATCGCGACGCTGGTCTTGAGCAGTCCGTCCCACACGATCGCCGAAGCGCCGACCTTGGCCACGCCGGCGCCCACGAGGCCGCCGACGAGGGCGTGCGAACTCGAGGACGGAATGCCCAATCCCCATGTGATCAAATTCCAGACGATCGCCCCCATCAGCGCGCCGAACACCACGAAATCATCGACGATATTAGGCGAGACGATGCCCGCGCCCACAGTTTGCGCCACGTGAAGCCCAAAAAAAACGAAGGCGATAAAGTTGAAGAAGGCGGCCCAGGCCACTGCGAATTGCGGACGTAGAACGCGGGTCGAGACGATCGTCGCGATCGAATTGGCGGCGTCGTGCAGACCGTTCAGGAAATCGAAGATCAGAGCGACCGCGATAAGCCCAATCAGATACGATGAAAAGTTCTGCAAGCGTCGTCCCTAAGTATGCTCGATGACGATGCCGGCGACGCGGTCGGCGACGTCCTCGAAGCCGTCGACGACTCGTTCGAGATGGCCGTAGATTTCCGCCCCGACGATGAACGCCATCGGGTCTTTGTGGCGGTGCGCCAGAAACAGCTCCTTCAAGCCCTGATCGTGAATGGCGTCGGCCTCGTCCTCAATGCGGGTGATCTCCTCGCTGAAAGCGTTGAGCCTGCCGGCATTCTGGCGCATCAAGCGCAACAAGGGTATGGCGCTGCGCGTGAGTTCCGCCGACTGGACGATTATATCGCCCATGCGACGCATGCCAGGTTCGAAATCTCGCGTCTCGTAGAGCAGCGTCGCCTTCGCCGTTTGATGCATTTGGTCGATCGCGTCGTCCATCGCGGTGACCAGGTCACGGATGTCGCTGCGATCGAACGGCGTGATGAATGTGCGGCGAACCGCCAGATGGGCCTCGCGGACGATGGCGTCGGCCTCATGCTCCTGACGACGGATTTCTTGGCTGCAGACGAGCACGCGGTCGCCCCCGTTCAGCAATTCGCGCAAGGCGCGGGATCCGGCGACGAGCGTCTCCGCATGCCGCTCGAAAAGATCGAAGAAGCGCTCCTCTCTCGGCATGAGCGCCTGAAACCAAGACAGCATGGCGCTCTCGCCTCCCCGGCAGCTCGTCACAAAAACGTCATAAATGAGCCCGCGGCACATAGCCGGCGCGGCGTCGAGTGTAAAGCGCCGCAGAGCCGAGGCCGCGTCTATTTTGCCGGACGCTGCGTTTTGTTCAGCGCGACGGCGCCGTCACGGGAGGCGTTCGCCGCATCCAGCGCGAGGTTGCGCGGCAGCACGCCTCGTAACCGCGCCCTGACCTGGCGCGAGGCGTGACTGACGCTCACAAGGCTTGAGCGGCTGTAAATGAAAGCGCCCTTCTCGCCGACGACGATATCGCCGGTCTGCAATGTCGGATCCCGGCGGGACAGCCCAAGGTAATAGGCGCGAGACGCGGCCGGATCGTTGCACGCGCATCCCGCAGTCAGCCTGTCGCGAAAGCGGAACGCCGCCGGAAGCGCCGAATAGAGCTGACCTTTGGCGTTGCGCGCCTGCTCGATGCTTGCGCCTTGATAGAGCTGCACGCGCCCTGACGGACAGGCGAATTCGCAGGATTGCTGGCCGGAAATGCGCGATAATTTGACGAGGGGAAAATAATAGCCGTCGCAGGCGCGCACGCAGTAGCCGCCGCCGGACATCGAGTCCGTGTCGGAGGCGCCGCCGGGTTCGGGTTTAGCGTAATGAACAGACGTCTTCGGCGCGCGCCTCGGTTGCCGCGAGCGCGCACGCATCGTCCGCCAGGAGCGGTGGGACGAGAACCCCGGAGATTGATCGGGCCCAAAGAGGAAATCGAGAAATTCGCCTTGAGCCAAAGCGTCCAGGGGTGAGACAAACGCCAAAGCGAAAGCCAGAGCGCCGGCGATCCCTGTCGCACCTTGGCGGTTGAGCCGCATTCGCCGTCCCCGTCTACTCAACTTCGACTGGCGACCCCGGCAGGATTCGAACCTGCGACCTACTGCTTCGAAGGCAGTTGCTCTATCCAGCTGAGCTACGGAGCCGTCGATGGCGCAGCTTTCGCCGCGGACCGTATCAGTTCGGCCAACGCGGCGCCAGCAGCGCCCGACAGGGTAGTCATATATGGCGACCCCGGCAGGATTCGAACCTGCGACCTACTGCTTAGAAGGCAGTTGCTCTATCCGGCTGAGCTACGGGGCCGAAACAGCCTCAATGCGTCCAGAGACCGATGCGGCTGGTCTTGAAATTATCTGAATAGGATGCGCCGCGCCGCGCCGCCAGATTGGGCTTGGGCTCTTCGAGCCGATAGGGGAGCCCATTGCGCTCGGCGTAGGCGATCGCCTCCTCCTTGGTGGAAAAATTGAGCCTGACCTGCTGGCGCATGTCCGCCGAGCTCGTCCAGCCCATGAGCGGCTCGATGCTGCGCGGAAGCTCCGGCTCGAAGTCGAGCCGCCACATGTCCGACCCCGGACCGGATTGAGTGGCGCTCGGCGCCGGAAGATAGATGCGTGCGGTCATATGGCCTCGTCGTTGGCTGCGCGCGTAGACGCGTCATGAGAGCGGCGTGCGGCGGTCTTCGCGCTGGTCGGGGCAGCAGGATTCGAACCTGCGACCTGAAGTACCCAAAACTTCCGCGCTACCAGGCTGCGCTATACCCCGCCGGACCAAGCCGCGCCCATGACGGCCCTGCCCTCGCTCGAAATTCGCTACCACGCACGGCCGCCCCTCACAAGGGAATGCGGCTAGCGCTTGAATATCCGGTGCCGCACCTGGTCTCCGGGCGCGAGCGACATTTTCCGCGCGGCGCCGGCGTTCAGCTCCAGCACCGCATAGGCCGGCTCAGGCGAAGTTATGATGCGTTCCGACATCGGCGTCGTGTCGGCTGCCACGCCCACCACCCGCCCGTCGCGCCCGATGAACACCATGTCGAGCGGAATGTAGGTATTTTTCATCCACATCGAAACAGGCCCCTCGGCCTGGAATTCGAACAGCATGCCGTGATTGGCGGGCATCGACTTGCGGAACATGAGCCCGCGGGCGCGCGCCTTGGGCGTGTCCACGACTTCAACCTTGAAGTCATGCTCCCCCGTCGCCGTCACGATGCGCATGACTTCAACCGCGGACTCGGCCCGCGCGACCGTCGACGCGACCAGCGCCAGCAAGAGCGACAGGATCATTGTGCGGAGAATTTGCGCCGCTCTCATTCGGGTGGGGCTCCTAAGAGCCTTGCGCAGCATCGACGCTTCAGTGCGACGGAACGCTTTTGGCGTCGAGCGGCCGCACTTCGGCCGCCATCAAGCCCTTGGGACCGCCGCCGTAACGCACGAGGACGCTATCGCCGGGCTTGAGTTCGGTCATGCCGTAGCGGCGCACCGTCTCCATGTGCAGAAAAATGTCTTCGGTGCCTTCGCCGCGCGTCAGGAAGCCGAATCCCTTCATGCGGTTGAACCATTTGACGATGGCGATCTCATAGCCGCTTGTCGGGACAATCTGGACGTGGGTGCGCCCGGCGCATGATTGTGACGGATGCACCGCGGTGGACTCGTCCATCGCGATGACGCGAAAGACCTGCATGCCCTTGACGCGCTTCTGCGCCTCGCAGACGACGCGCGCGCCTTCAAAGGCCGTCTGCATACCGCTGCGGCGGAGAATGGTGACATGCAGGAGAATGTCGTCGGAGCCGTCGTCGGGCACGACGAAACCGTAGCCCTTGGCGACATCGAACCATTTAATCCGTCCCGCGACTTCGACCAATTCGAGACCGGTCTCATCGGATTCTGTCGCGCTCGCCGTCAAATCATCCTGAAAAGTCACTTTAGCGCTCACCGACCAACTCCCCGTGCTGATCCAGAGCATTCGATTGGCGCGCGCTGGCGATTGTCCTGAAGCGCGAATCACCCCGCGTCGCTCATGAATCACTTCTAACAAGATAACACCCGCGGCGCGCCATCCAACCGGCAATTTTTGTACACTAGCGAATGTCTGTGGATACGCCCTCCGTCGCCGCGCGAATTGGCGAAGCCATTGTCGTTGAAACCGAAATATGCGCGCGTGCGCCACAATGCGCGCAGCGATATTGCGCAATAAACGCGGATTCTGTCGCGGATAAAATCGGTGGGGACGCCCAAAATCTTTGCAGCTGTGGCCCCTGCGCCACATCAGCGGGGATTTGACAAACGCCCCCCGGGCGCGCAATCGGAAGCCGGCGAGCGTCGCGCGCCCTGTCGCCCGCCCGCCTTTTCCTCGGTTGGAGCGCCGCCAATGACCCATTCGTCGACCGCGCCAGCGAGCGCGCCCATGAGTGTTCAGGCCACCCACAGCGGTTCTGCGCGGATTGATCCTCGCTACGACCACGCCGCGCTTGCGGCGGCCCGCGAGAGCGATCGCTTTTCGCTGCATACAAAACACCTCAATGAAATGTGGGTGCGCGTTCTCAAAACGATCGGTTATGACGTTGGCTTCACCAGAGGCCTTGGGCCGTATTTGTGGGACCGCAAGGGCGACCGCTATCTCGATCTCCTCAGCGGCTGGGGAGTCTTCGCGCTCGGACGCAACCATCCGGCGGTGCGCGACGCGCTCGTCAGCGTGCTCGACGGCGAACTCGCCAATCTCGTGCAGCTTGACGTTTCAGTTCTGGCCGGCGTCCTCGCGGAAAAATTGCTCGGCTACGCGCCCTGGCTGGAAAAGGTCTTTTTCGCCAATTCGGGCGCCGAAGCGGTTGAAGCGGCGATTAAATTCGCGCGCGCGGCGACGGGTCGCCCCGGGATCTTGCATTGCGCGCATTCCTTTCACGGCTTGACCTATGGTTCGCTGTCGATGAACGGCGACGACATTTTCAAGAAGGGTTTCGGACCGCTGCTGCCGAACGCGCGCGAGGTCGCGTTCGATGATCTCGACGCGCTCGAACGCGCTCTGGCGGGGCGCGACGTCGCCGCCTACTTCGTCGAGCCGATCCAGGGCAAAGGCGTCAACATTCCGCAAGAGGGCTATCTTCTCGGCGCGCAGGCGCTCTGCCGCAAATACGGAACCCTGTTCGTCGCCGACGAAATTCAGACGGGGATCGGGCGGACGGGCCGGTTCTTCGCCATCGATCACTACCCCGGCGTCGAACCCGATATGATCGTCGTCGCAAAGGCGCTCTCCGGCGGCCACGTGCCGGTCGGAGCGGTGCTCACGCGCAAATGGATTTTCGATAAGGTCTTCGACCGCATGGATCGCGCCGTCGTGCACGGCTCGACCTTCAGCAAGAACGATCTCGCCATGGCGGCCGGCGTCGCGACGCTGGACGTTCTCAAGAACGAGCGGGTGATCGAGAATGCGGCCAAGACGGGCGACCGTCTGCTCGCATCGTTTCAGCGGATGGCCGGCGGCTATGAGCTTGTCGCCGACGTGCGCGGCAAGGGCCTTATGATCGGAGTCGAATTCGGGCCGCCGAAGTCGTTCAAACTGAAGGCCGCCTGGAATCTCCTGGAGACGGTGAATTCAGGCCTGTTCTGCCAGCTCATCTCGATCCCGCTGTTTCGCGATCACAAAGTGCTGACGCAAGTGGCCGGACACGGCAATCACACGATCAAGCTGCTGCCGCCGCTCACGATTTCCGATGAAGACTGCGATTGGATCGAGCAATCCTTCGACGCCGTCATCGCCGACGCGCACAAGGCGCCTTCCGCCGTCTGGTCGCTCGGCAAGACTCTGGCGGAACACGCGATCAAGGCGCGAATGAGCGGCTGACCGTTTGAATCGCGCGCGCGCCGAGCGCGCGCAGAGTCGCGCTCAAACGGCCGGCGAAGGCTGCTTCTCGACCTCGCGCGAATAATCTTCGATCAGCGCGCGCGAAAGCTCGCCTGGCGTGAAGCGATAGACGCCGACCTCGGAAACGGGAGTCACTTCCGCGCCGGTGCCGCAGATGAAGCACTCCGAAAACGACGCCAGTTCCTCAGGCATGATCCGGCGCTCGATGACCTCGACGCCGCGTCGCTTCGCGAGGTCGATCACCGTGCGGCGGGTGATGCCGTCAAGGAAACAATCGGCGATCGGCGTATGCAGCGCGCCGTCCTGAACAAAAAAGACATTGGCGCCGGTGCATTCGGCGACTCGGCCGAGCCAATCGTACATCAGCGCGTCGGCGAAGCCGCGCCGCTCCGCGCGGTGCTTCGAAATGGTGCAAATCATATAAAGACCTGCGGCCTTCGCCATCGAGGGCGCCGTCAGCGGATCGGGCCGCCGATATTCGGCGATGTCGAGCTTAATGCCTTTCATCTTGGTCTCGACGTCAAACATGCTCGGCCAATCCCAAACGGCGATGGCGACGTTGATCCTCGAATTCTGCGCCGCGACGGCCATCATTTCGCTGCCGCGCCAGGCGACCGGACGCACATAGCAGTTGGAGAGGCCGTTGGCCTTCACGGTCTCATGCTTTGCGGCGTCGATCTCTTCGACGCTATAAGGGATCTCGAAATCGAGGATCCGAGCGGACGTCTGAAACCGCTCGGAATGTTCGCGCGATTTGAAGATCGTCCCGCCGTAGGCGCGCTCGCCTTCGAAGACGCAAGAGGCGTAATGCAGCCCATGCGAGAGAACATGAAGCTTCGCTTCGCGCCACGGAACGAGCGCACCGTTGTACCAGATGAATCCGTCGCGCTGATCGAAAGGCGGAAGCGACATGGCGAACTCCGGGAAGACGCGATCGAGAGGCCAAACAAGGCGCTGCGACGCTTGATCAGCACTAGCCATCGGTCAGATTTATGTCAATATAGTTGACGTAAATAGCGCCCGCCAAACGTCAGGCAATAAATAGCGTGGATGAACTCGTAGCGAGAAAAATCTCCGAGCCGCCGGGCGTCGCCGGCTGGCGGAACGCGGCCGCAGAAGCGGCGGCCGCGGCGGGCGACGGCGACGCTCTCGAACTCGTGGAGCTATTTTTTTTCGCCTACCGCGATTTCGTGGGCGACGCCGACCGGCTGCTCGAGAACTATGGGTTCGGACGGGCGCATCACCGCGTGCTCCATTTCGTCAACCGTCGCCCCGGCCTGACCATCGCCGCGCTGCTGGAGATATTGAGAATCACCAAGCAGAGCCTGAACCGTGTGCTGAAACAACTCCTTGAGGCGGGCTTCGTCGAGGCGCGCGCCGGCGTCGTCGACCGCCGCCAGCGCCTTCTCTATCCGACTCCGAAGGGCGCGACGCTCGCGCGCGATCTGGCGGCGCTGCAATCGGCGCGTTTCCGGAAAGTCATGGACGAGCTCCCGCCCGCGGCGCGCGGCGCCGCCTCCAAATTCCTGTTCGCGATGATCGACTCCGGCGAGCGTGAGCGGGTTCGAGCGCATCTTGCATGCGCGAAGGCAGCCGGCGCCGCGACATGACGGCCTTTCCGCAACGCGCCGCGCCGAACGCGAAAGCGGCGCATATCCTCGTCGTCGACGATGATCAGCGCATTCGCACCTTGCTGTCGCGCTATCTGGTGAACGAGGGCTATTTCGTCAGCGCTGCAGCCGACACGAGGGAGGCGAGCGTCAGAATGCGCGACATCGCCTTCGATCTCATCGTTCTGGATGTCATGATGCCCGGCGAAAGCGGCACGGCCTTCGCGACGCGGCTGCGCAAGAGCGCTGAACCGCTGCGTTCCGCGCCCATCCTGATGCTGACGGCGCTTACCGAGACGGCGGACCGCGTCGAAGGGCTTGAAGCCGGCGTCGACGACTATCTCGCCAAGCCTTTCGATCCGCGGGAATTGTCGCTGCGCATCGCCAGCATCTTGCGCCGCGCGCAGCGCGCGGACCCCGGGGGGCCAAAGCGCTTTGGCGATTTCGTCTTCGATCCGTCGCGCGGCGAATTGCTGCACGACGGCGCGCCGGTCCGACTCACGACGCGCGAGCGCGATCTGCTGCGGGCGCTGGCCGAAAGCGGCGGCGCCATCGTCTCGCGCCAAACTTTGGCGCAGCGTGATCCCGCGCGAAGCGCGAGCGAGCGCAGCGTCGATGTCGAGATCGCCCGATTGAGGCGCAAAATCGAGACCGAGCCGAACGCGCCGCGCTATCTTCAGACGGTGCGCGGCCACGGCTATCGTCTGCTCGCCGATCCGCTGCGCGCCAACCGCTGACATGATAGAGTCGTCACGATGACCGCCGTCTTACCGGAAGTTCTCGCCGCGCCCCGCAATCTGTGGCGGCGCTTCGCCAACTGGCTGCACGACCGCATGCCGAAAGGGCTTTACGCCCGCGCGCTGCTGATCGTGATCCTGCCGGTCGTGCTCCTCCAGTCCGCCGTGGCCTATGTCTTCATGGAGCGGCATTGGGAGGTCGTGACCTACCGTCTCTCCGCCGGAATGGCCCGGCAAGTCGCCGCGCTCGTCGATATTTATCAGACGTTCCCGGACGACCCGGATCACGCGCAACTGCGCCGCATCGCCGCCTTCGACCTCAATATGGAGGTTGCGGTTCTCCCCAAGCAGGTCTTGCCTGGGCCGGCGCCAAAGTCGTCCTTGTTCTCGCTGCTCGACAAGGCGCTCACGAAGGAGCTCTCGCGCCGACTTAAGGAGCCCTTCTGGATCAACACCGCGCTGCCCGGCAGCCTGATCGAAGTCCGCGTCGCGCTCAATGACGCGACGTTGAGAATGCTCGCCACGCGCACGCACGCATACGCCTCCAACTCCTATATTTTCTTCATGTGGATGGCGATCGCCTCGGTCATCATCCTCGCCATCGCCACTTCCTTTTTGCGCAATCAGATCAGGCCGATTCTGCGGCTGGCCCGCGCCGCCGAGGAGTTCGGCAAAGGCCGCAATGTCGCATTCAGTCCGCGCGGCGCGCGCGAGGTGCGTCAGGCGGGCGCCGCCTTCCTCGACATGAAACGCCGGTTCGAACGGGCGATCGAACAGCGCACGACGATGCTCAACGGCGTTTCGCACGATCTGCGAACCATCATCACGCGTTTCAAGCTTTCGCTCGCGCTGATGAGCGACTCGCATGAAGCCGCCGAAATGCGCAAGGACGTGGACGAGATGGAGCGCATGCTCGAGGCCTATCTCGCCTTCGCCCGCGGCGACGGCGACGAAACGTCCTCGCCCACCGATGTCGCGGCCATCCTCGACGAATTGAGGGCGGACACCGAGAAGCGCGGTCTCGCGGCGTCAGTGAAGATTGAGGGCGATCCGACGATCGTCGCGCGACCGGCGGCGATCAAGCGGCTGCTCGCCAACCTCGTCGGCAACGCGCAGCGTTACGGCTCCCGGCTCGAACTCTCAGTGATCAACGACGGCGCGACGATGACCGTACATATCGACGACGATGGGCCCGGCATCCCCATGGAGCGTCGCGAGCACGCTTTCCGGCCGTTCTACCGGCTCGACGAATCCCGCAGCCAGAACGACGGAAACTCGGGGCTCGGCCTCGCCATCGCGCGCGACATCGCGCGCGGCCATGGCGGCGACATCACGCTCGACCGCAGCCCGCTGGGCGGCTTGCGCGCGACGGCCAGTCTCCCGCTTTAGAGCGCTTCCCGATCACATGGACTCATGTGATCGATAGGAATCGCTCAAAAAAAAATTGGAGCAGGTTCTCATCGAAAAAGTCCGTCACCTTCTTCGGAACCTGCTCTAAAACCCCGCCTCATCACGCGCGGGCGTGAGGATAGCCGCTGTCGTCGTCGTGGTAATCGCGCCCACGTCGCGTCCGCCAGCCGAACAGGCTTTGCGCGAAGGAATAGAACGGGCGCGTCAGCCTTGCGAAATCCTCCGCCCGATCGACGTAGCGCTCGCCGCGCGTGAGTTCGCGATCGAGCGTCGACAGCGCGTCATGGATATCGCCTGCGAACCAATCCTCGAGCACGCGGCTCCAGGCCAACGCCAATCCCTGCAGTTTGAGCGAGCCGACCGGCCCCTCGCTGTCGATGTCCGCCGCCTCCAGCATGAAGCGCATCGAGTTCACGGTCTCGCGGTTGAGCGCCGCGGCGGTGAGCGGATCGCGCGCCGCCCAGCGGCCGACGCTCGCGAGCGCCTCACGATGCGGTTCGAGCGCGTCGAGCCTGCGACGCAAAACATCGTAGAGCCGCTCGCGCGCGGGTTCGTGCGAAGCTTCCTTGGGCGCCGCGTCGAGAACCTCCCGGTCGATGCGCCGAGAGAACGCCCCCATGATCGCGCCTTTCGATGGGAAAAGTTCGCGCAGATCGGCAAGCGAGATGCCGGCCTCATGGGCGATATCGGTGAGCGTCACGTCGCTGAACTCTCGCCGCGTGGCGAGCCGAAGCGTCGCATCGATCACTCGGTCGCGGGAGCCGCCGCTGGTCATGTCTGTCTCCGGGTCCGAAGGAATTTTCCAATCAGTATTCTATTGTCGCCGGGCGGCGGGACAAGGCGCGCGCCGTCTTAACCGGAAAGTTCCCCTGCCCGGCGCTTCGCCGCAGCTACGGCGCGGCGCATCAGTGCGGCGAGGCCGTCCGGCGCCTCAAGAACCTCAAGCGCCGCCGCCGTCGTGCCGCCCGGCGAAGTGACGCGCCGGCGCAATTCGTCGGGGCCTGTCTCGGGCTGCCGGCGCATCAGCTCGCCGGCGCCTTCGACCGTCGCGCGGGCGAGCCGCGCCGCGAGAGCGGCCGGCAGACCGGCTTCGGCGCCGGCGGCGGCGAGGCATTCGGCGAAATAGAAGACATAAGCGGGACCCGATCCGGAAACCGCCGTCACCACGTCGATGAGCGCCTCGTCATCGACCCATTCCACGCCGCCGACGGCGCTCAGCAATGCATCGGAAAACACGCGTTGAGGCGCGCTCGTCGCCGCGCTGGCGAAGGCGCCGGTCACGCCGCGCCCGATCGCCGCCGGCGTATTTGGCATTGCGCGCACCACGGCTTGCGTCGGCAGGCGCGCGGCGACGTCCGCGGCGCGCTTGCCGGCGAGGATCGACACGACGACGGTGTCTCGCGCCGTGAAAGGGGCCGCCGCCGCGGCGCCCGCCTCCAGCGCCTGCGGCTTAACGGCGAGAACCACGGCGTCGCAGGGAGCAGCCGCGCCGTTCAGCGCGTAGCCCTGCGCGGAGCACAGCTCCTGGAGCCGCTGCGACGGCTGCGGCTCGACGACCGACACTGCGCCCAGTAAATCTTGCGCGGCCCAGCCTTCGAGCAACGCCAGCCCCATGTTTCCGGCGCCGATCAGCGCGACCGACTTTCCGCGCAGCCCGCCCGCGTCGGTCACGCCTCGCCCTTCGTCTCGAAATTGGCGGTGGCGAGCGCTTCCCTGGCGTTCTTTCCGGCCCAGAGCACAAATTGAAAGGCTTGATAATGCCGCTCACACGCCTGAAGCGCGTTGTCGAGCAAGGCCGCGCATTGCGTCGCCGAGGGCTGCGCCCCGCCCGTCAGGATGAGGCCATGGCGGTGCATCGCCACGCCCTCCTTCGGCCAGAAGTCGAAGTGCCCGATCCACATCTGCTCGTTGATCGCGTTGACGAGCGACATCAGTTCGCCGCGCCTGCGCTCGGGCGCCTTGAGATCGAAAGCGCAACTGACGTGCAGCGTTTCGAGTTGCGGAAGCCAAGTAAAAGCGACGTGATATTCCGTCCAAGCTCCGGCGACGGAAATTGAAATCTCGTCTTCATCGTCTCGATCGAAGGACCAATCATTGTTGGCCGCCAGTTGCTCCACAACATCCACAGGATGTTCGGCGCGTTCCGTTTCTTTTTCCGTTGCGATCAGCATGTGCCAACCTTTTTCTCAATGTCAGCATAACGCGGCGACTAAAAGACAGGCGACGATGCGTCGTGGAGCTTTGCGTGAGGGCGCCTCCTTTTCAAGCGATTGATTCAAAGTCGAATCATCTCTTGCGATCACTATACTCCACACAAGAACTCTGACGCCAAAAAAGCGATGGTCAGACCGTGTTCGAGGCGGAGACTGCGGGATTCGCACGCCTGCGTCCATGGCGCGGCCACCCTCTTCCACAGCCATGCGCGCCAAAAAGGCTCTGGATAAAGGACAGGACGAAGTCGCGCGGCGGGCGCGAGCGCCTGAGGAGACGAAAAAGCCTCGTCCGCGCGGTCGCGGACGAGGCTTGCGTCTTTTTTTGGGTGGCGTGAATTAGCGCGTCATCACGACCGGCGATCCGACGCTCACGCGATCGTAGAGGTCGGAAACGTCCTCGTTCAACATTCGGATGCAGCCGTAGGAGGCGGCCGTGCCGATCGAAGCGCGCATCTTCTGGGTCGTGCCGTGAATTGCGACTTCGCCGCTGCTGAGCGTCAACGCGCGCACGCCCATCGGGTTGCGCGGCGAGCCGCCACGGATGAAATTCGGCAGTTCCGGGTGATCGGCCTTCACCACCGCTGGCGGAACCCAGTCGGGATTGACGTATTTTCCCTCGATGGACGTCGCGCCCGACCATTCCTTGCCGCGCTTGGGAACGGCCACGGGATAGCTGATGGCGACTCCGGTGTCGACGACGTAGAAAAGCCTCCGCTGGCTGGCGCTGATCACGACGGTGCCGGGAGCGACGTGGGGCGAGAAGGAGACGATGTTGCGCGCGTTCGCGTCTTGCGGAAGCGCGGCGACGCCAAGTCCGACGACTGTCGCCATCAAAACTGACTGAAGCGTTCCAGTTGACGTTCCAGCTGACGTTCCGGTTGGCGCTCCGGCGGTGTGGGATCGACGCAAGAAAGCAAACAGTTTACGCATGACGCTACACCCTACGTGTTGAAGCCTCGACAGCGACTTCTTGAATGGCGGCAGTCTAACTTTCGCCATGATCTTGTCGAAACGTTTCGCGTTTTCAGGTTATGGCTTAACGTTAAGATAATCTGGAATGTTCTATCGTCGCGACCGCTTCGCTTCGGATCATCGCTTCAAGATTGCGCCATCCTTTCGTCGAAATTCGTGCGCATTGCGCACTTGCAGGGTAACTGGCGCGGGCGCGGTAATAAGGCATGAGCGAGACAGCCGGACCGCCGAGGATTTTTGATCGCCCGCTGCTGCGCCGGCGCTTGCGCCGCGCCATGTCGAAAGGCGCGCCGGATTTCCTGATGACGCGCGCCGCCGACGATCTGCTCGATCGGTTGCTGACGGTGAAGCGCGAGTTTCCGCGCGCGCTCGATCTCGGTTCGCCAAGCGGACATTTCGCGCAGGCCGTCATGGCGAGCGGCCGTGCGCGGCCCTTGCGCGCGAGCGGACATGCCGGCGACGTCGTCGCTGACGAGGAAGCGCCGCCCTTTGCGCCGGGCTCCTTTGATTTGATCGTCTCGGGCATGTCGCTGCAGTGGGTCAACGATCTGCCGGGCGCGCTGGCGCAAGCGCGACGCATGCTTGCGCCGGACGGACTCTTCCTCGCCTGCCTCGCCGGCGGCGCCAGCCTCGTCGAACTTCGCGCCGCGCTCGCCCAGGCCGAAGCGGAAATCACCGGCGGCGCGAGTCCTCGCGTATCGCCGTTCGTCGATGTGCGCGACATGGGCGGACTGCTGCAGCGCGCCGGCTTCGCTCTGCCGGTCGCCGACGTCGACAGCTTCACGCTGCGCTATGACTCCATGTTCGCGCTGATGGACGATCTGCGCGCGATGGGCGCCGCCAACGTCCTTGTGAAGCGGGCGCGCAAACCGTTGCGGCGGGATGTCGTGGCGCGCGCCGCGCAAATCTACGCCGAGCGCTTCTGCGACGCGGACGGACGCGTGCGCGCGAGCTTCGAAATCGTCTGGGCGTCGGGCTGGGCGCCGCATGAGAGCCAGCAAAAGCCGGCGAAGCCCGGCTCGGCGATGATGAGTCTCGAGGACGCGATGAAATCCGCCCGTCAGAGCGACGCCTGAACAAGCGCTTCCAGATCACATGGACTCATGTAATCGATAAGGAAACGCTCAAATGAAAATGCTAAACTAGGTTCTCATCGAACCCGATCTAAGGCGCGACCTCCACCTCGACGCTGCGGGTTTGAACCGGCGCGGGTTCCCAAGGCCGCTGATAGATGAAGACGATTTCGGCGCGTCCGGTTTTGAGCGCGCGGATTTTCCAGTGGCGCATGCTGGGGCTGCCGACCATGCGCCGCCGCCCGCCGCCGCGGCCGCGGTCCGATATCGCCAGAATGTCGAGGTCACGGCTGGCGGCCTGATCGATGCGCCAGGAATAGCCGGTCGTGACATTCTCCTGCAGCGTGAAGATTGCGCTGCCGCCCGGCGCGAGCTTTATCACCTCGCCGGCATGCGCGGGAAACGCGATGAAAACACTGAGCAGCAACAGGCGCGACAGCAGACGCTTCATGAGTTTCCCCTTGCCGCGTTGGCGAACCATAGCGATCCCGCGGGCGCCGTCCGCGTCCACGTCTCGCAGCCCTAATATACGCCCGGAATGAGCCGCGCCGTATGTGCGCGATAGGTCTCATAAGCCGCGCCGAACGCCGAACTCAACAAGCGCTCCTCGGCATTCATCCGCGCGACAAGCGGCGGGATGTTCGCCAAGGCGACAAGGACGCCCACCGCAGTGTTGAAGCCCAGTCCCCAGCCGAGCGCCGAGATCAGCAAGCCGAGATAGCTCGGATGTCTGATGCGGCTGTAGAGTCCCGTGGTGACGAGTTCGTGGCCCGGCTGGATGGCGACAAGGCCGCTGAAGCGGCGCCCGAGCACGGCGACCGGCCACAGCCGCAACGCCCCGCCCGCCGCGAGCAGAGCGACGCCGAGCCAGCGCACGGCGTCGCCGTCCAATCTCCACAGTCCCTGCCGATCGGCCCAGGCGGGCAAATAGGCGCCGAGAAGTCCGATGACGAAGAAAGCCGGGATGACCCATCGATTGTCGCGGTCCTCGCGCAGGCCTGAGCTGAGATTGCCGCCGACGAAGAGCGACGCGACTCCAAGCGCGAGTGTGACGACGACGAGCGCCGCCCGCGCCGGATTGGCGAAGTAGGCGTCGAGCCCGCCGGCGCCGAGGATCGCCAGCGCCAGATAAAGCCCGATGGACAGCGCCACGGCCAGGGCGCGGATCAGCAGCGGATGCGATGTCACGTCGTGCTCCCGCCCTGTCTATCACCAATCGCCCGCGCGCAGGACCAACGGCGACGACCGCCTTATTTGCTGCGCTTCGAACTCGCCTGGGCGCGCGTCGCGAACCAGACTGACGACTTTAGCTGGCCAGGGCATTTTCCGCATGTCACGCGACCTTTCGGGCTGACATAAGCGCAAAGCCCGCGCGCGAGGCACTCGTCCGTCGTCACGGGACGCGCGTTCGCCGCGGTGGAGAACATGCCGCCAACGCATGCCGCGATCGTGAGGATGAGGAGATTTCGCATAACGCACTCCATTAAATTAAGAGGACTGTTCAAACGCTTCGCTAATTAGCGCGGTAAGCAATCTGGGGAAGCAAACAAATTCCTCTTGAGCCGTGATCCTCTATTCGCGCCTTGCCGTCCGAAATTTTTCGTCTATCGGCCGCTCAAGCAAACAGCGCGAGCGACGGGCATCGCCACCCCGAGGCGGGCCGCCGCCGTCTGCCGCGAGCCGAAGGAACCCGGCTAACGCATGTATCTCCTGGATGCGAATGTCGTCTCGGAACGGCGCCGACCTAAAGCTCACGGAGCCGTGTCGGCTGGATCGCCAGCGTCAACGACGTGGACCTACGCGTCGGCGCCGTCGTGATCGGGCAAATAGGCCGGGGACGGGATCGGCATCGGAGCGCACATTCGGATATTCATCCGCATGAACTCCAGCGGGCGGATCGCGCTCGATGGAACCCCTTCCGGCGGCCGGCGTTTTCCTTTACGCTTTAGCTTCGCCTGTCTTAGGTCGATTTTATTTCTACGGATATTGACATGCTACGTTTCAAGTTTGCGAGCGCCGTTCACGCCATTTTCATCGCGTCCGCCTGCCTAAGCCTGATGGCCTGCTCAAATGAGGCGGACACACGGCCATCCCCTGACGCCGCCAGTGGTCCTGCGTGCACGGGCTTCGTCAGCGCGGATGTTGTCGCGCTCGAGCAGGCCTACATCCTCAATCGTTATTCCGCCTATGTGCCGGCCGGCATGCTGTTCGCCTTGCGCAGCGACGTCGTCGCGCTGGATGGCGGTACCGAGTTGAAGCCCGGCCAGGTGAAACTGCGATCCGACAAGCGACCGCGGCCGCTTGTTCTGCGCGTGAACAAGGGCGATTGCCTCGACGTCGCCTTCACCAATCTTCTGTCGCCCACTGTGGACGAAGAGGGCGGCGCGCCGCCGGATCATGGCGGACGCCTGCCCGAGCATGTGAACGCGCTGCCGGGGAGCGGCAAGAACGAGCTGTCTTCGCCGCAGAAAGTCAGCGTCGACCGCCCGCGCACACGCGCCGCGTCCTTTCACATCACAGGCCTGTCGGTCGCGCCGATTTCGGCCGCCGCCTGCCCGATAAACGCCGCCTGCGGCGGCGACGGCACGAATGTCGGTCTGCCGGGAAAACAGGGCATCGTGTTCAACCCGGCGACGAGCGACGCCGTGAAAGGCGGTTACGACATCGGCTCGTTGGCGAAGCCCGGCCAGACAGTCAAATCGCGATGGGTTGCGACGGACGAAGGCGCATTCTTCGCCTATTCGGCGGCGGCGCCGGTCGGCGGCGAAGGCGATGGCGGCCAGATCGGGCTGGGACTCTTCGGCGCCGTCCATGTCGAGCCGCAAGGGTCGCGCTGGTATCGCTCGCAGGTGACGCATGACGAAATGCAGCTTGTTCGCGATGACGCCGGCGAAGGACATCATCGCTACAGCCGCCTCGACTATGAGCGCAAGCGCACGCTCGACGGAAAGTCGCGGCCGATTCTCGCCATTCTCGACGCGGACAACAACATCGTTCACAGCGATCTCAATGCGATCGTCGTGCCCAAGGAAGGTTCCGACCCCGACTGCAGGACGGATACGCATGGTCATGACTGCGACAGCCCGTTCCGTGAATTCACCGTCATCTTTCACGATGAAGTGCATGCCGAGCAGGCTTTTCCCGAACTCGCGGACGAGAACAACCCGCTGCACCAGGTTCGCGACGGGATGGGCATCAATTACGGCGTTTCGAGCATGGGCGTCGCGGCGATGGCCACCCCGGCGCTTCGCGGCGACAAGCCGCCCATCGGGCCCGTCGCCAAATGTCCCGAATGCCGCGCGGAAGAATTTTTCCTGACCTCATGGGCGAATGGCGATCCGGCGCTTGTTCTCTCCTATGACGAGAGAACCGGTAAGCCGAATGGCGCGCGCTATCCGGACGACCCGTCCAATGTGCATCACTCCTATCTCGGCGACCCCGTAAGATTCCGAAACCTGCACGCAGGGCCGAAAGAGACGCACATCTTCCATCTGCACGCGCATCAATGGTTCCAGGATACGGCCAATCCCGGCTCCAGCTATCTCGACTCGCAGACAATTTCACCGGGCGCGACGTTCAGTTACGGCATCGCCTTTGGCGGCTCGGGAAACAGGAACTACACGCCCGGCGACTCGATCTTCCATTGCCACCTGTATCCGCACTTTGCGCAGGGCATGTGGGAGCTGTGGCGGGTGCATGACGCGTTCCGGGACGGCAAGCCGGGTCTCTTCAAGCCCAACGATCCGGCCACGGATCCGTCCATGATGAATCTGCCGGACGGCGAAATCACAACGGGCACGCAAACGCCGGCGGTTGTTCCGCTGCCGGGCTTCGCGCTCGCGCCGATGCCGTCCGCGGCGTTCCGCGGCTATCCTTTCTACATCGCGGGCGAAGCGGGGCACCGGCCGCCGCAGCCGCCCCTCGACATCGACGTCGCGGACGCGAGCTGGAATGACGCCTGGGCGAAGGACTGGCGAACCGCGCGGGAGCCCACACCGGAAACGATCGTCGACGGCGGTCTTCCGCGCCACATTGTCGTGGACGGGAAGGTGAAGGCCAGTCACGAGCATGCGCTGACCAAGGGCGGCGACGCGGCGCAAATCATCGCGCAGCGCGTGGCCAAGCAGGATGCACAGGCGCTGGCGCTCGCCTTCCGCTGGGACAGGCTCACCATCCGCAAACTGAATCAGACAGGCGAGCCGCAGGAACAGGCGGCGATGCGCTTCCATCAGGGGCGCCTAGATGAACTGCACCCTGTCGACGCGCCATCGACTTATCCCGACCAGTGGCCGGGAGCGCGCGCCTATCCGACCGACGTCGCCAGTCTGACGCCGACGCAAACGAAGGCGCGCCCGGCCCTGTTCTTCGTCAATTCGCGAGCGCCGAAGCCTGGCGCGCCCTTCGCCGATCCCTGTCCGACGGACGACACGCCCGAGCGCAATTATCGCGCCGCGTTCATCCAGACCGAGCTGACCTACAACAAGCATGGCTGGTTCGATCCGCAGGGGCGGATCGTCATCCTCGAAAATGACATCAAGAACGTCATCGATCCAAACACACGCACGCAATTGCCGGAGCCGCTTTTCTTCCGGGCGAATTCACGTGAATGCATCAATTTCAAATCATCCAACTTTGCTCCGAGCGCTCTCGCTGTCGACGATTTTCAGATCTACACGCCGACCGACACGATCGGCCAGCATATCCATCTCGTAAAGTTCGACGTCACCTCGTCGGACGGGTCGGGCAACGGCTTCAATTACGAAGACTCGACATTCTCGCCCGACGAAGTCCGCGAACGGATTTTCGCCGTCAATCGCACGACGACGAACCCGGCCGAGAAATTGCATCCAAAAGTCCATCCGCTCTTTAACGATCCGAAGGATCCAAAGAATGGCGGCGTCTCGTTCATCGAGACCGGCGACATCGCGGCCGACAAGAAGAGCGCCAGCCTGCTCGTGAAAGGCCAATGTCCGCCGCAGGGATCGCTCAGCGACGACGCCTATGAGCATCTGCTTGACACGAAGCACCCCTATTGCGGCGCGCAGCGCACGACGCAGCGCTGGTGGGCCGATCCCATCATCAATCGCCGGAACGGCAAGGACGACACGCTACGCACGGTGTTCACGCATGATCACATGGGCCCAAGTTCGCATCAGCAGCACGGGCTTTATGCCGGGCTCGTGATCGAGCCGTCCAACACGCTCTGGACTCGCCTTGATCTCGAGCCGAAGAAAATCGGGGAGACGATTTCGTCGGGCGGGCCGCTGAATTGTCACTTGCGCGGCGGCGATCCCAATCGGTCGCTCATTTGCGACAAGCTGATCGGCGGGTCCGATCCGTTTTCATCGACCGTGGCGTCCATCCATGAGCCCCTGCGGATTCGCGCCGACGGAGGCCCGACCGCGACGATGGCGAATATTCTGACGCCGCCCTGCTTCGCCGACGCGGACGCCTACAAGAGCCCGGCCTGCAAGGAAGCTCTCGACGCGCATGAAACGCGACGCGAATTTCTGCTGGCGGTCGCGGATTTCGGCATCGCCTATAATATGGCGCTTGAACCGATCAATCCGGAGCCGCGCGGCGACAGCAGCGCCTTGCGCGACAACAGCGCCATTCGTTTCGGCAGGCGCCACGTCGCCGAGGCGCTGGCGCGGCCGCTTGGAATTTCATCGGAAGATCCCGGCAGCCAGTATTTCAACTATCGGCACGAGCCGCTCGCTTTGCGTCTTTCCGATCTGACGCTGAACAAGCGCCTTGGCGGCTGGGACTATTCGCAGGCGACGAAACGCTCCGACCTCAAGACGGCATGCAAGCTCGACAGCGGAGACCAGGATTGTCTCGGCGATCCGGCGAATGGCATGAGCACCGCGGCGCATGCAAAGCGCGACGAACAGCTCGCGACGACGACGAGTGCGATCGCCGTCTCGCCGGCGACGCGCGACCTCATCAAGAAGACGCCGGTCGAGAGCAAACTCGCGCCCGTGCTTTCGTCCGTGGAGCGGTGGCGCCGCGACTTCAACTGCATGCTCTATCCGACGACGCTCATGGGCAAGACGGAGGGCTGCCCGGACCGGCTGAACCAGGCACGCCTCGAGCCGTGGCGGCGCTTCGGCGATCCCGCGACGCCCATTCTGCCGGTCTATGAACGTGATCCGGTGCAGATCCGACTCATCCAGGGGGCGCAGGAGGCGCAGCATGTGTTCACCATGAACGGCCTGAAATGGCCGCGCCTCCCCGGCGGCGCGTCAAAAACACAGAGCGACGGCTCTGTCTCGCTCGAAAACAACTCGGGCTTCGTCAACGCGCAGGCGCTCGGCATTTCCGAACATTTCGAATTTGACATCAACGTGAACCAGTTCGACGGCGCGCATACGGACTATCTCTATTTCGGTTCATCCATTGATCAGTTGTGGGACGGCCTGTGGGGCGTCATGCGCAGCTTTACGAAGCGCAATGAAACGACGAACATGCTCAAAACCGCAAGCGCCGCCCCCGTGACTTTCACGCCGGCAGATTTCCTCGCGCCGCTGCGTCAGGACGAGGTCGCCGACCGGCACGGCGATATGCCTGATATTTGTCCTGCTTCGCCGAACCGGCGGGATCGCTATTTCGACATCAGCGCGGTCCGGGCCTGCGATCTGTACAACGCCTGCGACGCAAAGGAAGCGAAGGGCATCGATTACAGCGCGCGTTTCGATCTGACGGACGCGCAGGGCGTTGTCTATGTGCTGAACGCCGACGGCTATTGCGACGGCGCCGCGAATGAGAAATGCGGCGAGCACGAATCCAAGTGGTTTAGGCAGGGCAACAGCGATGTGATGAATCAGATGAGAGCGGAGTTTACGACAAGGCGCATCGAGCCGCTCGTGCTGCGCGCCGCCGCGGGTGAATGCCTGCATGTCAATCTGCGCAATCTTCTGCCCGCAAAAATGGAGGACGGACCCGGTCCGGAAGGCGTCGTTCCGGATGAGCGCGCCTATCATAACTTCCTTCCGATGATTACGGATGGGTTCAACATCAATCAGTTTCGCATGTCTGGTTCGGTCGGGCTGTCGGCGCCGCGCGTTGCGCAACATGTCGTCTCCGCCGACGGGAGCAATGTCGGACTGAACGGCGCAGTCTGGTTCCAGTCGATCAACGCCAAACTCGCGAAAGGCGACTGGCTGAGCGCGAAACCCGATGCGCTTGCGCGCCAAGGCTCGCTGATCGCGCCCTGCGTCCCTGGCGTCCGCGAAGCGCGATGCAAGCGATCGTTCATTTGGAGCGCCACCGACTTCAAAGTTCAAGACGGAAAGCTGGTCGGCAAGCCGATCGAATTTGGCGCTTTGCCGCTGCGCAGCTTCGGCGATCCGATCAAGCATCCGGCGCACGGCCTTGTCGGCGCATTGGTCATCGGCCCGGAGGGATCGGAAGTTTGCAAGGCGGGCGACAGCGCCGCGCCCGGCAAGCCGACATTCCCCGGCGGCTTGAGCGCACGGATTTGCGCGCCGGGCCGGGAGCCTTATGTCGATCAGGTTCTCGTGATGCAGGACGCTGTCAGCGCCACGAGCGGCGGACATCCGGTGCCCAATCTGTCAGGCGCGGAAGAGCCCGACGACTATGGCGTCAAAGCCATCAACTACAAAACGGAGCCGCTTTGGGCGCGGCGCGGCGCCGACCCCAGCATCGGTTTCCCCGAACGCAACACGCAGTTCGATTACAGCAAGGCGCTGAGTTCGGGACGCGTCGGCGAACGCGGCCCCTGTGTCGCGGGCGTAGCGCCAACGCCAGCGCTCGACAATCCCTGCGATCCGGAGACGCCGGTGATCGTGGCTGTCGCCGGCGACAAGCTCCGCCTCAACATCGTGCATCCCGGCGGACATACACGGCAACAGGGTTTTGAATTCAGCGGTCACAGCTGGAATCCGTATCCTTGGTCGGATGACTCCCGCGTGTTCGACCCCGCCAAAGGCTCCTCCATCCGGCAGGGCGTTTACAATGGCTTCGGCCCGATGATGGGCGTGACATTGCAGGTGGACGCAGGCGGCGCGGCGAAACAGCCGATGGATTACCTCTACCGCAGCGAGGCAAGTTTCCTCTTCGACGGAGGACTTTGGGGAATATTGCGCGTCGAGCCCAAATCGGCCTCCAAACAATCACGCCGCGGCGAATAGGAGAGCGCGAAATGGCCGGTTTCATCCATGTTGAACAGCCGCAGGCGTTTGGCGCACAGCCCGGCGTGATTGTCGATTGGTCTATCGGCGCGGATGGCGCGCCGGTCGGCGTTCAGCCGGTCGACCGACAGGACATCTATGCGGTGAATGGCGGCGGGCTGGTGATCAATCCAAACGGTCCCACAGCAAATAGACGCGCATGTGACGGCAATGACATGCGCGTGAATCTGCGCGAGGGCGACGCGCTCATCGTCGCCGAAGATCCGAGCGCGGCGGCGACGCTGCACAATACGCCAATAACGCTGACCTTCGCCAATCCCGTGCGCGGCGTTGGCGCCTTCGTCGCGGTCGACGGTCAGGATGTCCAGCCGGGCCTCCCGCTTCTTGCCGTCATGTGGCTGCGCCAGTTGGACGGAAACTGGACCCATGTCGTCGCCAGCGGCGTAACCGGAGCAAATCCCATCGCGCAAGGTCAACCGGATAGCGCCGCCTTCGTCGGCGCACTCGCATCGGGCAATGAGCGAATCGCCGAAGTCCGCTTTGATGCAACCTTTATGGGCAATCGCCCGTTCAAGTTTCTGGCGCTTTCCCCGCTCTACGGGGCGCTATGACGATGCGCCGACGATTCATACGCTTCGCCGCGACGACTCTGACGCGGATGGGCGCGGCCGGAGTCCTTCTCCTGGGCCCGGCTCTGGCGAATGACGCGCAAACTGCGGACGCCGAAGATAATGGCGTCAAAATTCAGTGGCGCTACACGCCTGAAAGCGGCGCCGAACGCAGCGGAGTCGGCAAGCTTGAAATCGCCCTGTCGGACGCGCGATCCGGCGCGCCCTTGAAATACGACTCCAGCCAGCTCGCGGGTTGGCTTCGGCGCTCTCGCGCCGCGCTTTCCGACGCCGAGACGCCCTGCTCTGACCAGATCGCCGCATTGATCGGCCAGGGGATCGGGCAGCGAGCGGATATCGATCTCTCCACCTATCGTCTGCTCACGCTCAATGAAGACGGCGTGGTGGCGTTCATCAATCCGTTCGTTCGTCTCAGCAACGCCAAACTCGAGTCAATCGTAAGCCTCGGCGCCAAACCGCTGGCCTGGGCCTATGCGGCGGAGCGCATGGAGCTTTGGATATTGGCGGAGCCGTCGACGCTGGTCGGCGTCGATCTCCAAACACGCCAGCTCAAACGCAAAATAGATCTGCCGGCAGAGGGGCGCGCGCGCGGCCTCGCCTTCGATCGATCGGGCTCTCGGCTATGGATCGTCCTGGCGGGGCGACAGGAGCTCGCCCATCTCGATGTGACGCGACCCGACGCGACGCCAATCTTCGAACCGCTCGCGGCAGACGCCGACGTCGTGCCGGCGGATCATGGCGCCGTTTCCGATGGCGCTATCGGCGATCAGCCGCTTGATGGCGTCTTCATGCTTCGCGAGGATGGCGGCTTCGTGTGGCGCGCAAGCAATGCGCGCTCGAAATCCTGGCGCCTCGACAGCAGGCCGACGGCCGCCGCCTACAGCGCGCTCGCGCGGCGCATCATTGTCGCCAGCGCCGACGGCGCCCTCGCCTTTCTCGATCCTGAGACCGAGACGGCGGATGTCGAAACCCGCGTGCGGCTCGGGCACGCCGTGCGCAACCTGTCGATCTTCGATGGCGGCAGAATGGCGCTGGCGGTCGGCGACGGTGAAGCCAGCGTCATCGACCTCGCTGCTGGACGCGTGACCCTGCCGCTTCGATTCTCAACAGTCGCCGATCAGCTTCTGCTTACGCGAAGATTCGCTTATGCGATCGACGCTCATCATGCGCGCGCGACCCTGTGGTCGCTGAGCGATCTCAAGAGCGGATCCGCACAGCCGATCGAGACCAGTCTGGGCCGCTCCGGCGCAATCGACGCCGGCGTGATGACGCCATTCAACCAGTTCGCCGCCGCTTCGCCGGATGGCGCAGGCATCGTTTTCGCGAGCCGCGCCGATGCGACGCTCTACCAATATGCGGAAGGCATGATGGCGCCGAGCGGAAGCTTTTCCAACTATTCGCGCCAGCCAGTCGCCATGATGCTGCTCGATCTTTCGTTGCGCGAGACAAAGCCCGGCAGTTACGCGACAACAGTTCGGCATAACCGCGGCGGCGCCTACGATCTGCTGCTGACCGGGCGCGGTCCACGCTTCTCGCTCTGCGCGAGACTGCAAATGCCATCCGTTGACGCCGATGTCGCTGCGGCGCCCGCATACAGCGTGACGCTCCTGTCCGAGACAGCTGCGGATGAACGCGCCGAGCGCGCTATCCGCATCCGCCTTCAGCAGGCGCCCGGCGATCGCCTCGACGACAACGTCAGCGGCGTTCGGGACCTGACGATGCTCGTTTTCGATCGCCACAGCGGCTGGCAGATTCGCGCGCCGATGCGTGAGATCAAATCGGGCGAATATGAAGCGCGCGTATCCGCGCCTCATCCAGGCCGCTATGATTTGCATGTATCAAGCGTCTCGCGAAATATTTCCTTCATTGAAGGGCGTCTCGGTCAGGTTTCGTTGGGGGCCGCGCCATGAGAGCGGCGCCTCTTACTATGATCGCGCTGCTTGTGCTCTCCGGGATCGCGAGCGCGAAAACACGCTCATGGATCTCGCCGGGTCCCGCGCTTCCACATATCGTTTTGACCGATCACGACGGAAACCCTGTCGCCTTCGACAGGCTTGTCGCCGGTCGCGTCGTTGCGGTGAATTTCTTTTTCACGCAATGTTCGAGCGTATGTCCGGCGCAGACAGCCATCTTGCGACAAACGAAGGAGCTGATCGAAAAAGAAGCCTCCGCGGATCGAAAGCCGCTCTTCATATCGATCTCTGTCGATCCAAGAATCGATACGCCGACGCGCATCAGGCAATATGCGGAGCGCTTCGACCTTGCGCTCGGCGAGACGCATGACTGGGTCATGCTTACCGGCGCGCCCGAAGCGACCAGCACGCTCATTGCAGCTTTCGACGAAACGGCGGGGCCGACGCCCGGCGATCATAGCGGGTCGATCTGGATTGGCAGCCAGAGCGCCGGGCGTTGGGCGCGCATTCCCACATCATCGGCGGAAGCGTCGTCGCCAGCAGCGCTTGCGTCAATCTTGCGCGAGGCGGCAAGATGAAAAGAACGTCCGCGTTTTTCGCGCCAGCGCTGATCGCCTGTGCGGCGCTGTCGCCGATCATGGCGAAGGCTGATGGCGCCGAAGGGCGGGCGCTCTACCACGGCCACGCAGGCTTTGCACGCGGCGACGCGGCGACCAATCTGCGTCTGCCGTCGGAGTTTGCCGCCTGCGCGAAGTGTCATGGCGCATTCGGCGAAGGCGGACGCGAAGGCGGCGTCACCGCCCCGGCGCTCATTTGGTCCGCGCTGACGACGCCGCGAGGGGAAGCGCCGGCTTTCCAGGCCGAGTCGCAGGTCCTTGACGCGATCACGAAGGGCGTCGCGCGTGACGGCGCCGCGCTTGGCCCGACCATGCCACGCTACACGCTGAGCGATGCGGAGATGTCGGCGCTTCTTGACTATCTGAAGCATGTGGGTCGCGCCGATGACTATCCGCCCGGCGTCGACCGCCAGACAATTCGTCTGGCGACGATGCTGCCGCTTTCGGGCGCTGCGCGCGCCGTCGGTCTTGCAGTCCTTGACGGCATGCGCGGCGCCTTTGACGCCGCAAATTCGAATGGGGGAGTCTACGGACGCAAGCTCGTCCTCGAAGCGATCGATATCGAGCAGGACGCCCAAGCGCTTACAAAAGACGTCGCTTTGCGCAGGCCTTTCGCGGTCGTCGGCGGGATGTGGCGGCCGGATGCGCCCATCTCCCTCGAACTCGCGAAGCAGCGCATCGCGAAGATTGCGACGCTGACGCCGCATCGGGACGCGTTGTCGCTTGATGCGTGGGACATTGATCTCCTTGCGCCGCTGGACCAGCAGCGCAGCGCGATTGAATCCGCGCTCAAGAATTGTGCGGCGCCGGGGCCGAAATGGGCGATTGCAGGCAATATCGCCATTGCATCGACGCCGATGGCGGACCGACGCTGGTTCGCAAGCGCCGCCGAAGCTGCCGACGCGGCGAAGCAAATCGCGTCTCCCGGCTGTGTGGCCTATGGATTAGCCGACGCTGCAGCGGTCAATGCAGCCATGCCTGCGACTTGGGAGAAGCGTCTCATTCTCCCATTTCCCGCCGCAATCTTTCTTGTCGGCCGCGAGGAGTCGTCGAGTCCTTGGCAAGCGCTCGGCCGCGCGGCGGCGCGTCTCGTCGTCGAACTTTGTGCGCGCGCCGGTTCGCGGCTGAATGAGCGCTCGCCCCTCATGGCGCTCGAAAAGGGTTTGCGCGTCGAGCTTGAGGCTGGCGCGCCCGCGTATTTCGACCGCGCGCGCCATTACGCCTGGAACCCCGACATCATCACTATTTCCGCAGGCGCGCCGAGGATTAGGCGCAAACAATTTTAAGGGAGAAAACTGTGATGACGCGCACGACATTCGGATACGCGCCTCGACTGATTTTCGGTCTATTCGCCATAGCGTTCGGCGCGCAATCTGCTATGGCGCAAACAGCGGCGCCGTCTTTCGCTCTGACGGGACATATCGAAAAATTCAGCCTGGATGCGCCGGCCGACAAATTCAGCGCCGGTAAAATGACCGTGCGCGGGATCGACGTCGTGCTTCCGAAGCATTTGCTGATCACCATGCCGGGCCAATATCTCACCGCGCAAGATCTCTTTCGTGGACCGACGATGCGGGCGCCGCCACGAGGCGAAAATAGCGGCCTCGCGCTCCTCGATGCGTCAGCGCCGCGTGTGCCCTTCGAGGCCGAACTCGTCGGCAATATCGTCAACGGCGTTTACATCGCGGGCATCGCGCATATTTCGCAGGGCGCGCTCCATTCCGGCGCTGGCTTCATCCAGAGCATCGATCATGAAAAAGGCGAACTCACGATCGGCGCTCAAAACGGCGCTCAAGGCGCGCATGTGCGGCTCAACGATCCGGAGGGGATCTATGGAGCGGCCAGCACGCCGCCGCTCGATGCGCGCTTTCAGCTCGACAAGGAAAATTCGCCGGTGCACGCGCGAACGGGTTTCCCGGTCTGCATTCCTCGATCAGCCACGGCGGACGATCCAAAATGCCCCCGCGGCAACCGTCCGTCCGATTCCAACATCCGCCGCTTCACCTGCGCGCGGCCCGGCGCGCCTGCCGCGGCGGTCGATGCGCCGCGTCACGATTGCAATCCTGAGCTGCCAATTCCGTTGCGCGTCGGCGATTATGTGACCTATGCAGGCATGCTTCAGGAGCTTCCCGGCGCGGGATTCATCATCGCCGCACACGGTCTCGAAGCAGAACTCGGCGTTTACACCTCACCCGGAACCGAGCCTGTCTATGTTTTCGTCGAGGAAGCGATACAGGGTACGAAAGGCGAAATTTTTCCCAATATTCCACAAGAGGAGACAACGCGCTTCCGTATCGTCGGCTTCACCACTGACCCCAGCCGCAATGTCGAAATTCTTGTCGCCGACATCGGCCGTGACGTCGGCGGCGTCAACGACATCGGCGTCTCCCTCACGGGGCCGAATGGACTTGCCCCCTCAAATCTCGCGCAACTGGGTCGTTTCAGAAACACTTGGCCGTCGAAGGACTCGGCCCGCGCCGTGCGGCGCGACGCGATCGCACAAGTGGTCGGCAGCCCGCACGCCAAACTTGCAAATGGCCTGACCTCCGGCCGATATGGGGCGCCGGTCGGCGAATATATCTACCCCGAGCTGACGCGCTTTGGCGTGCCGGGATATGCCTTGCCGGTCGCGTTCGAGAATTTCTGCTTCCTGCGCCTTGGCGGGGGGACCATGCCGACCGATTCCGGCCCGCAGCCCATCCAGCCGCTCACGCCATTCCCGGAGTCGGGTCACTCGCTTTCGCAACCTGTAGGCGGCGGCCGAGCATGCGATGGTCAATGATTTTCGCAAGCGCAACAGGCGCGCGCACCTGGCGAGACCGACGCGATCCAGGCTGTTCTTCGCATCGGGGCCGCTGTTCGGTCGTTACAAACTGCAATTCTAGCCGCCATCGCGGCGCCGACGGTCCTCGGCGCCGCCGCGCCGAAACTGAAGGTCCATAAGCCGGATTGAACGTCCCTCTTCCCGCGACGAAATCACCGAAGTCCTCACAAAGATGGCTGTCTACGCGGGCCTTCCAGCGGCGCTCGACGGCCGTCGGCGGCTAGGAAGTCTCATCGCGCCGGATCGGATCGGGACATGGCGGGAGGAGACGATTGTCTCCTGAAGAAGAAAAGAAGCATTGCGATGAATGGACGTGTCGTGATTTCCGGCTGTTCGGGCGGCGGAAAATCCACCTTGCTGACGGAACTGAAGACGCGAGGCCATACGGTTGTTGAGGAGCCCGGCCGCCGTATCATCGCCGAAGAGACGGCACGAGGCGGGACGGCTCTGCCTTGGGTTAATCTCGCGGCTTTTCTGCATCGCGCAATCGAGCTGGCGCTGTCCGACCATGCCGCCGCTACGGCGCTCGATGGTTGGGTATTCTTTGATCGCGGCCTTATCGATGCTGCGTCGGCGCTGGAGGCTTTGACCGGCGAACCCGTCCTGCGCCCGCTGTCTGCGACCCACCGCTATCATCCAAAAATGTTCCTGGCGCCGCCCTGGCCGGAAATCTATGTGACGGATGTGGACCGCAAGCACGGCTTTGACATCGCGGTCGCGGAGTATGAACGCCTTGCGAAGACATATCCGGCCCTGGGATATGAAATGCTACCGCTGCCAAAGACGGCAGTGGCGGCGCGCGCCGACTTCGTGCTGTCTTCTCTGATAACCTAACGATGGCCAATCGCATCACCGCTGACATGCAGGCGGCGGCGCCGATCAAACTGAAATCATGCGTCAGACTTCAGGTGGCGCGCATCACGCGTGATGCCGTGGTTTGGGCTTTGGCCGAGGTGGAGATCTGCCTCGAGGACCGGCGCCGTGCATCAGAGGCGGAAATCGTGCGCAAAGCTCCAGCGCGGGACGTGCATCAACGGCGCACGCGGCCGGTCAAAGCGCCGTCCACTCCTTGCGCAGGATGGCGTATTGCATCGTGTTCTCGAATATTGGGGCGCCGTCGTCATCCGTCACGAATGACACGAACTCTCTAAAAAGCCCCTCATTCCTCATTCCCAATCTTTCGCACAGGCGCTGCGAGGCGATGTTATCCTCCTCCACATAGGCGTAGAGGCGCCGAGCTCGCTTCACCTTGAACAAGCAATCAAAGAGCGCCCGAGCAGCCTCGGAGGCGTAACCGGCGCCGCCGAAATCCGCGTTGAAGTTCCACCCAACCGAATATGTGTCGGGAGGCTCGTGCACGCAGAACAGGTCGCCAATCAGCCTGTCGGAGCTTCGCAAACACACGGCAATATGCTCATCGCTGCTGCTGCGCGCCTCCACCTCGGCTTGAGCGGCGTTGAGATCCGCCAACCTGAGAGAAGCGAAACAATTCGACCTGGGTTGGCGCAAATAGGCAAACAGATCGGTGGCGTCACCCTGCCGGAAATTCCTCAAAATCAGCCGGTCTGTTTCGATGACGTTCATTTGAATTCCCTGTCGGGCCTCATATGTCGATGTGTCGTTTCACTCCCACTCGATTATCAACGAGCCTCATAAGATATTGATATTACGTCGATAGGTTTTTTCCGGTAAGCAAAATACCGTCGCCCAGACCGTTGAAAAACAGGGCTCTTGAAAACATTGCATTCTTTCGCCCAATCGCGAAAATCGTGGTTTCGCCATCTATCGCCCGACACAAACGTTGAGCCGATCCGAACATCTGTTCATCGAGCGTCGTCGTTACCACGCCACAGTATGCGGTCACGCACATCCGCCGCGCCTAGCGAACTCCGTGGTCAAAGGAAGCAGAATTACACCGACACATCGCCTCGTCGTTACGTACCCGGGGTTGGCCATGCGCCTGAATTTCGGAGGCTAGCTTTTCAACGCACTTACAAGAACGGCTCATTTGGAAAAGACCGTCAACGCGACCCGCTCAATGTGACGGTCTTTTGTTTCCGCTGGCGTGCCGTTCAAAAAGAACCGTCAAAAAGACCGTCATTTTGACCGGTTACCGAAGGCCAAAATTTCTTGTGACCAAGCAAAATCTCTTCACGAATCAGCATATTATCGGGTCGTGGAGATACTATGGAGGATGCATCGCCGACGATATCTACCGTGTAAACCATTGAATTGTAGAGGTAATATTTCGGTGATCGCCCCCGTCACTCCACTCGATTGTTCAGATTCACGTCAATTATCTGACTCTCTAAACAAAATATTCTTTCGCCCAAACACTACCGGCCTATGATCCGTCAGAATCCTACAGTCGTGATTTCGTTGACGAATTTCGGCCGACCTTCACAAACCATCTATCGACTGCTATCGGCACTCGGCATTCCGCTTAAAGCCAGACAGCCCAAAGCCCGAACGCTCAAAAAGTACCGTCAGGCCTCCATCCAACAATAGCTGCGCAACTTGCAGCGAACGCCGCTCCTAGTCTGAAACACTTGGGATTTGCCGTCTGCCATCAGGGCGGGGCGCCGTGTGTCCGGGTCGCAAACGAGCGTCGCCCTCGCGACGTATCGCGTTTTCGCGGCCGAACCGGCCAGGCCACGCCAATCCCTGTGAGCGAGACTGAGGACTATCGAGGCGTGAAACTGCCCTAAGCACCGCCCGTCCGGCTATTTCGGGACTTGCACCAGCCCGTATTCAGCGTCATCCGCGTCGAAACTCGGCAGAACTTCCGTCACCGCCGACGCCAGTATGCTCTGCTTCAGCCTCTCTCCGTTCGGTCCTTTTTGAGGCGTCGCGAGTTTTTGCCACCACAGCGCAGCGACGCCGGCGACATGGGGGCACGCCATGCTAGTGCCGCTCATCGTCGCGAAGCCGCCGTCCCGAGCAGCCGACAGGATTTCTGCGCCCGGAGCGAAAATCTTGGCGCGGACGTTCGAGAAATCCGCGATCGCGAGCGAGTCGCCGTCCGTCCGCAGGGCAGCGACGGAGAGGACGCCCGTAGCGGAAGACGGGAGCGATGCCGAAATCCGGAATCGCGAATCGACGTCAAGGCGGCTCTCGTTGCCGGCGGCGGCGATCACCAGTGGTCCGCGCCCGAAGGCGCGCCCGGCTTCGATCAACTCCATGACTGAGTCGAACAGCCGTAGATTGTCCTTGAACGACTCGAGGGCGATCGAGGTCGCGAGCTCGGGCGGATACCCCTCTTCCTGCAGCTGCCGGACCATGCCGGGAAAGTCGAAGCCGAGCGACATCGACACGACATGCGCGCCTTCGTTCGCCGCCCATTGCATGGCTTGCAAGACCACCGCGGAACCGCCGTCGCCCTTGTCAGAGAACACCTTGGCGATGAGCGCCTTGCGTATGTTCCGGGCAATGCCGATGCGAACGCCGTCGACGTCCTTGCCGAAGATCGTGCCGGCGCAATGGGTCCCGTGGCCGTCCGAGTCGCCGTTGCCGGAGCCGCCGAAGTCCTTTTCCTCGATGTCGATGCCGGCGAAGGCCGGATGATTCCGGCAGATGCCGGTGTCGAGCACCGCGACGACCGTGCCGGAGCCGTCCAGACCCGTCTTTTCCGCGCCTACGGCGGAAACGCCCCAGGCAGTCTTCGGGACAGCGCCTTTCGCAGGCTGCTTCTTCGACACCGGCGTGATCAGCCGCATCGGCATGATCAGGCCGTAATCGGCCACTTTCGGGTTCTTCTCGATGTCGCGCAGTTCAGAGGCGGACAGCTCCGCCTCATGGATATTGATTTGTGCATCTGCCGATTTGCTGAACGTGCCGGGCAAGGCTCCCCCGGAGCGCAGGGCGCGGTTGGACTCGATGATGGCGTATCTGCGTTTCATGCCGAGGGCCTCACGATCGTGGTTGAAGCTGCCGCACAATCATCATTTCAGAAGGAGCCGTCGCGTCGGATCGCCATAGAACACGTAAGAGGACCACGTCTGGACGGTCGACGGCCCCTCACCGCTTAGTTTAAGCCTTGCGAGTCGCAGTGCCTCCGCGAAGGGAATACCCCCGAGCGTATCGCGCCGGATCAGCCGCCACCAGAGGCTGTATGCATGCGGAAACAGCCTTGAGTAGAATTCGGTCGCGAAGGCGGCGGCGGGCTCGTCCGGGATCGGCCATTGCGCACCGACGAAATAGGAGGCGTTATTGAGGAAAGCCGATGCGAAGCCGTAGACCTCGGCGCCGCGTGCCCAGGCCGCCTCGCGCGAACTGCCGCATCCGTTGATGAAGGCGAGCAGCAGGTCGTTCGGCGTCGTCTTAAGCGCGGCCGCGATATCGCCGGCTAGGATCCGGTCGCCCTTGATCGGGAGATAGCTCTGCTCCCCTGCATCCTCGACGAATTCAGCATGACCGACATAGTGGAACAGATGGGCGGCGCAGATCGCAGCAAGAATCTCCTGCTTGGTCGCGTCGGGGGCCATCCGGACGACCTCCGCGCCCCAGCTTTGCGCGGCAGCCGCGACCGCCTCGGCTTCGCCGTCCGCGCGGGCTAGCCGATCGGCATCGTCGGCATGCGGAGCGAAGATCGTCACGGTGAGCCTGAATGCGCTTAGCGGCTTGCGCTCGGCGAGGACATCGCCCGAGATTGTGCGGCCGATCGCATGCCGCAACATCATTCTGGTTTCGCCGCCGTCATCGGTGATCTCCAGGGGCAGCCAGATCAGCGACTTCGACAAGTCGAGACTGATGGCCCCGCCATCGGCCTGCGCGGTGGCGAAACGCACCTCCTGCGGCAGAGCCGCTTCGCCCATCAGCTTTGCCACGCGCTCGTACACCTTCTCGAAACGTTCGCCGCGCAGGCGCGTGCGGCCTTCCGCGAGGCCAACCAGATACGGCATGATGGACTCGGCCTCGTTCGTGAGCTGGGCGGCCGGCATGTCGACCGCGAGGCGTATAGTCGTCGGCGCCGACGGTGCTTCGAGTTCGTAGCGCACCGTGTCGGCACCGATGCTTTTGACCTCGATTGCGAAGCGCGCGGCAGCTGTGTCCGTCGTCCAGCGCAGGCCTCCGAGCCGCCGCAGCACGAAGCCGGTTGGGCCACGCCGCGTCAACAGAAGGAGCAAAAGGCCAGCCGCGGTGAGGATCGCAGCGGCAAGTTTGTAGGGATTGCGATAGAACGGAAGCGCGACCGAGAATTCCGAGTTGGCGGCCGAGCCCCGATTCAAGAACCCGTCGGTCGCAGTTACAGTCAGGCGGTAGCGGGTGACGTCGGACAGGTTGGTGAGATCTAACCGGCTGCTTGATCCGGACAGGTTGCGCTCGGCGTTGGCGATGGGCGGATCGTACTCGATCGTCGCGGTCTTGGCTTCAGGCGGGCCGACCAAGCCTGGTATCGCAAGACCGTACGTCACCGCGTTGACGTCGATCGTGTCGCCCAAAGGCGATCTTTCGATGGTCGTCATAGGCGTCGACGCGGGCAGATCGATCAGGAATACATCGGAGCCGGACGCCGTCCAGAAGCCGCGGCCCGTCGACGCGACGACGGCGGTGGTCGGACGCGCGAGCCTCGGATCGATCGTCCTCAGGCTGCGCCAGCGTCCGGTCTTCGGGCTACCTTCCCAGCGGAACAACCCTTCGTCAGTCCCGGCGAGCAGCCCCAAAGCCGGATGCGAGGCGAAGCTGCGGATGACATAGGGCTGGTCCAGAACGTCGGCGCGGCCATGGCCGACATCGACATAACCGCCGCCTGCACGCTTCAGGAACACCGTCCCGCCCCATCCTCCCGAAGCGACGGCCTCAGCGCCCTCCACGATCGGCGTCATGGCGACGGCGCCGAGCAGTGTCTTCTTGCCGAAAGGCGACGGGGCGAACGGTCCGAGTTCGGACGGTTTAGGCGCCGCGACAGCGATGCTTTCCACGCCGACAGCCAGCAGGGCGCTTGTGTCGTCGAACGCCAACGCCGCCACGGCGGAACCGCCTATATCGGACATCACATGCGCGCCTTCCCGCCAATGCCCGTCCGAAAGACAGAGCGCCTTATCGCTCCAGACGACGCCGACGCAGGCGGCACCGGTTTTCGAAACCGCAAGTGACGACGGTGCGGCCGGCGACGTCGCCATGGCAAGCGGGTACGCGCCCGTCCGCTCGACGTTCGCGCCCTCGATCTTGAACAGGCCGGCGGCGTTGAGAGTCCAAAGCCTGTCCTGCGGATCGAGGGCAAGGAGCGCACCACGGTAGTAGGGCGACGCAGGCACCCCGGCCGCGGCCGGGAGGTCTATGCGCGTTGCGGCAAGGCTGCGGTCAAGCCGCCACACCTCGCCGTTGTCCAGACCCACGACCGCGCCG
Source organism: Methylocystis sp. SC2 (assembly GCF_000304315.1). Lineage (NCBI taxonomy): Bacteria > Pseudomonadati > Pseudomonadota > Alphaproteobacteria > Hyphomicrobiales > Methylocystaceae > Methylocystis > Methylocystis hydrogenophila. The sequence continues at coordinate 207,426 of NC_018485.1, read as the reverse complement.
CCGCCCCGGTCTGCGACCATCGATGAGACCGCCGACCCTTTGCCCGGGAATCTGTGATCGTGGGAGATGTCGAAATAGCGCCATAGTCCCCTCGGCGTGCCGATCCAGATGTTCGAGACCCTGTCCTCCATCACCACATTGGCAGTGATCGAGCCGCCGCCCCCGGGCGACCAGCGTTTCCAGCCATTGAGGTCGTACCGTTGCAGATAGGTGGTCGCGAGCCACATCGCTCCGTTCTTCTGGCTGGCGATGGCCCTGCAATACCCCTCGGCCAGCACCATCGGCGCGGTCGGCTGGGCGAGCCGCACGCCGAGGCAATTCCTATCGGTCGCGATGAAGAGCCGGTCCGGTGCGTAGGATACGCTGCGGACAAAGGTTTGCGGCGCGAGCTTGAGGTCAATCCAGCGCGTAGGTTTGCCAGTCGCCGGGTCGATCTTCTGGATCGACCCATACTCGCTCGTCGCTACGAGTTCGTTTCCCGCGAAGCCGAGATATGCTGCCGCAGTCTGCACCCCGACGACACGATCCGGAACCGCCGCGCGCAATGCAGCAACCGCCTCGTTTGTCCTTGGGCCGAAACGGCTCGACACAGCGTAGATCACGCCGTCGCCGGAGCTCGCCAGCGCCCAATCTCCCCGAGGGCAGCCTCTCTGGCTGCGTGGACAGGCGCCGTAGATCGCTTCGATCCGATCGTCCTTCCAGCGGAATAGGCTGTCGTTAATCGTGCCGACTATGATCGCATGGTCGGATGCCTCGACCATGGCGTTGACGATGATCGGCTGCTGCGCGTCCAATGACGGGAAGGATGGAGCGCGGGGCGCGACGCCGTCATAAGACGCTACCCCTTCGCTCGTGCCGATCAGCAGCCGTTCGCCGGACCGGGAGACGAGCAGATGGGTGACGTTCTGCGACGGCAACGGAACAGGGACGAAGCTCCAGTTGCCCGTCAGGTCGGCGATGGGCGCGGCAAGCGGCAGAGCCTCCGGAAAATCGCTGCCATCGGCGCGGACGGAAGCAGGCGGCAGCGCAAAGAGCAGACATGCGACGGTCGAAAAAATATGGACGAACCCGTGTTCCGAACAGCGGCAGCGAGAGCTCGTCATCTTCGCCTAGCACCTTCGACCGGAGTGCTTTCTTGGTAATCCCAGTCTAGACGATGCGACACGCCGCTCGCTACCTTGAGTGGAAAAAGATTGCCTGCTCGCAAACGTTTTCGACGCTGGCGCCAACGTGCTCACCGGCGGTGTCCGCGAGGGTCCGCTGTCCGCTTCGGCGCGGATACGTTCCGCGGGCAGAGCACTGCGGTTTCAACACCCGCCCAATGCGTACTATCGCGTCTGGAAGCCATACCCGTCTCCGTCACCCTAAGCAGTGAGCACCCGAAAAGTATCTGTATTTTATGCGAAATTCCACGCCCGAGCGGCCGATCACCGCCTTTTTTCCTCACTCGAGCGCTATGTCGATGAGGGGGCGACCTTTCTAGAGTTCGCAGAGTGGCTCACTCTGGCCAGGCACAAGTGCCCGCCGAAAAGCCGGCTCGGCTGGGCCAAGAATTCAGCCTGTGCCGCTTAGCCGGGCCTCACGAACTTGCCTTCTCGCATCCTGATCACTGGCCCGTTAGGCTTTTTAGTCGGATAGCTGGGCTCTTTTCCGGGCCGCGTCGGCGAACAACCCCAGAATGCCTCGAGGCCTCCCGCATCAGCTGAAAAATCGAGATAATCGCCGGGACGTGCGCGGCGAGGTGTTGCGACGTCGTTGTGCCGGGCGCGCGGATACGGACCGAAGCGCAGCATGAGCCTACCAAGCTGAATCCGCGTGCGATTGAAATAGGTGCAGCGGCATGCCGATGCCCTGCGGAGCTGCTCGGCGATGCTCATCGGCCACTTATAGTCGCCATCGCCTTGCATCGCGCGCGTCCACGCCAGGAGCAGCCAGGAGTCCGCCACCTCCGGCAGAATGCCGTTGAGATTGCGGAGCCAGCCGAGCGGCAGCTTGGACGGCGCGAAGCGGGCGAGGAAGAGTGCGCCCAGCACTGCGGCCGCCGAGTCGTCGAATTTGTTTGCGAGTTGCACAAGCGCGCTCTCGGGATCTCCCGAACGACCTTCCTGCCAGACGACGCTGGCATTCGGGAGAACAGGTGCGTTGAGACCCACCAGTAGGTCGGCGAGCCCGGGGTTTTGGGGGACCGAGAGCGCGACTGGCACCCGAACCGCAGACGGATTTGCTTCGCGGTCGGCGTTGTCGTCCATCGCGACGCCGGCGGCGATGAACGTCAGCACTATGCCAGGCCAGAGGGGCGGAACTGTCACGATAGGTCCGAAGCCGTCATCGCACAGCAAACCGATCGCCGTCGGTGAATGACGTTCGGTTACAGCAAATTGCAGATAGTCGTCGGAATAACGCGGCAAGGGCGCCGGACAGGTCTGCCAGCGCCCGTGCGATAAGCGCCAGCACATGAGACGATAATCGAGCGAGCGGACCGTACTGTTGATGGAAGCGAGCTGGTCGTCGCCGAGCGAGGAGTCAAAGCGCCCCGGTACATATTGCTTTCTGAGCAGCACGCTCATGGATCGTGCCGCTGTATTGGCCGCGAACGGGGACGCAAGAGAAGTGACACGGTAGTCATCTGGGGTGGATGCTTTCGGTGCGTAGGTGAGGCCAAGGTCAGCCGCCTCGGCGAGGAATTCGCGCGGAGAGGCGCCGGACATGGCGACCACCGCATCGCCGCCTTTCGGCCCGACGGTGGTCGGGGCGATCAGTTGCTCGCCCGAAGGCCGCGTCGCGACGACGGTGTAATCTCCGGGCATCAGATCGACGGTCGCACCTCGCTTGAGCGAGGATAGGGTGAGTCGGTCCCCGACCCGGTCACCCCGGGATCCTATTATCTCGACCGTCAAAGGGCCAAGCGCGCTCTGGGTCTGGATCCTCAGCTGGGCCACGGGGTCCTCACAGCTTCACCTCGGTCAGGGGCGGCAGGGCACGCCGCACTACGCTCTGGGCGGGAAAATCGAGCGGCGGCGCCCACGCCGCATTGACCGTGTATTTGTCGAACGACGACACGGTTTGCCTGACCGGCGTCTCGGCACCAGGGCCGGGCGCCTGTTTGTAGAGCTGGTGCACGTCTCGCATGATCTCGAGCGTACATTGCGTGAGCTTGGCCAGTGGGTCGCTCGACACTAGTAGCGTCGTATCGGCGGGATCATCGCGGACCATCAGAACTGGCGGTTCCTCAGCATCGCTCGTCGTCAGGCGGCTGAATGTGTAATAGGCCCGATCTGCAAAGCTGGCGACGCGGAAGCGATAGCTTGACATTGCAGCCTCAAGGCCCTGCACGCTGAGATGCCAGCGGCCGTCGTCACCCTGATCGCGGAAACCGGAATTCGAACAGGCTTCGACGAAGACATCCATGAAGCGCGATCGTCCGCCGGTACGTCCGAACGCTTTCGCGCCTAGCGACGACGAAGCGATCACGACCTGTGCGAGGGGGCCGTTGGTATCGACCATCGCTTGGCGAAGGCCGGGCGTCGCTTCGACAAGAGCATTGGTTGCGGGCCGAGCATTCCGTAGCGCCGGTGGCGCGGTGTTGGCGCAGCAATCGAAAATCAGCCACTGCTGTCGTGGAGGTTTGTCACCCATCCCCTCTACGAATAGATCGATCGAGACAGAGTTGGGCCAGACACTTTCTGGATCCACGCCGAAGTCGCTCGCGAGGAACGTCCGGGTCACCGAGGGCAACCAGATGCCGTGGCCGCAGCAATAGAAGATGAGGATGTCGTCTTTCTGCGCGCCGTCGAACCAGCGACTCCTCGCGGCGAGTATGTTCGCGAGGTCGGGAGCATCGACATTCGTCGGCGCGATGCCAGGACAGCTGAAGGTGACGCCAGCCGGATGCGTCGCATCGTTGATCAACATGTCGACCGAGGCTATCGGCTTGCCGAAAAGCGCCGCCCAGTCTGTTAGCGCGTGGGTCGCGAAATCGATAGCGCTTTGTGCGGCGCTGCCGATATCGGCAAGCTTTGGAACTTTGGGTTTCGCGACCTGGGCGTTCGGATAATGGCCGGCGCCCAGTATCAGCAAGCGCACGCCCCTATTCGCCTGGGGTTGCTCGTAGATTCGCGTCATGTGTGCCCGAGATCCGCGAGCCGCGCCCGCATGCGCTTGTAAAAGCTTGGGCGCAGAAAGTAGGCGCCGTGCGCGTGGAGCAGATCGGTGACGGTGTCGTAGCCGAAATCGCGTACACCCTCGAACATCGGCGCGCAGCGAAACGAGAAAACGTCGGTGAAGTCGAACACGTTCATCCAACTGCCGACGCCGGGGGCCATTTTGAGCTTGGTGCCCGCGGCTGGCCGCCCACCTGGGTAGAGACCTAGATCGGCAAAAAAGCCAGGCTGCGATCCGACGGTGAACAACGCGTCTATCTGGATCGGGGATCCGATGGCCGCCTCGAGGCCTGCGCGGATCGTCGGGTCCGTTAGTATGTCGTAGAGTATGACGCCACCGAGACTATGGCCGACGACGACGAAGGGTTCGCTGCCGGGCTTGGGCGCTTTGGCGCCCTCGACCAGTGCATCGAAGATGGGCTGGAAGATACGCGCACGCGTCCCCTCGGACCCGGAATCGTCGCGACCGCGCAGATAGACAAACACGTCGCCGAGAAAGAACGAGACGCTACGGCTCAAATCGCGCCGCGCCAGTTTGAGTGCAGCATCGCTCGCTCCGTTGCCGACGAGCCGCGTCAGATATCCAATCGCGCCGCGAATGCGATCGCCGAGACCGAAGGCTTGTATAGCGCCGTCCGCCTGCTCGATCTCGGATTCGAGCGCATCGGCGAACTCGGAATTGTCTTTAGCGACGAGGGTCGGGATAGCTACCGGCTTGTCGTGGTCAATCGTCGCCTTCGCTTCGAGATAGGCGCCAGCCGCTAGTGCAACCCTCAGCGCTTCATCGGTCGCGGCGGCATCAGGCACGTTGAACTCAGCCGCGCTGCGGATCGCCGCGTCCAGAGTTGCCATCGCAACCAGGTCGACGGCCTGCTCGGCATCGGAACCGGCCAGCTGTCCGAGCGCAAGGCGCCCGTCGAGCGCCTCGGCGCCTAGCGCCGCCGCTCCCCCATCATCACCAGCGTTGAACGCCTCGTTGCCGGTCGGACAAGGGAGCCAAGGAAGGTCATTGCCAAATTTGACGCCGAAGCTTCCCCACTCTGGATTGATGATCTTGGCGTCAGAGCGCTTTAAGACAAGAGACCGAAACAGCGCGTCGCGCTGTTTCATTGCTGCGGAATATTCGGCCGATGGCCGGGTGGCAACGCCATGGACAAACACAAGCGGCATATCATGAACTCCCCCACAATGTGTATCATGAGTTGTGGGTCGGGGCCGAGTATAAATGATCGTGTTTGATGCTATTTCCCCGACTGCTTGGGCCTAATTCCGGATCGGCGCATTCTTGGTCGCAATGGAGCGGCCGTCAGCTTCAGGCGAAGCACAATAATCGGAGCAATTATGCGGCATGATAATATGCATAGATTGTAATGGTCGCAGGAGCGACATCACAGCATCGTAGTAGGAAGGGGTCGTCTTGAATCCGACGTCCGATCATGATCTGTGCAGTGCGGCGGCCACGTTCACGCCCCGCCACGCCTTTCTCAATCTTCCGCCGCTGCACAAAGATCCCGGTGCTATCAACGCGCTGCACGAAATCGCGCATGCCGAGACCTTTTCTGGAGCGGCCTTTTACGCGTCCTTCGCAGCGAGAACATTGAAGGGTGAGGCTGTGCCGATACGCCCGCTCAGAGAGTTTCTCGAAGCCATTCCTGACGCGTTTCAACATGTTGGAGGGCGGTCCGCTCCGGGCTCGGGTCCGGACCATGCCGTCGTCTATCATCTCGTGACGATCGCCAACCGGTATGTCGCGGACTTCGGGGACATTTGGCGGGAGATTGGTTTTGACTTCCGGACGGCCACGAGCGCAGCTGCGGCGATCGGCGAAGTGAATTCGAGCCAGCTGGTCGGGCGGACGCTGATCCAGATCGTCGCGCGCTGCGCGCTCGAGCTCGCGCTCGTTCGCGCGGGAGGGAAAGCTCCGGAAGGTCATGTCAGGGCTTTGTACGAGCGACTTGAAACGCATCAACCGTTGCCGATGCCCGGCCCGGGAGAAGGCATCCAGGATCATATTCAACGCTTGATGAGAAAGTCTCCGAGGAAGATCGTCGGAATGTTCGACGACCAGTTGCTGCTCGCAGATGTACTCCTCAATGCGGACCAGACCACGCTCCTCGAGTTGCGGCCGCTCTTGTCGGCCGTCGTCGGACTTGAATATTTCACGCAATGGTGGCCACCGCAGTTTCAAACCTTGTTTTTCGCTCATCCCACCGCCGACTTCGGAAACCGCCTACAACGCTATGTCGCGGCGCGGGCGAGATCGCCATCCCACGAGCAGGTCTTATTGCAACGCTTGGGTAACCTGGCTATTGCGATTGCTCCCGTTCGCGACCGAAAGCCGATCCTAGTCGACCCTGATCATGCCGAGGATCCTAGGGCCCATACGGCCTTCGAGCTCCTGAGCTTACAATCCTATATCGTTGCGCTGCCCCATTTTTGCGAGAGCCATCTGCAGGACGCGCCCATGATCGGCTCAAGTTGCAGCGGTGCGATCAACGCGCTGAAAAAGACGAGCGAGCAAGCCTTCGAGGCCTATGTGAGCCTGATAGCGAAGCAGGCCAATTGTCCGGAGCTGTCGATCTTGCTCAAGAGCGTGGTGTTGCGGCCAGCAAAGAGCAGCGATGGTCGTGAGGTACTGCTGTTGCGAGTATGACCGGCATCGCCGGTCACCTTCCGGCTTCGGCCAAAGAGGAGCGTGCCAGGGTTCTTCCTCTGACTACTACCCCGTTGCGAATGACATCGAGGATAGAGTTCGCAGAGCCGCCCTACGAAATGTTGTCCATAGAGTGGCCGCGGGTCATCGTGCTGATAGCAGCGTTGGTGGCTGGCTACCTGCCCATTGCTAGGGAGGCCTCAAGCGATGGGCAGCATTCGAGTTGCTCCTGACATGTCTGACCTCAGCTGAGGTCATGTCGTTGGCCTAGACGACAGTTTCTACGATTTCCTTTCCAGCTTTAGCTGCGTTTCCGTCACTTCCCCTCGATCGTTTCGCGACCTCATAACGCATTAAAATCGCGCGTCAAAAAGTGCCTCCACTGGAAACATTGGCTTCATCAGCCTGAGCGTTGAAACAGAAAAGGCACCGACACGCCGTGGTCGCTCTATCAGACATAACGTGCGCTACTTGCTATCAAGCTTCCAATTGAAATTGACGCCCTTCTCCGACGCCCGGCCCGTCCCGGTGATGCCTACGGCAGAGCTTCCGTTGAGGGCCTTGAAGAACGCCACTTCCGCCTTCTGCGCACTAACCAACTGCGTACCGTTCTCAGGGATGCCGACAAACTTGAAGGTCCCGTTCTTCGTGATGAAGAACTTGGCGACGCTGGGACCTGCGACGGTCCACTTGCCGGTATCGGTATCAAGCGTCAGTCCGAAGGACTTGCCCAGAACGTCGCCTTCGATTCCAGTGCCTATCACGGTCCAGTAAGCCATTGTTTCGTCCTTTCTCGAATGCGTCCGGTATGGCGCAGCGCTGCTAGGGGTCCAACTTCCAGAACCAGATTGGATCAGCGTTCCAATAGGCGTCTCCGGCAGGCAGGTGCCGTACCGTCCCACAGGTCGATGTGACCTTGGCCCGGAAAGCCGGGCACGTTGATGTAGGCGACCAGCCCCGTCTTGCCGGTGATCGATGGCGGTGGCGACCCCGGGGCCGAGAAGCCGTAATTGTAGAGCGCGAACACATCCGCCTTGCGCAGCACGCCTGCGAGGTCCTCGGCGCCCCGGACGTAGTCATGTGGGCAGAGACTGACTCCACTGGTCTTGAACTTGTCCTTGAATCCCGCGACGACCTGCGCGAGCGCCTCGCTCATCCAGATCGCACATGTATTGGGGAACTGCATGGAGCAGGCATGGATGTCCGTCGGGTTTGTCTTGTAGACGCCGCGCAGTTTCGTATAGGTCGGCTTCGGCAGAGACAACGGCAGCAGCTTGTCGCGCAGCGCTTCGCACAAGGCATCGTCGCCAACGATCTCGGCATGCGGTCCAAGCTGTTCGAACGTATAGCTACCGACGCGATCGCCGCGCCCGACGAAGGCGATCACGGGCTTTCCGAGGCCGGCCGCGATCTCGAATTCGGCTTGCGTCCCCCGGGCCCCGGGCAGGATGACGATTACGTCGCCCGACGCCATGTTCAGGATATTGCGCGAAGCGGCGCCCTTGGGATCGGCACCGGGCAAATGCGTGAAGGTCGGCACTTCGATCCAGTGATTTGGGTAAGGTGCTTTCGGAGTCAGTGTGTATTTCGTGATCCTTCCGACCGTCGCGCCAGCAAAACCCGAGCCCTCCCCCGGAATCACGCCGATTGAACGCCCGGATCGTCCCTGCGTTTCGCAAAACGATCGAGCGACGATCTCCATCGCGCCAAATCCGCCGCCGGTCAGGAGATCGCATCCTAGCTCGGCCACGATCCGACCCACTAGCCGTGCGCGCCGTTCGAGGTCCGCGGACTCGACGGGACTTCCACTCGCAGCCACCGCGATCGTCACCACGATATCGCCTCCCCCTCAGGTGTGATCGGTCGTGCGGTCACGCCTTGTCGGGTAGCTGAGCGCCACCCGACCGATCGTATTTTACGAGCTCGATCTCGCCGTCGCCGGCTCCGGTGCGCGTGAAGCGCCAGACGAACAGCGCGCGCCGGTTCACATAGCCTTTGGCTAGGCCCTTGCGCAGCTCCGGATGCTCGATGTGCTGCGGCAAAGGCGCCGCGGCATGCAGCACGACGCGCGAGGCGGCCTGCGCGCCGGCCGTGGATTCGATCACCGAATAGACGCAGGGGGGTGGCGCGATCACCGGCGCCGCGATGATGTTGACAAACACCGCGAGCGTCTTGGCCTTGCCGCCGTTTTCAAGGTCGGCAGTGATCTCAAGCCTGTCTCCGGGTTCGAGAGGCGAAACGCCGTCGACGCCGGCGCCGAGGCGCCGCAGCAAGCGCAGCGGCAGTTCGTAAGGCACGTAGCGTGGGAGCTCATAGCCGTGGTCGCCGCTGTTTGGGACCTGGCCGGCAACGACCAGTTTTTCGGGCGCAAGCGGACTCCCATCCAAACTCGGTTGGGCAAGCCGGATGAAGCGAACGGTGAATTTCGGCGCTGAGGAATTGCTCGCGAACAGTCCGGTCGCCGGATCGATCGTATCGCAGGCAAAGTACAGTGTCGCGCCCGGGTCATACTCCTCCCGGTCGACCGACAACAGCGCGCGGGCATCGCCGACCTGCTTGATGTCTCCTTCGGTGGCGCTGCCGAGCTGCCGGTCATAGGATGGATCGCCGAACGCGATCGTGCGTGTCCGGGTGCGCAGAACGCGACGGTCGCCTGGATCGAGCGCCAGCGGCAAAATCGCCTTCAGGCGCGGCGGCAGCGCCGGCGCCAAAGGATTGGTGTGACCGAACGTGATCACCAGCCTGATCGGTACATCGACAGTCGCGCGGCGCACCGCGTCACGGGCTGCCGGCAACTGATCTGTCACCCAGAGCATCCAGGTGAAGCTGGGCCAGACGACGACCGGCGCCGTCTTGTCCTTCATCTCGAACGACGCCGCGCCGATCTCCAGGCGTGCCGTGCGGATCACCATTAAAGTATTGAGCGCAGCCTTGGTGTCGCTGATGTTCGCCGCAACAGCATCGACTGTGATCGCCAGCAAGCCATCCCAGTTCGGACCGAGCAGTCCGATGGACGCCGGCGGCGCGCCCGGCACGTCCGTCAGCGACAGGACGACCCGCAGCTGCTCGTCGCCGCTTTCTTGTCGCACCACGTCGGCGCTCTCTGCGAAGGCGCCGAACCTATCGAGGATGAAGGGCTCTTGCGGGTTAGCGCGCTTTCCATCGGCGAGCGACAGATAGGTGCGCCGCCTGAATTTGAGGACCTCGCTCTCGCGTCCGGCAGCCCTGATGTCGGCCATATCGTCCGGAAGCGCAGGCGAGCGCGGCGTGCGCAGTTGATGCGCGACCACGGGACCCGAATTGGCGGGTCGTCCGAACCGGGCATGCTCCCGGTCGAACGCGTGGTTCTCGGCCGCAACGGTCACAGCCGCGGTCACGACCTCGAACACACCCGGACGCCGCCCGATCGTGGCCAGCTCGAAGAAGGGAGGAAGGATCGGTCCGCTATCTGCCGGTACGTCGACCGCCTCGTCGAGCGGAGCGCGCAGCCTCGTATTGACCGGCGACAGATGCCGCGCGGCCGGACCCTCGAACGGTACACGCAGGTCACGCTGATAGGCTACGCGATGGCCGAAGCCAAGATAGCTCATGGCCTCAGTGACGTGGCCGGGGAGCCCGATCTGTCGGAAGCGTGCCGCAAAGCCCGCCTCCGCCGACTGCACCGGACGTTCCTCTCCGAGCAGCGGCGCAAGCTTGTCGAGCCCATCGATCCGCTCCGGGCTCGGCCAACCGAGCGACGGCGACGGCGCGAGCACCGGATGATCGATCGCAATGCCGCTGCGGCTGCCTCGCAGGACGTGCGGACTTGGAATCTCCACGACCGTGATGCCCGGCATTGCGCCGTCGATATCCACCTCGCGGATCGCGCATTCGGCGAAGCGGTCGAGATCGCGAGCTCGGGCGATCAGCTCGGCGCGCGGTTTCAGGTCGCCCGCGTCATCGGCAAGATCCGCCTGGACCAGACGGTAGGCAGATTCCTGCGCGGCCCGTCGCGCGGACAGCACGGCCAAATCCGCCGGGACTTGTGCGCGTGCGCCCGCCGCCTGCCGTGGCAATGCCTTGATCTCGACGCCGACAACCGGATCGATCGTCGTGCCGCCCGCCCTGCCGCGCGCAGGATGGAGCGACAGCGCGCGCCACACCGCCCGCCCCTTCTCAGCCGGCGCCGCGTTCCAGCGTGCCTCGATCGCCATCAGGGCGCGCAGGAAGAACGGCGCGGCCTCGATATCGGGAGAAGAGCCGTCGCTGCCAATTTCGAGCTGCCCTTTGCTTCCCGTACGAAGGTTCTCGAAGAACAATTGCTCGACCGGCATCACCCGCGCGATGCCGTTGGTCTCATCGGGCGCCGCCACCAACCCGGCGCCACTGAGCGCAGAGAGGATCCCCGCGGCCTCCGACTGGCTCGGAACGACGATCGCACGTTGCGTCGACAGTCCGACATAGGCGCTGCCGCCCCACAGGTCGGGCGACGCAACCTCCCACGTGCCGCCGGCCTGCGTAAGCGGCTTGAACGCCTCACGCAGCTTCACATCGAGACCGGCCCAAGGCACGACCGCCGCGACGGCGCGTTGTTCAGCCCCAATCCGATACGGGAACAGCGCCGCAGCACCACCCAGAAACAAGGGGGCATCGCGCTGCGCGTCGAATGCGGTCGTTGCATAGAGGCGGATCAGCGCCTCGTCGAAGAACCCGGACACGGCCCAGGGCAGTTGGACAAGACCCGGATGCGGCACCTTCGTGTGGGTGTTCTGTCCGCGGTAGCGCCGCCCCGGATAGCGCGGTGCGAAGCCATAGGCCTGCCCCGTATCGATCATCAACTGCAGGGAGGTGATCGCGACGTGATCGAGAGTCGTGAAGGTCGCGCTGCGTTCGCTGCCGGTGAGCGTATGCTCGACCTCGGCGAGGAGCACGATCTGGGCTCGCGGCGTGATGCGCTGGGCGACCCGGCGCAGTTGCGCGGCTTCGATCCGGTGGCGCCGGAAGTGTGCCGTCACGACATGCGTCAGCGCCTCGTCGGTCTTGATCTGGATCTTGCGGCTGCGGCCCGCTTTCTTGCTGTCGGCGTGCGCCGGCGAGCGCCACGCATCGGGCAACGCAGTGCCATTGGCCTGGTGCATACCGTTCACGGGCCAGCTCACAGGGCTTGTGAACGTCACCTTCCAGGTCACGTCGAGATGGTGGTCCGCGCTGTCCGCATCGACCCGCAGGCGATGATCGATGCGGTATGTTCCTCCCGCGAGGCCGCTGATGCGTGCCCAGGCGCTGCCAGCCGCAAGCGGCGCCAGCGCCCGCAGGATCTCCGCGCTCGCAACGAAGACCTCGAGTCGCGCTTTCGCGTTCCAATCGCCCGTTGCTTCCAGGCCGAACAGCGGACGGGCCTGCTTCCAGGATCCATCCCATGCGGCGCTGACACGGCCAGACGCGTGGTCGATGGACAGCGCGCCACGCGCGCTCGTTCCTCCGGCAGGCAGGTCGAGCCAGCGGAACGACGCTGCGCCTCGACCGACATGGACGAGTGCAGCGGCCTGGTTCGGCTGGTCGACCGCGTCGGGCTTCTTGGTCTTCTCTGGCATCACCTGCAGCGCACCGTCGATGCGGATCGATTGGCTGTCGGCGCCGAGCTTCACGGCGATATCATCGACGCTCAGCAGCACGTGGGATGCGGTCGAGGCCTGACCAGTTGGCTTGAAAGCGAATTCGATCTGCTCGCCGATCGTTGCTTGCGATTCCAACTCGCACGCTCGGCCGAACAAACGCGCGCCGAACTTCACCTTGCAGCTCGCAATGTCGACCACAACCGTGGCATCGACAAGCGCACTGCCCGAAGACGCGATGCCGCCGGCAGCGTCGACCATCAACGGCACCGTGCAGGAGACCTTCGGTTCGCGCGGTGCGAACACGAGCTTCGCCGGCTGAGCTTTGGAGCGATCGAGAGCGATGCCGGCCCATTCGGGCGTCCATGTGCTGCCGTTGCGGGTGAGCGTCAGGCAGAACAGATCTGCGCGCTCGTAGATTCGGTCGGCGCCGAACGGGCCCTCGGCCTCGGACGATGCGTCCGGCTCTAGGCGCCGCCCGATGCGCAGGCTGCCGATCACCTTGATGACCCCGACCGCGCCAGCCACATCGAGCTCGACGCGCAACAGCCGCGATGGCCTGAACAGGAACGGCCCGAACCGCAGATCGAACGGCTTCGGTTTCTTGGTCTCGGCCGGCGCGGCGGGTTCCTCCATCAACCGCCATTCGTGCAGCGCGTGCGGAAAACTGGCGCGGTCGAAGGCTTGCCCCACGGTACCAGGCGCGTTCTCGACTGGATTCGTGGCGCCGTCGAACACGCGGTTCTCGATCGGCAGATCGCGAACGTGGAATGCGAGCCGAGCCGCCTTCATCCACGGAATGGTGCCATCGATCTCAATCCGCTCCACCTGCTTAAGCGTGCCTAGCGCACCGCGCCACTTGCGCAGCCTGTCGTTGTGGATGTCGTTCAGTCCGACCGAGCGCATACCGTCCGCCGCCGCACGCGCCAACCCCGTGCCGCGTGAATCCCATATCAGATCGAGGTCAGAGCCTTCGAACAGGCTCGCGGCATTACCGCGCACGACGATCGTCTTTCCCCCGGCCTTCAGTTGGTCGTCGACGATGTCGAAATCATCGCGCAGCCCCGCCAGCGCCTTGTCGAGCGCGTAGCCGTGGCCCGCGAGCTCGTAGGCGCCCCACCGCGGCGCAAGGTCGAACTTCACCTTGACGGCTTTCCAACTGTAGGGTTGCACAAGCGTCGTGATGTCCTGGTCGTGATTGTCGCCGGCCGCGACCCAGCCGGTCATGAATGCGTCCTGCGCATGCGTGAGCGCCATCCGCACACGGTTCTGGCGCCAGACCTCCTCGAGGCGTACCGGTTCAAGCGCAGTGATGATCGGGCCTTCGCCCGCTGCATCGGCGGCCGGCGGCGGGGTGGCACCCGTTTTAGGCGGCGGCGGATCGGTCCAGGCGAACAGCTCGTCGAGGATCGGCAGATCATAACGCAGCGCAGCCCTAAATTTTCCTTCCTCCTTCGGCCATTTCTGGGGCGCAAATTCGGGGCCAGGCAGCGTGGTCATTACCAGGGTGTCGGCGACGAACGATGCAGTGTCTTCCCCGTCCTGAACTGGACTGGCCGGCGGGTGCTTGACCTTGAGCGCCGGGGCCTCGCTGCCGGATGTGTTCGCAAGGGTGAATCCCCCCTCGAAGGCATAGCGCAACAGACCGCGCGACACCGAAGGTTCGGCAGGCGTCACCGCGGCACGCGTCAGAGGATGGTTGGTGATGAACGGCCGGTCATGCGGCACCTGCCAACCATAGCCGCGCAGCGTAGCGGCCGGAGACGGCTCCGGCTCTGCCTCGCTGTCGGACGAAAGAAACTGCAGCAAATCCGTGACGTCGAGCGACCACCCGTCGGGCCTCCACGTGAAATTCCCTCTCAGCACCAGCCCGGTCTGCGGCGAATTGAACGCGATCGGCAGGTCGCGGGTCGCTGCCGGGCCGCGGCGAAGATCCGGCAACGACTCCGCAGCGGTCGGCGACGTCTCGGCGACGAACACGAAGCCGCGCAGTTGCCCTCGCGCACCACGGATGTCGATGGTCCCGCTCGCGGGACGGAATTCCCCGTCCAGCTTGCGCCAGCGCATGACCAACTCCAGTCGCACGGCCTCGTCGACAACGATGCCGCGAAGTCCGTCGGCAGAGGTGCCGTGGGCGGCGACGATCCGGCCGCTCATGGCGCTCGGCGGCACCGCCACCTCGGGCAGTTTCTGCTTGCGCGCCGTGGCGAGGTCGAGCTGCAGCCAGCCATCGGCAAGTGGAACGAACGCATAAGGTGGACGCGTCGCCGTCGCCGCGACGACCTTCCCGCTCTTGTAAACGGCGAGCAGGCGCGCCGCAGCCGCATCGAGCGGCACGTCGATCGGCTGCGTCGCGAAGGTGTTCTCGAGATCGGCCTTCCATCCGTCCTTCCCTCGGGAAAGCTGGATGACGACTTTGGGCACCCCTGCTGTGTCGGGGCCCGCCGCGATTACCACGTCGAAGCCGTCCGACGTCTTGGACCACGCGAGATACTCGCCGTTGACTGCCGCAATGCCCGGCACGTCGCCCGGAAAGCCGCTGATGGTTCGCAGCCGCGCGTCGATCGCAGATGGCTCGATACCCATCACGAAGTCGGCTGAGCCGGTCTTAATCAATGCCAGTCCGGTCGCCGTGATCTTCAAGGGCCAGAGCAGCGGCGGCACACCGGGGCGGCGGTCGAAGCGGAGGGCCAGCGGGGCGTTCTTCTCGCGGCCCAGACTGCCGAGCGCGCGGGCGATGCGCGCCTCAAGCTCTTCCATGGCCTCGGGCGCATCGGGATGCCCGGCGATCAGGCGGAGCCAGTAGCGGGGCTCATCGTCCCGGCCAAGACGCCGCTCGAGCCGGAACCGCCCCCGGATGCGCGCTGCTGGTGCCGGTGAATCGAACAGGTCGCGCGTCGGGTCCGGCAACGCGCCTTCGAGCTCAATGCCGTGTGGCACCAATGTCAGCGCCAGTACCTTGTTCGCAAGCTTCTCCAGCTGGAAGCCGTCGAACAAGGTGGATTTGCCGCTCTTGGTGGCTAGCTTCAGGAACTTCTGCAGTGGTTGACCGTCGACTGCGAGTGCGGCCGGAACCCTGCCGGCCGTCAGTCTCAGCTCCGGAAGCTCGATGTCCGCACCGAGCTTCTGCGGCCAGCCGCCGATCGGTACCAGCATGACGTCGCTCACCGGCTTGTCGGTGATGAGCGTGCCGGCAAACGACGCCCCCTGTCCTTCCAGACGCAACTCGACGCCGTGATTGGCGCCGTCCTTGTGCTCCTCCGGCCGGACATAGCCGCGCAGCATCAGCGGCAGGTGCACCTGATGGGAGCCGCCGTGCTCGACCGTCCTGGCATGCGCGTCGGCAAGCAGTACCCGCAGGCCGGCGACGTCCTTGACGATCTGGTCCGAATGGGTCCCGCTGTCCCAGTAAAAGACGCGCAGCGTTGCAGAGTAGAATGGCTCGCTCTCGCCGCCGGCGATGCGTATGGCCGCGATCCTGCTGGTCTCGCTCATTTGAGCTCTTCCTCGATGCGGCGTGCGATCGGATAGTGCAGTGGCGCCAGCGTCCCCTTGCTGGCCGAGACCACGGGACTTCGTCCCGGCCCGAACAGTTGCTCGGCCGCGACGCGGAGCAGCAGCGCCCACAGCCTGGTCTCGATCGGCGTCGGAACGGCACCCGGCCCGAAACCGCGCAGATCCTCGTCGCTCGGCAGCGGACGCACGATCAGCAATTCACGCCCGATTGCTTGCGGCGGCCCCTTGCACAAATCGTGGAGGCCCTGCAGCGCGTCAGAATGTTTCAGCGCCGGATAGGATATTGGCACAGTCAGCTTGTCGCCCTGTTGCGGCGGAGCCTGCCATTGCCGCAACATGTTCTGCGCCTCTGGCGCAGACCCCAGCGCCGCCATCGCCTTGTCCCAGAGCGGCGTCCAGTCCGCCGCTGTCGGCGGCCAGCTGCAAGTGAGGGCGTGGTCGGCCAGCACATCGATGCTCACCAGATGGTCGCCGGTGACGATCGTCGCGAGACGCGCCTTCAGCAGTGTCAGGAGATCGTCATCCACCTCCTGCATGGACGGTCGCAGCGCGCCGTCATCGCGTGGCACTGCGGCGAGCAGCAGTCGCCAATCCTCGCCGGGTCCCTGCGGCGTGATCAGCAGCGGCTTGGTGTCGTCGTGCGCCGCGGCTTCGAGCAACTGCCCGATCGACTGCGCAAGATACGCCGACTTTTCGTTCTTCTTCTTCGGTACCACCGGCAGCAGATCGAACTCGCCGGCGCGCGCGACCACTTCGCCGCTCCCAGGGAGCACAGCGTCGATCGAGATGCGGTAGCTGACACCCGGTTCCGGAAGGTGCACGACGTTGCGGATCTGGGTCCAATGCTGGCCGGCATCGCCGAACCACAGCACCGCCTCGCGCGCCGACATGCAGTCGATGAACCGGTGCAGCGCCAGGTCGAAGATGATCGCGGTCACGCCGGCCTCGCTCACCGCCACCTTGTAGGTGGGCGGCGCCGACCGGGATCGCTGGTCGTAGCCGTCCGTGGTTCGGTACGGCAGGTGCGGCTCGGCGAAGCCTTCTTCGAACACCGCGCGCGTCGTGTCCGACACGATAATGCCGGCGCTCATGTGGACCAGGGCATGGGTCCGGAAGAAGTACGGCAGGCTCGCCGCGGAGACCATCGTCGAGCCAAGCCACGCATCGGGTACCACCTTGCGCAACTCCATCAGCCGCGCCTCCGCATAGTCCTCCCCGAGTGCCGGGAAGGCGAAATTCGCGTCGGCACCAGGTGCGCCGAACGCCGCCAACGCGTCGTAACCCTGACCTTCCTTCACAAGGCCGCTCATCCAGGCCTGGTGCGGAAACTCGCGCCGATAGCCAACCGAAATGCCGAGCGGCGCGAGCAGCGCATCGTTGCGGCGATTGGCCTGCGCCAGCACCATGTCGGTGCCATGGGCCACGACGATCTCCATGCGCGGCAGATCCTTGTCGTCCTTGGCTGGACGCCGCTGCGCTGCGAGGATCACGGGCTTCTCGAGCGGCTCGGTGCGCGGCAGGGTGACGTCGAGGAACTGGTTGGCGAAGCCGTCCGCATCCAGGGCGCCGACGAGATCAGGCGGCGCGTCTGCGGCGCCGGGCGCCTTCACCGCGTTGACCCAGCTCTCGTAACGCCCATAGGGACGGATCGCGAATTTCCGCCGTGCGCCACGGCGCTCGGAATCCGGGATCGTGACGGACACGAACCCGCCCGGATCGGGCGCACGGCGCCAGACGCCCGGATCTGCGACCGTGCCGAGCGAGAAGAAGATCGCGCCGGGCTGTGCGGACTGCGGAGCGCAATGGTCGAGGTAGCGCGTCCAGAAGCGCACGATGCCGGCCGCGAGCTCCGCGCGTGCGGTCTGCGCAGCCTCCGCCTCTTTGGCATCCAGCGCACCGCTCACCGGCATGCCCTGCGGCAGCGTGATGCGTCCGAACCGCCGCGCCAGCGCATAGGCGAGGTTCTCGAAGGCCTGCACCGGTGAAAGCAGGAATGGCTTGGCGTGCACGCGCTCTGGGCGGAACAGCGCGTCTGCCCAGTCCTGCCCCTTGAGCGCCTCGAACCTGCCGAAGGCGGGATCTGGCGCGCGGTCGCTATTAGGTCCGAGCACGATCGGTCCTGTGATCTCTTCGCTCGTGTAGGGCTCGGGTTGCGCGCTGAGGGTGCCGTCCGGCTGCACGCTGACGCGTTCCAACGTCAGCGCATTATCAATTTCCTGCGCATCCAGCGCCGTCGCGTCCCGCAGAGTCACGCGCAGAATGGCGATGGTCCTGTCGCCTTGCGGCAACTGACCCGAGACGCGGAAGGCATGCACCACGTCATCGCCAAGCCGGATGGCCGGATTGGCCTCGATGCCGCCGGCGAGCGCGAGCACGTCGATCCATCGCCCCGCGGACATTCCCTTGAGCTTCACGCGCCATTCCGGCCGCTGCTCATTGCCGGTCTGGGGAATGATCTTAAAATAGCGAACACGCTGAAACTCCGCGCCCGCGGCCGCGTGGGCCAGGCGATCGGGCGCCGGACGCAGCGCGATCTGCACGACCGCAAGCGTCTCCTTGTCGATCAAGTCGGTCTGCTCGCTCTTACTCAGGCCCTCGCCGCCACCGTCAAACCAGAACAGCTTGGCATTGCCCCACGGCTTGGTGAGCAGGTCGACGAATGGCTGGCCGTTGAACCGCTCCTCCCGGTCTGCGGTGTCGGTGTCGCGATAGCGCAGCAGCGCGCGGCGCATCGCGGTGCGCACCCGTTCCATCAGTTCGCTGCCGCGCAGATACTCGCCAGACATGCTGTCATAGAGCCGCAACCCGCGCGCAAGCCCAAGCGTGCGCAGCGCACCCCAGCCATAGGGATCCCGTTCGGGCGGAGTCTCGTCGAGCCAATCGGCGAAGGACTTCGCTTTCACCTCGGGCTCCGGATCGGCGACGATCGAATAACGCCGGTAAATCCGGCCGTCCTTGATCTCGGGATCGGCGCTCTGCGGCGCATAGGGCAGGAACGCGAGCGCGTCGCCGAGCACCGGATGGAGCGCGGGCACGAGATCGACCACATGCTCGCGGCTCGTCACCATGACGAAATCCGCGGTCGAACTGCCGTTGGCATCCTGACGGGCGCGCAGCACCTCGATGCGCAGACTTACCGCGGCCAAATGCGCCGGATCGTCAATCCGCCGCTGCAGCGCCTCGATTTCCTGCCGGTACGCGATCGGGCGCGCGGTGCCATCCGGGGCGAGCCGCAGGTTCTGCAGCAACTGGCGCACTTGCGCGACCGTGAAGCCGTCAACCAGCCGGAAGTGGACTGCCTTTACGGCCGGATCCAGGTCCGTGGGTGCATTGCCGTCATATTCGCCCAGACCATCGGCGTGCTGGCCGACGACGGCGAGCCGCCAGGCGGCGAGCGGATCAGCAGGCTGGTCGAGCCACGCCGGGATCAAGATGCGCAGCGCGTCGGGCCGGCCGTGCGCGAACAGCGAGGAGATCAACGCCTCGTCGGGATCGGGCATCAGCGAGCGCCGCAGCGCGGGTTCCGGGAACAGCGCGGTTGACTCGGCCGACGAGTACCAGCCGGCGCGGCGCATGCCGGCCGCGCGCTCACCCTTGGGCGGATTGAGCAGGCGCAAGGTTTCGCTTGGATAAGCGGCCTCCAGCCGGCCGAAGTCACCGAAGCCGGACGGTTCGAGGCCGTCGAACGCGGCCGGCATCAGCGCGACCCGGCCGACCGGCTTCGCGGCGGATTCGAGCTGCGCCTTGACGTCGTCCGCGTCCGACAGCGCCGGCAGCGCGTCCGGGTCGATCACGTGCAGGTCGTAGCCGCCGATCCAGCGATAGAGTTCCGCATGGTCCGGCCCCTGTTCGCGGCGCAGGCTGCGCGCGTCGACCCGCCACTTCAGTCGAGTCGCGGTGCGCCGTGCGGGATCGCGCAAGGTCGGGAACGGCTGCGGCTTTTGTCCAAGCGCAGGCGCGAGGTCGTCGATCGTGCCGTGGGCTGGCGGGTAGATCAGGTGCAGTCGGCCGCTCTCGCAGGTGGCGTCACCTTCCGTGTTGCGCAGCGCCATGAATTGCAGCGCGAGCGGCTGCTCGAAGGTCTCGAGAATGGTGCTGATCGGCTTCGCTTTCTCCGGCGGGGTCGGAGACTCATCGCGCGCCAGCACGAGGTTGACCATCATGCTGCGCCATTCACCGTGCAGACCCGGTTCGTGCAGGTCAGCGGGTTTGACGGCCTCGCCGGCAAGCCGGCGCACGAACAGGCGGCGCGAGAGGCCGGGAACGATATTGGCGTCATCGGCATCGAGCGCGGTCAGGATTGCGCTGAACTTCGCGTCCACCAGCTTGCCGTCCTTCAGCATCTGCATCGACGCGCTGAAGAAGCCTGGCGTCAGATCCTTCGATTCCTCGGACGGCGCCGCATCCTTGTTGGATGCCGCGGTCTTGCCGGGATCCCGATCCTCGTTCTGGAACACAAACGGATCGGATGCCGTTCCGGGTTTCAACTTGATGACGAAGTCCGCGACGTCGCTGCCACGGAGCCGTTCGATCGCGCGTTCGTCGAACCGGCCGGCCTGTTCCAGCGCGTCGCCGCCATAGGTGCCGAGCGCCTCGACCTTCTCGGTCAGGATGCGCAAGTGCAACGCGAAGCTCTTGTCCTCCGGCTTCGGCGTAAACAGGAAGCGCTGCGACGGCGCCTCGGACGAGCCCGGTTTCTTGTAGCTCAGTTGCAGCACGGCCTGGCGCGGCGACACGGGCAGCGCCCTTTTGGCCTTGCTGATCGGCACCTCATAGGGCTCGCCGAAGTCTGAGGTCCCGGCAATGTCGACCGGGACGATCTCGTAGAGAACGTCGACATCGTCATTGGCGGCGCCGTTCCTGAACTGGCGCAGACCGAGCAGCGCCTCGCGCACATCCTCGGGGATCGCGACCGCCCCCGTGTCCGGATTCGCCTGACGCAGGTCGTCGATGAACTGGAACGGGGGCCGCAGCATCGTCATCGTGGTGACGTCGTTCTCCACCGCCAGCCGGGTGGGCGCCGCCGCCTTGACGACGAACTCGGCGCGGTATTCGTCTTTCAGGCCGCGGATCGTGCGCCGCACGCGATAGTGGCGCAGATGGAATTCCGGATCGTGATAGGCGCCTTGCGACTCGCCCCAAGCCGGCTCCAGATCCCAGTCGAGCATGATCCCCTGCTCGCTGATGACGTGGCGCGGTGTGAAGCAGGGCTGCGCCGTGCGGAACATGCGCACCGGCGGATTGAACAGATGCACGGTCCCGTTCGCGCCCGGGGCGTCGCTCTTGACGACCTCGAACGCGCCGAGCGGCGGATTGACAATGTCGCCGTCCTTTTTGGCAGTCGCGAGATCGGGGAACAGCTGCTGGAGCGATGATTCCGAGACCAGGAAAGTCAGGCCGAAGTCGCGCGCGTCCACCTCCGCATGACGCGTCGGCAGATCGCCCACCGGCACGCCCTGGGCAGCGAACTGCGCGGCGGTATCGACCACCACGGCGAGAATCGCCGAGCGCGCCTCCTCGATCTGTGCTTCGCGCTTGCGCCGAGCCGAGAGCTCGACGCGCGAGCGGCCGTGCCGCGCCAGCGTGGCGGCCGCAGCCTTGCTGTCGTCGGCCAGCGTCTCCTGCGCCGGCGCGATGGCGCGCGCGAATGGCTCCGTCGCCTTGCCGGCATCCGGATCCATGAACAGGTCGAAAAGGAGGTCGTTCAGCGTCACACCGGCATCAACCACCTCGCCGCCGTTGGTCTTGTATACCTCGTCCCAGCCAACGGGCCTGGCCGGGCCCTCGAACGGCAGCTGGAAGAACTGCTGTGGAACCGCGGTGCCGCTCTTCAGCGCGTGGGACGGCGCCTGCAGTTGGCCGTCCGTCATGGCGGGCGACGCAAAGAACGTGGCCGCAGGGTTCGCGACGCTCAGGGGCTTGTCGTTCTTGTCGACCGCCGTGTGGTCGCGCGGGACGAGCTGCATGACGTACCACTCGCCCGCCTCGTTCGCGTAGGAGGTCGGGAACAACATCGCCCAGAAGTTGGTCGCCGTGATCGGCCGGCCGATCAGCACGGGCGCGGTCACCGGCTCTGGGGCAGGCGCGGCACCGAGCTCCTGGTCGATTGTTTGATCCGCGATCGCCGCCTGCTCGTGACGCGGCGGCTCCGGCGGAGGATTGCGCTCGACACGCCGGCCGTCCTGGCTCTTGTCGGGGATCGGCGTGCTCAGGCCCAGCGCCATGAAGCCGGCGACGCGGGCACGCGCCTGTTCCAGCAGGCCGTTGTTGAAGCTGAAGCCGATGCCGACCGAGGCGGTGCGTCCGAACGCGCGGATGCCGACCGAGGCATGCGCCTTGCCGCCGAGTCCCTTGGGCGACACGACGCCTTCAATCGCGATCGACACGGCGAGACAGATCGAGAAGCCGGCCGAGAGCCGGATCCGCTTGCCGAAAACCTTGAAGCTGAGCCAGACCTCGATCCGCGCGTCGATCAGGATGTCGAGACGCAGGTAGCCGTAATACATCGACTCGTCGAAGTTGCGCAGCGACAGATAGGATAAAAGCCGTGTCTCGAGATTGAAGGTCGCGTGCGCCACAGCGGCCGCGCCGAAGCTGTCCGAGCCGATACGCCCCTCGAGATGCACCTCGCCGTAGGCCTTGAATGCGATGCCCTGCAGGACCGAGAAGTCCTCGACCCGGTGGATCATCCCGCCGCGCACGCTGAGGAAGAACACTTCGCCACGTTTGCCGAGCTCGAAGCCGAGTTCGTAGGGCCAGCCCAGCTCGAAGTGGAACAGCCCCGGCCGTATGTAGAGCGTTGCCGAGAAATCGGTGGACTGAATCGCAGTCTTCAGCGCCGGCAGCATGGGAGGGTGCTCGCCAATGAAGCCGTTGCGGTTGGAGATGAAGCGGCCGAGAAACTCACGCTTCGGCGCCGAGAAATAGAGGTAGCCGCGGAACACCGGCTCCCGCTTCCAGTCCGCGTCACCGCCGTCGGTCACCCATTTGTTGTAGTTCACGCACAGCCAGGCGCGCAGGTTGATCAGGATCGTCAGATCCGTGCGCAACGCCGCCACGATGTCGAGCAGGATCGGGTTCGGGAGTTTTGCCTCGACCTTTTCGTTGTACTCGCTGCTGGAGCGCTGCGCGGCGGAGAGCGCCAGCATGCCGCGCAACGCCAGCGTCAGGTCAGCATTGTCGTACGTCGGCTCCCAGGCCTCGAACTGGTCGAGGCTGCCTTGATACTTCGACACCTCGTCGAGGATCTTGACCAGCTCCTGTGGTGTCTTTGCGCCTTCGGCCTGGGCAATGCCGGCGAGCGTGTAGCGGTAGCCGAAGCCGAAGCCGACCTCGCGCAGGTAAATCGTGCCGATCGGCGTATCGATCGGCTCCGACATCTTGTACATCTGGCCGTAGAGGAAGAAGGCGTGGACCGGTCTGGAGTCGGGATGGTCCTTCTTCTTCAGCTCCAGAAAGCCGAGCGTTGCCGACATCGGCGCCCAGCCCTGGACCTCCAGGAATCCGCTCGCCAAGAAGCCTTGCGCCGAGACGTTCTTCGGCAGCACGCCGGGGCGATAGAGCGACGGCAGGTCGCCGTCCACCGTAATCGCGGTGCCACCGATCTTTACACCGCTGAGCGAGATCGCAACACCGAGCCCGTCAAAACGAATACGCGGCAGCGAGTCGTTGCCGGCTGGCGGGCCGATCTGCATCTCGTGGAAATTGACCTGGATGCTGACGCGGTCGCCGCGATTGAGGAAATTGACCTGCCCGCCGAAGCCCATGGCGGGATCCCCGCCGAACTTGTCGGCCGCCGGGTAGAACGCGATGCTGCGCAGCTCAAAGCGGAAGATGTTGAACAGCTTGATCACCTTCGGCGGCTTCAGCTTCACCAGAAACGAGATCGCGCGCATCAGCACGCGCGGGTCCGAGGTGAGCGGCGCCTTATCGAAGCGGATCTCGATCGCCTTGAAGTTCTTCAGCAGGCCGCGCTCGAACGCGCTGTCGCCGGGATTGAAGGTCGCGCCGCCGGTCACCAGGAAGTAGAAGTGGTAGCTCTCCTCCCTCACGAAGCTGAAGCCGAGCTCGGCGATGGTGATGTCGAAGCGCGTCGAATGGCACTTGATGGGATCGCCGCTTTTGTCGATCAGCGCGGTCGCGGCCTCCACCACGACATCGCCACCGGAGGAACTGCGGCCGAGCGTCAGCGCGACTGCGGCCTTGGCCTCACCGATCAGCGTCTTGGGCAATTGGCCGGAGCCGGTGAGCGAGCCGCCGCTGAAGCGCGAGCCCTTGATCGAGACCCCGCCAGAGGTGAAGGTGAACGGCGTATCGACGCCGCCGAGGCGCACCGCGTCCGGCTTGATTCGCGCATCGAGGTCGAGGCCGGACCGGCCGATCACGAATTCGCTGAGCTGGAACTGCAGCCCCTTCCCGGCCGACGCGACGCGGTCGTAGGAGAGGAAGGCGTCGGCCTCGCGGCCCAGCCCGAGCTTCTCGCCCCCGGCCGACAGGTCGAGGTAGAACTGCTCGTATTCGTCGACGGTGACGTTCTCCTTCCGGCGCACTTCAAGGTCGAAGCCAAGCGGCCGGTAGTGACGCGTCTCCTTGCTCTTCGCCTTGATTGCGATGCGGTCGCCGCCTGTCACCTTCATCGATAGGTCGTCGAGCGACGCGACAACGCCGAGCTTGGTCTGCGGCGAGAAGTCCTTGCCGAGATGAACCGTGACATCGAGAGTCAGCGTCGCGGTCCGCGTCGGGCCGTCGAAAGCCAGCTTGGGATTGTCGATCTGGATCTTCTGCGACAGCATCTTGGCGAATTCGCCGCCGCCACCGGTCTCGTCGCCGGCCTTCGGCAGCAGGCCCAGAATCCGGTCCTTGACGTTGCCGACCGTAGGCGTCAGTACGATGTCGTCGGTCGCCGCAGTGGTGCCGATGCTGCCCGGCTCGAGTCGCGCCGACTGGTACTTCGAGAGCACCGTGACGGTCGTATTGCCGGTCTGCAGCGTCACGTCCTTGGCGCGGCCGGCGCTGGTGGTGACGAAACGCTGGAACAGGCGCAGACGCCCGCGCTGAACGCCTACGACGACGATATCGCGTTTCGCGCCACCGGCACCGCCCTGCCCCGGCTCGGCTTTCAGCACGATCAGCCGCTCTGCGGGACCGGAAGCTGCACCACTGTTGTTGTCCAGCGTGCCGAGCGGTTGCTGCGGCCCGGTCTCCCTGTCGAGCCAGAGATCAGTCGACATCGTCGCATGCGCGCCGGCCACAGGCTCCACGATCAGTCCGAACCAACTCTCCGGCCCGAAATCAATCAGCAGAGAGGGCTTCACCTTCGCGTCGATCACGAGATCGAATCCGAGCGCGGAAAGATTCAGCGCCCCGCCGATCGGCTGATCGTTCGCCGGCGTGAGGACGATCTGGCGAATCTGGTAGCTGCGCGCATCAAGCCGGATCTCTATGCAGACCACCTTGTAGGCCGCGACCGCGGCGTCCGCGAGCGCATCCAACAGCTTGCCGATCAGCCTGGCGACCGCCTCGACGGCGCCGGCGAGCAGCCCGGCCGCGTCGCCGGCCTGCTTCGCGAGCCACGTCATCGCCGAGGCCAGCATGCGCCCGAGCAGCGTCAGCAGCGCCTTCAGCTTCTCGATGTCGAAGCCGGGCATGTTCGCCTTGGGCAGCGGAATCGCGGCGATCAGCCGGATCAGCTCGCCCACCGCCTCGACCGCCGCAGCCACTCCGTTGGCGATCAGCACCAGCGGATAGGGCTCGGCGATCTTGAGTTCGGTGAGCTTGGAGTGGATGCCGCCGCTAGGCTGGACCGTGGTCTCGAAGCTGGCATCGAGCACGAGGAACAAGGTCGGGTCGTCGATCGCGGCGATCCGAATGCCCTTGAGCTCGTGCGCCAGCGTCACGCCCTGCACCGTGGCTCCGTTCGCCGGATCGATTACGATCGGGGCAAACTTCACGGTCGTCTTGATCGCCTGGATCTTGAGGCTGAATGGCAGGCCCTTGTCGTTTACCAAATCGACTGGGAATGGCTGGCCGACCGGAATGTCCGTCACCTGAAGAGTGGCCGTGAAGCTGTGCTTCTTCGCGACGCCGTCATAGCTGAACATTGCGTTACTGACGTCGCAGATCCTGGTGCCGTCGTAGAACAGGTTGCCGCCGGCGGGCGCAGAGGTGGCGAGCGAGAGATCGCCATTGACCAGGCTGGCCTTGATCTCCGGCAGCGGATTGTCCGGCTCGAACTTCAGCCTGGTCGCGAATGGCGGTAGCGAGATCGGAAACAGCGACGGCAGCTTACCGAACGCCGGAAAGCTCAGGCCCGCAAAGCTCAGCTTGGGCAGCTTGAAGCGCGGCCAGTCGAGATCGAAGGCCGGCAGGCTCGGCAGGTCGAGCGCGAGCAGCGCGTCCACCGCATCCTGCAGCGCCGCCGCCCTCACGAGCAGCTCGAGGCGCCATCTGCCCTTCAGCGACGCGGCCGCGCCGGCCGTCAGGGTCAGGTCGATGTCGACACTCGCGTCCGCCTCGACCCGCACGAGCACGGTGTCGGCCGTGATCGCGGCCGGATCGAGGACCTCCGGCATCAGCCAGAGCCGCGCCATGACCTTCTGATTCGCGATCGCCTGCAGCTCGAACAGCGTATCGGCGTTGTCGACCGAGACCGCGAACGGTTGCGCCAGCCGGCGGCGCAGGCGCTCGCGCAGCGCCGCCCATTCCTCCTGCGCGAGTTGCTCCAATTCGTCCTTGTTGCGGAACACGAGGCCGTTCGCCGGTCCCGTCTTCAGCAGCTTGCGCGGAATGTCGATGGGCGACTTGAGCTTGAGCGTCTGCTTGACGCTACCCGGCCCGGCCGTTCCGGCCACCTCCATCGTCGTGGCGCTGAACGTCTCGCCGCCGGGCGGTGCCTCGGCGTGCAGCGTGAATCCCGACTTGTTGAACAGCCATAGGATATCGTTCGCCACGCCTGCCCCCCAAGCCGTGCGCGCCTACTCGACCTCGAAAAGTACAGCTTCTACGCGAGGCTGCATTAAATACCCACGATTGTCCAGAGCGGCCGATGCAAGTCGGGCGCTGACACACAGCCTCGCGCCGAGCCATCGTCCAGCTGAGTTGTCTCACACGCCGTCGTCCGCGGGTTGAGACCGTCAGATTGAGCAACGATTCATCATGCAGCGGTTAGCGACTGCGCCCCCATTCGAGTTAACCGTCAGTGCGAACAGTGCTGGCTTCGTAGTTGAACGGCTTGGATAGATGTATTGGGCTGGCTCGTTAACCACCCTTCATAGATCTGCTGCGAAAAAGGCGCAGACATGTACGCGCGAAAGCTCAGCAAGTCGCACCGCAATTTGCGGTCACCAGCACAATACGTCGGTGTCCGCGAGGATTAGTACTGGGGCGGAACGGCAGGCGACTGCCTATCATCGAGACGTTGTCGCCGTCGCCAGTGCACCACCAACCAACGGCAAGTATCATGTGGCCGACCGTCCACCCTCTTCGGCTGCCGCGAATACGAGAGAGTCGAGAACTTTCTGACGGCCCCGTGCGTGGCCGCTCGCGGGACGCCAGCCGTCCAGCGCTTGAGATCAATCGTAGTCAATCGAAGGAGCGAACTACGCCGGAGTGCTCTATGGTATTCTATGTTATCCGGCGCAACGCTACTGCCACGCCCACTCGATTATCAAAGCCTCATAACACATTGAAATAACGGCGATAAAAATTCTTGTGCAATCCAAATACCGTCAGTCCCGCCGTCAAAATGACGGGGCCTTGGAATCATTGACCTTTTCCGGATGAGTCCGAAAATTGTACTTTCGGGGACTATCGTCAAGCTAGGGATGCAGGCGACAATCTTGGCGCGTCCGTGCATCCCGCCGACTCTACGAAATACCCGCTCTGTCACGAGTGCCGTTCCACACGTCGCGGGCATGGGTGGTCCCTGCCCGTGCTGCGCGCAAGCTATCAGAAGCCGTGGAGCTGCCGCGACCGGCTTGCGCCTAAACGCCATAGGGTGCCTCTGCCGCGCGAGCACCCGCACCGTCTCACCGCCGGTCGATGCGCCATGGCAAGCTGCTCGCCCAAATTCGACGACCCGCCTCCCGTAGCCATCGCCCGGGTAGGCTGCCGCGTCAGGTAGGCCGTCATAAGCACCACCGGCGGGGCCAAACCGGAACGCTTGACGAACACGCAACACAACGATATTGTTGTGTCATGCTTCCCGATGTCGACGCATCGACTGGCTACTTGCCCCCGGGGGTGCATGACGCGCCCTGGAGCGAAGTAGCACCACGATTCAGCTGCAACGGACACCGCACCCGTCTCGTTGGGGGCCTGCTCGCAGCTTTGCAAAACCTCGCTACTGCAGGCTCTCGGTCGGTGCTGCTCGATGGAAGCTTCGTTTCACGGAAAGAACTGCCGGAGGACTATGATGGAGCCTGGGACATCAGAGGGGTCGATCCTTCTCGTCTCGACCCCGTACTGCTCGATTTCTCGAATGGCCGTGCGGCCATGAAATCGAAATATCTAGGCGAGCTCTTTCCGGCGACCGCACTCGCCGCCCCTGGCGTGCTCTATCGCGACTTCTTCATGAAGGATCGCAACGGAGTACCCAAGGGCGTCGTGAACATCGATCTCGGGAGTCTGCCATGATTACTAACGAACGGCAGTATAGGATTACCCGGAGCGAGGCTGATCGATTTCGCAAGGCTATCAGCGAGCTGACCCAAGGCCCCGCCCGAGCGGACGTACATCCGCGCCTGCTTCAGGCTGAGCGTGAGGCCATGGAAAGTCAGCTTGCCGACCTGCAAGCTGAACTTACTGAGTATGATCGCCTGAAGTCCGCCGACCTGTCGGTGATCTCGATCAACTCCTTCGACCAACTGGCTGACGGCCTCATCCAGGCACGGATCGCAAGCGGACTCAGCCAAAAGTCGCTGGCCGACCGACTCGGGCTCAAGGAGCAGCAAATTCAACGCTACGAGGCCGAGCGCTACGCATCGGCCAGCTATCAGCGGCTGCGTGAGATCGCCAACGCACTTGGGGTGCGAATCAAGAACGACATTCTCTTGCCCGTCGCGCCCAACAGTTTCAGCGGGCTCGTCAATAAGCTCCGTCAGGTCGGGCTCGACCGCGACTTTCTTTTGTCGCGGCTCTTGCCGTCGGCCGATGCCGCGCGGGCCAGCGGCGAGGTTGGCAGCGAGGATGGCGACTATGCCCTGACTGCCAAGGCTGGCGTCGTTCTCGAACGCGTTTTCGGTTGGACCCGTGACAATATCTTCGGAGCGCAGGCACTCATGCCGCCACGCTTCGCCGCTGCCGAGGCGCGGTTCAAGATGCCTGCCAATCGGGTCCAGGCGACGACCAGCCTCTATGCTGCCTATGCGAACTATCTCGCCGTTGTTGCACTCAAGGGCGCGCGATCACTACCCAAGGGCGAAATCCCGACGGACCCGGCGGTCATGCGTCGTCGCATTCACGAGACCTATAGGGCCGTCGATCTCAAGAGCGCGCTTCACACGGCTTGGGATATGGGTGTCGTCGTTCTGCCGCTGCGTGACCGCGGTGCCTTCCATGGCGCCTGCTGGCGTTATGAGGGGCACAACGCAATCGTGCTGAAGCAAACATCGAAGCACGAAGCCCGCTGGCTGTTCGATCTTCTGCATGAATTGTTTCATGCCGGGCAACGTCAAGAGGCAGACACGCTGGAGGTGATTGAAGCCGACGAGACCTCCCCCGAGCGACGGAACTCAGACGAAGAAATCGCTGCGAGCCAGTTTGCCGGCGAGGTCGAGCTTAACGGCGAGGCTGAGACGTTGGCGCAGGCCTGCGTTCAGGCCGCGCGCAATTCGGTCGAACGTCTGAAGAGCGTCGTTCCAGCGATCGCAGAGAAAAACAAGGTAAGCGTTGGTGCCCTCGCGAACTACCTCGCCTTTCGCTTGTCTTGGCAGGGGGTGAACTGGTGGGGCACCGCGTCCAACCTCCAGGCGGACGACGGCGACCCGTGGACGATCGCACGCGACGTCTTCGTAGAGCGCTTCCCATTTGAAATCGACAACGAACTCGATCGGCAGCTGCTCGATCGAGCGCTCCATTGAGGTGTTCCATGGTTATGTTTCAGAAACCCCCGCCGCTCGACATCAAATGCACGTCGACTGACTGCGATAATGACCTGCACTGCTTCAAGCAGCTGAAGAAGATGACACCTGATCAGCGCGGCAAATGCCGAGCATGCGGGGCGGATCTGGTCGACTGGAAGCGTCTACACCGCCGTGACAAAGGCGATGCGGCGCATACCTTCGGGGCGCTTCAGCATGAGCTGATACGCCACCACTTTTTTCACCGTCCCGTTGACGAACGCGCAATGCACCACGCCCAGCGCAAGGGGCGCATTGGGTTGAAGGATGCCGCCCGTGACCGCCTCCGCAAATATCTCGCGGTCGCCGAGCCGCCCCGCGATGGTCGTCAGACTCCCCTTGAAGGCAATGCGATCTACTACGCGCAGCACGCAACCGCGACGTGCTGCCGGACCTGCCTCGAATACTGGCATGACATCCCGAAGGGCCGGCCACTGACAGCAGAGGAATTCGACTATTGCGCAACCCTCGTCGACCTCTTCCTCGATGAGAAGCTACCCGATCTGGCCGATGGGCCGATCAGAGTGCCGCGCCGCCCTCGCAGCCTGCCCCCTGAGTGGGAGGGATCACATCCGTGACGAGCCCGGCCAAGCCCATTGATACTGAGCGTTTCGCCGCGCATTTGCGCGCGCGGGCGATCGACCTCGACGGCGGCCGCGTCTTGATCTCTCGCCTCGCTGGCTCGAGCCAAGAGGTCGACCTTACGGTTCCGGCCAACTGCAACGGATATGGGCGCGTTCGCCATTTCCGGTTCGCGACAGCCGAGGGTTGGCCAGCCAATCCACTCCCGGTCGCGCCGGCCTGCCGCGCGTTGGGCATCGCGCCGGTTCCGGACCTGATGACCGCGCTGGTGTTTCAGAACGCTGCCTGTGCATGGCGCTGCTGGTATTGTTTCGTGCCGGAGGAGCTGCTGAAAGCGGATCTCAGCCGCTCGGCGTGGTTCAGGGCCGCCGAACTCGTCGACCTGTATCGCCAGATCCCGGACGCCCCCCGGATCATCGACCTCTCGGGAGGATCGCCGGACCTTGTGCCGGAATGGACTCCGTGGATGATGCGAGCGCTCGTCGACGCCGGCCTCGCCGAAACGACTTATCTCTGGACAGACGACAACCTTAGCACGACCTATCTCTTCGACGCGCTTCCACCCGCCGATCTCGCTCTTCTGCACCGCTACCGCAACTATGGTCGCGTCTGCTGCGTCAAAGGCTTCGATGCCCGCTCGTTCGCCTTCAACACGGGCGCCGCGCCTCAAGATTACGACCGGCAGTTCGAGGTATTGCGGCGCGTGCTGGACCTGGGGCTCGATGTTTACGGCTATGTGACGTTGACCTCCCCGCACGATGATGGCATCGCGCAAGGCGTCGCCGACCTGATAGACCGGCTCCAGGCGATCGATCCAAACTATCCGCTCCGGGTCATTCCCCTGCGGATTCAGGTGTTCACACCGGTCGAACAGCGTGTTGCCCGCGATGATGCGCGCGAGAAGAGCCTTGCTGTCCAGGAGGAAGCCATCGCCGCCTGGAAGAGCGAGCTTGAGAGCCGCTTCTCTCCAGATCTGCGAGCGCTGCAAATCTGCGATGTGCCGCTCCGCACAAGGCCGACATGATCGCTTCGCGCCGCTCCTTGTCAGAGGCTGCCTTTGCGGTGCGGGTCGATGACTTGATCCAGACCGCGATCAGGAATGGCACGACCAGCTTTGCGGCACTCCTGCATCGCCTCCCCAGCGTCTATCCGACTGAACTGTTGGCGTCGCTCGATCGGCTGGCGGGCAGCAAAGCGATCGACACAACCGTGGCAGTGTCGATCCATCGGCAGGCGGCTACCAACGGTACCACGGCGGTCGAGGGCCGGTCTCTGTTGCCGCTTCCGCACCCGCTCGACTATGAATGGCGCTTCACACCCGACGCGGCGCGCTCGTTGCTCAGTCGCGCGGCGGACCTGACGCCTTCCGGCGGCAACTTTCTCTTGTTTGGAACGCCGGGCCTAGCCGTCGAAGCGCTGACCTTGCCTGTCGGCCGGCGCCTCGCATTCCTCGCCGAGAACAACGGCGTCACCGATCGCGTCTTTGCTCTCAACCAGGCCACGGGGTCACCTCTCTCCATTGGGTCTTGCAGCGGCGGTCTGCCGCGCGAGGCCGCCGACGCCGTTTTTCTCGATCCGCCCTGGTATCTTGATTTCGTGCGTCCCATGCTCGCCGCTGCGGCGCATGCGTGCCGCCCCGGCGGGGTCGTTTTAATCAGCTTGCCACCCGATGGCGCCCGGCCGAGCGCGGAAGCCGACAGGCAAACTGCCATCGCATTCGCCCGACGGCTCGGCCTCGCTGCGATAGAGTACTCGCCGCTGGCTATCGCCTATGAGACGCCCTTCTTTGAGCGCAATGCCCTGGCGGCCGTCGGGATTTACCCGCCCCCGCACTGGTGCCGCGGCGACCTGATCGTGTTCAGGAAGATGCGCGCATCGACAAGGCCGCCCCCCGCATCCTCCGGCCGCCGTCGTGACTGGACCGAAGTCGTTATCGGCCGCATGCGGCTGTTCATCCGCGGAGGTGGCGAGGCGCGCTCCGACGACGCAAGTCTCATCTCACTCGTCGACGGCGATATCCTACCGACGGTAAGCCGACGCGATCCACGTCGTCGGGCGGCCAACGTCTGGACCTCGGGCAATCGCATCTTTCATACTGACAATCCACAGCTAGTGCTCGAGGCGGCAATTTCGTGCGCTGGCGAGGCAATGGGCTCTGGTGTTCAGCACGGCCTCTGGGGCACTATTCGCGAGCATGAGACGTTGGAGCGAGTCGCAACCAAACTGCGGGCGCTGGCGGCGATCGAGGAACAAGAAGAGGGCAACACGCCCATAGTAGCGACGGAACGGAGCGTAGCTTGGAGGTCGAGTTCGACGAACTGCTGGAGCAGGTCGACGGCCATCATTTCTGGCTGACCTATCTGTCGGACGCGACCCGGCCGAGGAGCCGGATCGGCATTCACCTTGCGATCTTTGCCGAGCCGTTCCTATCCATGGTTCTGTCCGGCGAAAAGACAATCGAGTCCCGCTTTAGCCGTAACCGGTGCGCACCATACGGCGAGATCGACGATGGTGACATTATTCTCCTCAAGGAGGTGGCTGGGCCGATCTGCGGCCTCGCGCTTGCGCGTCGTATCTGGTGCTACGACCTCAGCACCGAGCCGATCGACCGCATCCGACATCGCTTCGGCGCGGCTATCCGTGCCGATGATGAATTCTGGTCCTCCCGCGCCGATGCCCTTTATGCAACCTTGATCGAGCTCGACGCGCCCGCTTCGATCGCGCCAGTCGGTTGCGATAAGCGTGACCGGCGGGGATGGGTGTCCCTGCGATCGCGTCAGATGGCGTTCGATTTCGCATGAACTTGTTGCTCTGTTTCTCCGGTCAAATCGGCAGCGGCAAGTCCTCGGTCAGCGCAGCGGTTGCCACAGCGCTCGGTTGGCGCCGCACCGGCTTTGGCGACTACCTGCGGACCGAGATTATTCGGCTAGGCGGCGACCCCAACGACCGCAAGGTGTTGCAGGATCTCGGCCAGTCGCGCGTCGATACCGACCCAGTAGCATTCTGCAGAGATGTCCTGGCGGCAGGTGGCTTTCATCCCGGCGACGATTTCGTGATCGACGGTATCCGGCATATCAACATTTTCGACATTCTCGCCACCGTGAGTGCGCCATCTCAGGCGCGACTGTTGTTTCTCGGAGCCTGTGAGACGACACGCATCGCGCGTGTGGAAACGAGACCTGATGCCGAGGATTTCGCACGAGCATCTGCGCATCGTGTGGAGGCAGATCTGCGCGAGGCGCTTCCGCAGCGGGCCGATGCAGTAATCAATGGTGATCAGTCGTTGGATCGTGTCGTCTCCGACTGTCTTGACGCTGTCAAGAATTGGCAAAAGCACTTACCTTGAACATTTCCAGCTCTCTTCCAAGGAAGCCATTCAGACATTCAGATACCCAAGGTCGGTACCGGCACAAATCACATTAGCCTTCGCCTCGCGCCCGCTCGCGATGGCGAGCGAGCTGCCGACGGTGCTCATCCGTCAGCGTGATGGGTGCATTCCAGCGGAGTTCGGTGCGCGCTTGCTCGCTGAGACTGGGCGAGAACTCGGGTCTGCCCTGGTCGTCGAAGGTCACGAGCGCACGGTCGAAGGCGGCATCCCACAGCGCTGACAGCAGCAGGCCGTTATGTACGTCGAGCCGCTCGGCATCGCTCTCGCACTCGCTCCACGGGATGATGTGCGAGGCGCGCAACAGGGCCGGGTCGGAGATCCCGGTCAGGGGGCAACGCCCCTGCCAGTAATCCATCAGACGGTCGCGAAAGATGTCCTGCCCGATCCTCTGTACGACCAGCCGTTCGGCCTCGGTCGTGCGTGGCAGATCCGTGATGCGCCGCTCAAACTCCCGCAGTGGAGCATCGGGCAAGCTGACGCCCAGTTCGTAAACGCGGCGTAGCACGGCATAAAGAGCGCCAAGTGTATTGAAGGCAAAGCGGGCGCGGCCGGGACCGGAAACGACAGCCGCGGGCAAGTTCAGTTCCTGGATGACGCCGGGATGGTCGAGCGCGAGATACCACGGCCCCTGCGGTCCGCCTGCAGCGAGATGAATCGTCCCATGCGCCGTTGTCGAACCGAAAGCCGCCCAGCCGGCCTCTTCCCCCAGGATCCGGCGGAAGCCGTTCTGCGACGCGGCCTTTTGACATTCCTCGCGGACGACAAAGGACTGAGGCGATTCAAGCACCGTGGTCGGTTCCTCGCTATAGGTCACGCCCCATCAATCGCTCCGACCCGGGCGCCCCCTTCAGGGTCAGCCTCAGCCAAGGATCGCGGCGGAGGTCGTCAGGGGGACGGGTCGTCGTCGTGACGATGTACTGGAAGGCCGTCATTTCCGTCAGCGCCTCAAGCTCGCGCATCAGGCGGAAAAGCTCATCGTAGATGGAGAGGCCGAGATCGGCTTCGCGGGGACTGTCGTGAACAAGGAATGCTGGAACGCGTGTCGCTCCCTCGACGCTAAGGCAGAGGCAGGCAAGATCGAATGCGATGACCTTCAAGGATTCGATGGCGGCCGTGCGGCGATCTCCATCGACATCGACGGTGATTTGCAGCCTGTCGCCGTTCAGCGTGACCGCTCCTTTGGCGCCCTCGTTGACCACGCGACGAATGATCGCCGAGAATTTTTGCGTTATTCTGCCAAATGTCAGACCCTGCTTGTCGCGGAAGGCTCCAAGCCTTTCCCGCTCCTTGGCCAGCTTGTCCCCGAGGCTCCTCAGCCGTTTTCGCACCTCATCTCGCTCGGTCGACAGCTCGGCAAATCGCTCGACCCCTTCCTTGAGCCGTGTGGCGGCCTGCCAGGCGGATGCGCGCGCGTCGCGGACGCTTTCGATGGCCTGAACCCGCTTCTCTGCCGGGTCGACCTGCTGACGCCTGAGAGCGGCGGCGGGTTGAAGAGCTTTCAGCCGAGCTTCCAAACCGTCGATCTTTTGCTTCTGATTACCGACTTCCTGGCGCTTGGCAACGAGCCGGGCCCTGCATTCCGTCTCGTTGTGCAGCTTGTGGGACAGATCGCATTTCTCGGCGAGCGCCTTGTCGATCGGCACCTCGCAAATTGGGCACACCTGGCTGGCCGCATTCTCCGCAGAAAATGATAGGCTTGGTATTTCGCTGGAGAGCAGCGTGAGGACCTGCCTCTCGGCCGGTATTTGAGCCTCCAGGCGGATGCGCTCTTCGTCGGTGCGCCTAAACTCTTCGCGCGCGTCCTGTAATGCCTTCCGGGCTTGGCCCAGTTCAGCCATATCGCCGGTTGGGAGCTGGGCTGCGGCGGCGAGCTGTGCGTCGGCGGCCTTTTGAAACACCTCAAGTAGCAGGGGCATTTCCGGCAACGTCTGCTCGGCAAGGCCAAGCTGATCGATCAACCGCGCGTGGCGTCTGCCGCGATCCCAATCGAGGTAGGATATTTCGCGTTCCGCATTGGCGACATCTGTTCGCAGCGCTTCCTCTACGCGTCGCGCCTGCTGTTCCTCTTCGGTGATTGCCGTAAGGAACGCACGAAGCGCCTCGCGCCGAGGCCCGGTTTCACGCCCGCTCGCCGGCAGCGGCGCATCGGAGCCGGATGCCGGGGAGCGCCAATCGAGAACGTCGTCGAAGCGGCATTCCTGATCGCGCGTCAGCCAGGCGAGCGCGATCGGCCATGCCTTTTGGCCTGGCTGAAGGCGGGCCAAACTCGCGACACCGGGCGTCACGATGGCCTGCTCTATCGCCTCGATCAAGGGATCGATGCTTGTCGTCGCGCCGTCGCCTGCGGCGATCTCGTCGAGGTTGCCGTCGGCGATCGCGACATGCCGGCGCCGGATGCCCAGTGGCCGCACGACGGCCCAGCATACGCCATCGAGCATTACCTCCGCGCCGACGATCCCGTTCGGAAAGGCGACTGAGATCCGTTCCCGCTGGGTTTCGTCGGCGAACCGCTGCTCGCCGAGGCAGTACCGTAGCAAGCGGCAGAACAAGGTCTTGCCGCTTCCATGACCGATGGCGCGTACACCGCTGCCGCTGTCGTCATCGAAGCCGTCCGGCGACCAGATGATGTTCAGTCCCGGCCGAAGCGCGATGTCGCTGATTTTCTGGCCGCCGGGCGCTTCCCAGATCGCCAGGCGTCGCACCCAGAGGCGTGGGTCTTTCAGGCTTGCCGGAACGGTCAGGCTGAGCTTGGGGGGATCGAACATCTCATGCTGCTGCGGCATGCGTGATCCAGTCCCGAACCTCGTCCGGCACGGAGGTGACGGTCGCATCCAGGTCGAGCGCGGCCAGTGCTTCCAGCACGAATCCTGCCCGGCCATCCGGCCAACCGGCAGTGTCGAACGCATCGAGACCCGGCCCCGGCACCCATGTCTCAGCCGACAGATTTTCGATCAGTCGCCCGTTGCCGCGATGGTTGGAGACGGCTGTGCCCCAGCCCTGATTGGTGCGCGCCGCGAAGCCGACCACATTGCCGCTGCGCGGTTCGGCCTCCTGTCCGACCAGCCGTCGCCACTCCCGCGCTTGTGCCTCCGGTAGCAGCGACGTCAGAAGATGCGGCTCCAGAATCATCGCAGCGGCGAGACGGACGGTCCGACTCGGCGTCGGCCCGTCGATCGCCTTCAGGATCGCGGTCAGAGCAGCGCCGGCGTCGTTCGGCTGCTGCGCTGCGCGCATCCAAGCTCCATCGGGCAGAGTGCCGAGAGCAGGCTTTTGAGTGGTTGGCGCTGTAGCCGCGACTTGGCTCACGCCGAGTCCGAGAGCGACGAATGTTCCATCCGCGTCCATCCGGTCCCAGGCTTCGAGCACGAGGCGGCGGGTGCGGTATTCACCGAACTGACGGAGTTCCCTTTCCTTCAGCACGCGGAAGGTTTCGGAGGGGTAGTTCGCTCCCTTCACGTCAGCGGGATCGAGGATATAGCGCAGCTCGTCACGAGTCAGGCCGTAGGCGCGGGAATAGAAGACGTCGAGATCCGCGCGGAGATTAGCGCGGCGGTCCTCGTTCCAGGCGAATGGCGGGCCGTCATAATCAAGGTCGCGGGCGAAGGGGGCAAGGCTGTGAGAGGTGTAAGTGAGTTCCAGCACCCGCAGCGTGACGAAGTGAAGGCGCGCGCCGGTGTAGAAGGTAGGGGGGAGAACCGGGAACTGTCTCAGAAAGAAGTACGCTAAATTCGTTCCACCGACTTTCTGTCGCGCAACGAAGTCGAGAACCAACGAGTTTAGGTTTCCCAAGAGCGCTGCGTGTTCAGCAACCCTCGTGTCCGTGAAAAACAATGGCAATTTATGGTTTGCCGCCACCGCAGGTAAGGCGGACGCGATGACAGTTCGTTCATTCGTGGCATTTGTTATGTCACGCCAACCTGTAAGCCAGCCGTGCGTATAACCTCTCGTACGAAGACGCGCTGTAACCTCATGTATGGGAACCCAATACCGTGGGGTAATTTCGAACGAAACGTCTTCCATTCTATCCAGCGGTGGCGACGGGATCTCGCGATAGTCAGCGTCTCCTCTTTCCTTGGCCAGCGCGAAATCGCCACGCCGATGGTCGAACTGGTGAATCATCTTACCTTCGTAGAGAGGCACAAGCCGACGCGAGTCATCGTCGCCGGGGCGGGCACCTTTGGGCAGCCAGTCGGTTCCGTGGCGAACAAGGCCTTCCTCTTCTAGTTCCGGCGCTGTGCGAAAGAGGTTACTGTCGTTCGACATGTGGAACATGGTCATGAAGCCTACGCTCCACGGATTGCCCATTTCCCCCGCACCTTCATCAATCAAGACTGGGACGTTACGGTAGATCTTGGCCGTCAATTCTGCGTCCCAACGGGATCGGAATACTGGTGCCGTGCGAGTGTTTGGATTGATCGCGGCGATCTGCTCAGGCGAGAGGGTGAAGGAACGTTCGGGCTCGGCCAGTTGTGCGGGATCGGTTAGGAAGAAAGCAAATCGCGCAGCGTTCTCCCGGTGTCCGAGTGTGAGTAGGCAGAACTTCACTCGGAAATACACGCCAGGGAATATCCGCTCTCGATTCTCGAAATCTACTAATCCGGCAAGCCGCTTTTCCGACACTAGATTGGCGAAGAAAGGCGCTGTAGTAGCGTCGGTTGCTACACCGGTCGGAACAATTACCCCGGCACGGCCGATCTCACCCCCAAGTTGCGAGAAAAGCTCGGCGAAGAGAGCGTAGGTGTTAACGTCGCCAGTGCCGGTAAGTGGAAAGCGTCCGCCATCGTCGCTGGGAACACGCACGAACGTGGAGTTCGCCTCCGACAGACGTTTTTCAGCCTCGAATTCCTCGAAAAGCACACGCTTTGCCGTCCCTGGGTCGGCAGCACACAATGCTTTGATGAGGCGGTCACGTACCGCTTTGTTGGGTGCCGTCGCGATCTCTACATCTCGTGCGGCAAAGAACTCCTTTTCTTGAAGTTTGATCCGCTCCCATGGTGGGTTCCCGAGGACCGCATCGAAGCCGCCGGACTGCATGACATCAGGAAATTCCAGCGGCCAGTGGAAGGCATGTGCGCGCTGTGCAGCATAGACGGCCGCGCCTAACATTGGCCCGAACGGCTGCACGCCCCGCAGCCATTCCCAGATGGCGCCTGACGTGGGCACCATCTCGGCGCCCCGACGCGGCATCCCTTCCGGCCCCGCGTGGGGCCCGCCTTTCGTCTTAGGTAGCAGGAAGGCCGAGACGAAGAGATCGCAAGCCGTCTCAAGCTGCCAAGCCGACGCGCCTTGTGCAGTCAGAGCGTGCAAGCGGGCAGCCTTGGCTTCTATCTGCTCGACCGTGTTCTCGGGCATTGCACGCAACGCCTCGAAGTCCCGCATTAGGTCGCGTGCGCGATTGAAGCCGAAGCCTTTCGCGATGCGGTCCTTCTCAGTCTTCTCACGCTTATTCTTCTGAGCGTAGTGCTTCGCCACCTCCTTATCGTCGCCGGTCAGTGGTTTGTAGGCGGCATCGGGAATACCCTGTTCCAGCACCTTCAGGTCGAACACACCCAGAAGCGAGTCGCCGCAGCGGATCTGCGCGTCGAAGAAGCCGAGCGGAAGGCCGGGATCTACGGTCTCGATCCAGAGAGCTACCTTGGTCAGCTCGACCGCCATCGGGTTGCGGTCCACCCCATAGATACAGCAGCGGGCGACGTCGCGGAGCGCATGCCGGAAATCGGAAAGCGAGGGCGTGCCCTCGGCGCGGATGCGAGCAACACGAGTGGCGATGCGGCGGGCGGCGGCCAACAGGAAGTGGCCAGATCCGCAGGCCGGATCGATGACGCTGAGCTTCAGCAGCGCGTGGGCCGGGTCGGCGGCCTCCGCCTCCGTCTTGTCGAGAACTGGATCAAGCGCCGTGTCGAGGAGCGCCTGCACCAGGCTGTCCGGCGTGTAGTAGGAGCCGGTGGTCTTGCGCTGGTTGCCCTTCTGCTCGGCCGCTTCCGAGGCGAAGACAAGCGTCTTGCCGTCGTCGCCGAGTTGCGGCTGGAGTTCGAGCAGGGATTCGTAGACTGAACCCAGCTCTTCGGTTTCCATGGCGCGCCAATTCACCGGCACCATGCCGGTTTTGTCGGAGAGCCAGGACAAGCGGTAGAGTGCCTCCATGAAAGCGCGGTTGCGCAGGCGCGCGGTTTCCAGATGCGGCAGCTTGTCGGCGCTGAAAAGACCGCCAAGCGCCGGCAGGCCGAGTGCGTCCTGTCCGTGAGCAAGGGCGCGGAAGACGATCTTGATGCCCTCGTAGCGGTCGTGATGCTTGTCCCATGTCGCGGCGCGCGCCGCTTGCGTCCGAAGCGCAGCGAGGCTGTAGCCTTCGGCATAGAGCTTTTGGGCGTCCGGCTTTGTCGCCTCGG
The DNA here is from genome assembly GCF_000304315.1 of Methylocystis sp. SC2. NCBI lineage: Bacteria > Pseudomonadati > Pseudomonadota > Alphaproteobacteria > Hyphomicrobiales > Methylocystaceae > Methylocystis > Methylocystis hydrogenophila. The sequence continues at coordinate 167,027 of NC_018485.1, read as the reverse complement.
GGTGAAGCAGGTTCCGGTCTTCGGCCACCATCAGGAAGATGAGGCGGTAGACAAGGCGCAGAAGCTCGTTGAACCACTCGGTGAGATTGACCTCGCCTGACTTCAGACGTGCGGCGAGGTCTGGGTTAGCTTCGAGGAACCCGGAGCCCAGCACCTTGAGCGCGGTTTCCACCTGGGTCGCCAGACGGTCGCGAGCAACCTCGCCTTCGCGGGAACCGGCCTCGCGCCAGCGTTCGAGCGCGCAATCGGTGACAGGCGTGCCGGTGACGCCGAACCGGGTGCGGTGGATCAGGGACCAGAGGACAGCGAAGGAGGCGGCATCCTCGTTGGTGAAGATCGCGGCGAGGTCGGCCTCGATGTATGCCGGACGGGTCAGCGAGGCGTTGTCACGCATGAGGCGGAGGACGGTGCCATTGGTCACCAGGCCCCAGAGCGCGTCATCGCTGTCATTGAGATAGTCCTGAAGCGCAAAGGCTGGGGACCGCGAACGGTCGGTCGAGAGTGTCGGGCTGCGCCTGTCGAGCTTTTCCTCGGAAGGCGGTACGACGACGATCGGAACGCGGCCGCCAGCAAGGAACGAGATTACTCCGTCAGCCGGTGTGAGATCATCGAAGCTGAAGGTTTCCGACAAGAAGGCCCGCACGAAACGCCGCGTCGCCTCGGCCGATGCGTTCTGGAGTTTCGCGAAGGTGTCGAAATGAGACTGGCCGACACGGAAGGCGGTCGAGATCTCTTCCCGGATCGTCAGCCCCTTGCGGATCCGGTAGTCCTCCTCCGTCTGTTCGGACGCTTGCCGGCGGTCGATGCTGGCGACCATGGCCGGAGCGATGAGGTTGCCCTCCAGCATGAGCGAAGGCCAGGCCGACATGTCGGTGACGGGCTTGCGCGCCATGGCTCAGGCCTCTCCCGGCATCAGCGTGAACAGGCCGATCACATCCGGCGGCAGCGCGGCCTCCACGGTGACGCGCGAGGCGGAGCCTGATGCGGCGCGCAGGCGGGCGTGGTCCTGCATGAGTTCTTGCGCGCGCGATCGGACGAAGTCGGCAATCGGCCCGTCGAGCAGGCTCGGCAAGTCCTCCTTCGCCTTGGCGATGAACCTGTCGCGTGCGACGGGCGCGAGATCGGACGTAGCCGATGTGTTGAGCCACTCCCGGGCGTTTTCGCCGACCGCCACGATCCGGCTGCCCTGGCTTGCGACGAGAGCCGCTTCCTCCGCCAGCAGCAGCCGCTCCTTCCGAGCATGGACGGTCAGCTTGAACCGGATACGCAGGAGAGCGAGGCGGGTCACTTGCTCGACGGCGGCGGTCGGCCAGGCGCCGACCCGGCCGATGCCGAGACCAGTAAGGGACTCCGGATCGAGCGAAGCCTCGACCAGCGCTTCGGCAAGAGTTGCTGTCAGGGGATGTGTCCTGGTGAGCAGCGCGGTGCCCGACGGCGCCGGCTCGGCCGTCGCAAGACGCACCGATCCTCTGAGATCGTGCTCCGCCAAACGCTCGCGCAGGCTGGGATCAAGCTCTTTGACGTGAGCCAGCAGCACAGCTTTCCGGGTTTCCAGAGGCACACCGAAACGCGCCATCGCCCGTTCGACGAAAAGCCTCGCCTCCGCCGGAGATCCTAAGAGCGTGCGCACCTTCTCCCATTCCGGCGCGACTTCCTGCGGCTTCATCGCATTCTGGGCAAAACGCGCGCGGGATCGCTTCTCGTTTTCAGAAGCGTCGCGCCACCGCGCCTCCATGACCTTGGCACCGTCATCGAGGCGAAGATCGAGCGTGAGCTGGCGGGACACGCCACGACGCAGCATCATCGACGCCATCAACGCATCCGTCACCGGCCCTCGTTCCTCGGGGAGCGGCACCGTCACGCCCGTCGCTTTTCGGATCTCCTCGGCCTTACGAAGGATGACCTCGAGCACCGCGCCGTCGATGGCGCTGTCCGGCGAGAACATCATGATCGACCGGACGAGTTCCGCCGGCTGGCCGAAGCGGTCCACCCGTCCTTCACGCTGCTGATGCCGCGTCGGATTCCAGGACAGGTCGTAATGGACGACGGCGTCGAAGAGCTGCTGAAGATTGATGCCTTCCGAAAGGCAGTCGGTGGCGACAAGGATGCGCTGGACCGGCTTTTCGTCGTCCACGGTCGCCATATCGGCGACACGATCGCGGCGCTCGTCCGGAGTGAGAACGCCCGTCACAGCTTCGATGGTCAGCTTCGGGAAGGCCTTGCGCAGGCCATCGCGGACATGCTCGGCCGTCGCCAGGTAGCGGCAGAAGACGACGGGATTGGCGCCCTTCTTGATGAGAGGCGTCAGTGCATCGACCAAGGCAGCCAGCTTCGGATCGGGCTTGCCCACCAAATCCTCGGCACGTTTCACCAGGGCAAGAAGCTCCGGATCAGCATCGAAGGCCGTGCCCGGTTCGAGATCGACCGCGTCCTCGTCGTCTCCGTCATCATCATAGATCTGCGGCTCGAGGCGATCGCCCTCGCTCGACATGCGGTTTCGCAGCGCGCTCAGGGCCGCAGTCGGGGAAGAGCCGACGCAGCGCATCAGCGCCAGCGTGCCCCAGAAGGCCAGGCGTCGTTCCCGCTGTCCCGCTCCCGCGCGGGAAACGATGCCGAAGCAGTAATCGAGAACAGACTCCTGGAACCCGCGATGGGCTTGGGACAGGGGATAGGGAAGCTCCTTCGTCTCATGCTTCGGGAAGGCACGATCTTCGTCCCAATCCCCCGAGACGAGATCGATCCGGCGTCGCTGCACAAAGTGCCGGGCCAGACGCTCGCGATAGCGAGCGTCCTCGAAGTCCATCGAGGCGAATGACGTGTCGACGAGGGAAAGAAGGCGCGCGAAAGCCTCTTCGTCCCCGGAATGCGGCGTCGCGGTCAGAAGGATCATCCGCCGCTCAGGATTCCGAGCCAATCCAGATAGTAGCTCGAAGCGTTGCTGCCGGCCCTGGTGCGTGCCGACGCAGGCATGCGCTTCATCGACGATGACGAAATCCGGGCAAGCGCGAGCGAATCCTTCGCGGCGCTTCTCGGCCTTGATGTAGTCGAGGCTGACGACCGTGAAGGGATAGGCGTCGAACAGGGTCTGAGCCAGCGGCAGACCGCGTTCCAGCCGGCTCGCGGTGCCCGACGTGACCGGGACGGCGTCGATCCCGAAGCGCGCTTTCAGCTCTCCGACCCATTGCTCGACGAGGTGCGGCGGGCAGAGCACAGAGAACATGTCCACTTCACCACGATCCATCAGCTCGCGCAGGATGAGGCCGGCCTCGATCGTCTTGCCGATGCCGACGTCGTCCGCGATGAGCAAGCGCGGCGCCGACAGACGAAGCGCCATCAGCAAGGGCACGAGCTGGTAAGTTCGCGGTTCGAAAGCGAGCTGAGCAGCAGATCTAAAGGGGCCTGCGCCACGGCGTAACGTCAGGCGCATTGCGTCCGCGAGCAACGCCGCTTTCGCCTGAACAGTTACCGCAGCGTCGGCGGGGAGATCGAAGCGGGCAGGCTCAACGGGGAAGAGTTCAAGCACGGGATCGAGCACAACCGTGTCGTTCTCACCGCCTGACAAGGGACGTAGCGCCAGCACGCCATCCCGAGGGGACGGCAGCGCGACCCACTCACGTCCGCGTGCGCGAACCAAGTCCCCCGGAGCAAAGTTCACTGTCATCGGATCATTCCCCGAACATCGAGAGCATCGCGTCGGGCACACCCGCAGTGACGACTTCCGGCAATTCAAACAGCGTCCAGCCTTTGGCTTCCGCCTCCTGGCGCGTTGCCTCGGTCAGTGGTGAGACACAAGCGGCGACAAAGTGACTGCGCCAGACGAAGCTCATCTCATGATCAGAAAAGCTGACGGGGGAACCATCCGGAGGCGGAAGCCCCGCATCCTTGAAGGCGTTCGCCCATCCTCCCTCCTCGGCCGACCGACCCGATGCTGCGGCAAGCACCACCTGCCCGCGCGCCAGATCGACCAGCATCTGCTTCGCTTCATCGCTCGTCCGGTCGATCAGCTCGTGATCGGGCTGGTTGAAGTAGGAGAGCAAGCAGCGATAGCATCCGCGAACACAAGCCTCTCCATCCCGGCTGACGAGTAGCGCGGCGTCGCCCGCTGCGATCGCTTCATCAACCTTGTCGAAGTGCATCAGGGCCAGTGCTTCGCGCGCGACCTTGCCCAGCGCTTGCGGATCCTCGATCAGACGGCTCAATACGCCGGCGCCGCCCTCTGTGGCTTCATAGGCCAGGATGGCGCGACGGTTATCGCGGGCAGGCAATGGCTCGCCAAGAACTTCGCCTTCTTCCAGCTGGAAGACGACCTCGATGCCCCTCATAAGGGCATGCTGAACCGTCGCAATCGTCTCAGGCGCATAGGCCGTAGGCTCGTTGAAACGAAAGAGCAGCGCATTCTTGTGGTCGCGGACGATAGGGACGATCCGAACCGGCCTCACCACATCCGGCGGGACATCGACATCGGGATCTTCGTCGTCCGACTTCGCCCAGTAGCCACTGCGCGGATCGATATGGAAGCCGAAAACGGTCTGATTTGCGCGCCGCTTCAGCCCCTTGTTGATGCGGCTGATCTCGGCGCTGTTGGCATATTGCAGGTTGAAAACCGAAGCATCCTCGCAGCGGAAGTCGGCCTCGGTGATCTGCACCCGGCCGTCCCGTCTCGGCCAGGAAAAGACGGTCTGGATGTCAAAGCCCTGCCGGACTCGCTCTTCGTCATTGGCCGTGATCCGCTCGGCGGGCGCAGCCTCGACGTTGTCGATCCTGAGCGTCCGCTGCACCGGCACCTCGCCCGCCATCGGACTGTTGCAGGCGTGGCAGCGCTCGACCTCGCTGTCATGACAGGCGCCGCAGTTCGAGCAGATGTAGATGTCTCGCGTAGCGAGTTCCGATCCGTCCCCAGTCCGGACTTCCGGCGGCAGCTTCGCCTTCATGACCCGGTAGGCGCGGCCTTCGTGATAGATCAGGCTGCGCGGCCCAAATTCCGAGATGGCCAGGAAGCGGGCGCGCTGAAGGAACGAGCCGGTTTTCCCCTCGCCGGGGATGAAGGCATAAAGCGGAAGCCGTGGGAAATTGTAGCCCGGCAGGAAGCCTTCCGTTGCGAGGTAGCGGTAAGAGTAGAAATCTGAGCCGTTCGAGGCCTTCCCCTGTTCGAGAATGGTGATCTGGTCGCTCGCCTGCATCTGCGCCGCCTTGATCCGGCGACGGTCCGCGCCCGAGAGTCCCGTGATCTCCGAACGGGCGTTGGCCTCCATCAACTGCGTTCGAGCCGAGTTGTAGAGTTCCCGCCAACGATCAAAGGCCCGATCGAATTCCAGTGGCGCGCGCTGGGCCACCTGGGTGACGAACTCATCCGGCTCGGTCATCCACGCCGGCTTTCGGCCTTCCACGGAAGCGAGAATCTGATCGAGAATCCGCTTCATCGGAGCATGCGCCGCGGTCGTCAGCTCGGGCCGATCGATGACGTCGTGGATTTCCTGCTTCAGCGGGTAGCCTGTCTGCGTGAGGTCGAGGATTTCCGGGATGTCGGGGGACAGGGCGAGCTTTGTCTCCGCGAGCCACACGGCATGCAGGTGCGAGCGGACAAGTTCTTCATTGGTGATGTCGAGTGCTGGCGGTCGGACAACGCCGGCCACCATCTCGTTGCGCCGCTCGAAGAAATACTGATCATGCGGCGATTGAGCGGCACAATAGGTCACGATGACGGCGGCCTGTCCGGAGCGACCGGCACGACCAGCGCGTTGGGAATAGTTCGCAGGTGTTGGCGGCACGTTTCGTAGATAGACGGCATTGAGCGCCGAGATGTCGACGCCAAGCTCCATGGTCGGCGAACAGAATAGAGCGGGAAGAAACTGCTCTGACTCTCCTGCCGCCTTGAGATCGGCGAGATTGCTGGCGAGGTTCTCCCGATCTTCCTTCTCGAAGCGGAAGCGCCATTCGCGCCATTCGCGCTGTCTCTGGGACACTTGGGCCGTGTGCTCACGGCCTTCGAGCCCCCAAAAGCTGCTCTTCCCAGCCTTCAGCTCGACAGCGATCTCATTGTACAGATCATGAAAGTAGCGGTTTCCCTGCGCCCCGCCTGACCGGACGGCTTCGCCGGGCACGATACGAACGGCTGACGGCGACAAACGCCATCCCTGCAGATCCGCTTCTATGTCGACACGCGACACGAGACCCTCACGGGCGAGGAGTTCCATCAGGCCCGTCATGACCGTCAGGTAGTCCGCCCTTCCCAGCTTGGTCCCCATGACGCTGGTGCGATTTATGAGGCGCGCGATACGAGAATTGTGCCCGGCCCGAACGATTGTCTGTTCTTCCCGCAGGCCCACGCGATCCTTGCCAGGCGCTTGCAGAAACAGGGTCGTGCGGCTTCTCGGCGTCTCCTTTGCATCGATGGCCCAGGGGGCCCGCAGAAGATTCCGCGACTTCTGCGCGACCGTGTCGAGGACGGTCAGATCGAGTGCTTCCGTGCCGACAGCCAGACCGTCGAGCATGGCGCCGAGGAGCTTCTTGAGCATCTCTTTGCGCTTGGGCACATCGAGCGCCCCCAAGTCTGGCAGGACGGCCGTGAGGCGGTCTGTATCTTCGGCGATGGCATCGAGCCCAATGAACGCGACATCGATGAGCTTGAGAACGGAGAGGCTTGGATTGGTGTAGCGCCAGCCCCGGCGCAGGTCTGTCCAGAGCCGATGGGCAAGAACCTTCGCGAGAGAACGCTGAGCATCTTCGCGGATCACAGCGCCAGCCTCGGGATCCAGCATCCAGTGGATGCGTGCATCCTTGTTGGCTGCAGTAAATCCGAGCGCCTTTACGACCCGCAGGCCGAATTCGTCCTCGGCTATGCCATCGTCACCGGCATCAAGCACGGCCCGCAAGATCGCGCCGCGTAGGAGGCTGACGAATAGAAAGTCGTTGAAGTGGCCCGCCTGAAGGGCGGCATCCTGCCGGTTGTCCGTGAAGCCGAGGAGCTTGCGCTTCTCTTTGGGAACGCCGCTGTTGCGCCCGTTCATCCACTCCAGCGCAGTTGAGACGAGCAAAGTCGTGGCTGAGCTGCGACCCTCGCCAGACAGACCCACGAGCTTGGTGCGTTCCCGCATGCTGGGGTGGGGCTGATCGAGGCAGCACGGGCAGAAGCCGAACTTGCCGGGTATGAACCAGAAGCTCTTGCCGGATGAATCGTACCGCCCGTCGGGAGCCACCGTGACCATCTGAGGCATCCGGCGTTTCCTGTTCGCCCGAAGCCGCTCGATGCCATTGCGCTCCTCGCGCCAATCCTCGGGATAAGATTCGATCTCACCCGTGAACGCGTAATCGGGGTCGCCGTCGCCCGTCGGGGTCAGATAGCCTGCAGCGTCTCCCTCCTGATCATCGAGCGGCGCATCGTCGATGTTCCTTGGAAGGAACAGGGCGCCTTCGCCGTCCTCAGTCTTGGTGACGACATGGACCTCATGTCCGCATTCCCGACAGAAGCGGGTTGGATAGAGGCGATGGCCTGGCGCGTTGGGGTCTTCGAGCTGGCCATCGAACAAAACATTCCGGGGCTTCTTGGTCAGCGTGGTGAAAACCTCGCCCGCGCCAGAAATGAACTGGTGGAGTTTGAACGCCAGAAATGCACCTGTCCTCGAGCCGCCGCGCTCCGTTTCCGGAAGGCTGATGCGAGTCAGAAATGTCTCAAGGCCGGTTCGACAGGTTTCTGCGTCGACGCCGCTATCGTTTGAGAGCAGCGCGACGGCCTCTTCAAAGGGGATTGGCTTCTTGCGCTTGAGTTCCTGCGCATCATCCAGACCGATCGCCAATTCTGTCCAGACAGCCAGGGGGTGTTTACTCAGAACCTCGTCGGTCAGCACGTCTGGGAGCGCAGATGTCAGCACAGGCGCAAGCTTTGGCCGCACGTCGTCGAGCTTCAGCCGATCGTCTGTTGCCCGTTCAAGCGACTCGTCGATGACCGATTCCGGCCCGATGGACGCCCCGAAAAGACGCGACGCAACGTCCGCTACGGCCTGCGCGCGGTTGGCATCGGAACCTTCGCTCGCCATGGTGGCCGAAGTCCCGATACAGATCGGCGCCTTGTCTGGCGTGCAACGGTTGCGAAGGCGGCGGACGAGGATGGCGACGTCGGCACCCTGGCGGCCACGATAGGTATGCAGCTCATCGAGAACGACGAAATCCAGACCGCTTGCGTTCTCGATGACCTTGGTGTCGAGGCTGTCCTGCCGCGTCAGGAGCAGTTCGGCCATCATAAAGTTGGTCAGGAGAATATCCGGCGGGTTGTCTGCGATCCGCTGCCGCTCCTCCTGGCTCTCCTGGCCGGTGTAGCGTCGCACAACCGGCTTGATCTCGGTGGGCAGGCCGGATTGGGAGATGAACTTCTCGATCTCGTTGATCTGGCTGTTTGCCAGGGCATTCATCGGATAAACGATGATGGCGCTAGTTCTGCGCGCCTTACGCGCTTTTCGCGCACGAACGATTGCGTCGACCACCGGCACGAAAAAGCAGAGCGACTTGCCCGAACCGGTTCCGGTCGTGACCACATAACTCTGGCCGGCCCGCGCCTTGGCGATGGACTGCGCCTGGTGACGATGGAGCCGCAAAGGCGTCGGCCCGAACCGGAATATTCTGCCCGTCGCTTCGTCGAGATCGCCGGAAGCGACCAGTTCGTCAACGGTCGGCCCCTGAAGAAATCGAGGGTTGATAGATAGCAAAGCATTCGGCCAGAAACGCCCCGCATCATATTGGCGATCGATCTCAGACTTCAGGTCTTCGGATCGAATGGTGCTGAAGGACCGAGAGAAACGGGCGTAAGAATCGATGAGGCGATGATCAAACTCAAATGCCTTCATTTTTTGAACCTCTCGGCGAGGTAGGACGGAATTTCGGCGAGAGACAACTCCTGCGAGGAGTTGCCGCTGCGCACATAGAATTTCTCTTGGCCGACGCCGTTCTTGTCCTTCACGGAGAGCACGAGAGGTTTGGCCGACGGCTGGATATCGACCTGGCAAATCTCAACCTCGCCAATGGCCGGAAACAGAACCTTCAACTTGCTGCTGACAAAGGCCGCGCCAAACGCGCTGTTCAGAAGATTGCGCAGGTGCAGCTCGAATTTGTCCCGGTTGGCGCCGCCAAGGGACAGATAGTCACCTTCGAGACCCAGGATGTCGCCGCTGTCGCTGACGCCAATGAGCAGCGTACCGCCCTGGCTGTTGGCGAACGCCGCCACCGTCTTGACGATCACCTCTTCCAGTTTTTTGTTCGTCGTCTGCTCCTTGAAGTCCCAACGGAGAGACGACTTGAATTCCAGTTCGTCGTCCTCACCCTCAGCAATCAGGTCTTCGAGTGTGATGGCAGCTTCCGGCGGCTTAGTATCGGTGATGCCTTTCAAGAACGCGTTGAGGTTCGACGCCAAAGTGGCGCGCCTCGTTTGCAGAAAGAGTTCATAGTTCTGGATTTCCCACAGCGCCGGATCTTCTGGGACGCATTGCAGGGCGAGGCTGTCGGGGAATCGTTCCTTGACGTCGGCGAGATACGACTTTGCGTCCGTGGCGCTCTTGGCGCGATTGGCGATCTGGGTCAGGATCGCGCGGTTGGTCAGTTCCTGCGCGAGCGAATATTTCAGGCGGTTTTCTTGGCCGAATCCCTGCGCCTTCAGTTTCGAGTAGGGGAAGATGTGGTCGTTCTCGAGCACGTACTTCTTGCCCATAGCCTGACGCAGTGCGACACCGGTCGTGAAGCAGACGGCGTTACGGCTCTTCAAATACCAGCGCAGGAGGCCAAAGAGCGGGTGGGAAATCGACCGCCCAACAAATTCGTCGGGTGTGATCTCCAGGCGCCTCTCCTCCTCGATCACCGCCAGCAGCTCGTCGAAAGGGTTTTTCGATTCTTTGATCGTGCGCAGGTCACGGTCGAGCTTTTGAGGAAGCTGGCTGACATAGCGCGTCCTGATCTGGGAGTAGTAGAACCACTTCACCAGCTTGCGGATCTCGGCATCGTTCAGGTGGGCGCCGCCCTTACCGAAGCAATAGACGGTGATCGGGACCAGCGCGTAAACCGAGTTGATCTCGTCGGTGTGGTCGACGAAGGCATGCGACCGCATCAGGCTTGCGACGTAATCTAAAACCTGACCGTCCAGCAGCTTCCAAGCTGCCCGCAACTGCGCGTCATTTTCGGCGTCATGGAGCTTCTTCATCTCCGAGCCGAGGTGGTAAAGGCATCCCAGCAGGACGTACACAATGAAATCTAGCTTGAAGACGAAGCCCTTCTCGGCGAGTTCATTCAGCTTTTTCTTGAAGGTGTCGCGGGCCTCCGGCCAATACCCCGAAATCTGAGCAAGCGCGAGTTCGGCATCGGTGAGCGACACACCGCTTGCATTCACCTTGTAAAAGATATCGATCGCCTCGCGCACACTGGCGCGCACGGGAATGGTTTGTTCTGGAAATTCATGGTCGAGAATGTTCTCAATCGCCCGTGTGTTGTCATCCATCACATCGTCGCGCTCGCGACTAACCGTCTCGCCCTTCTTTTCCAGTTCGCGCACGATGTCTTTAGCGCGAATTTTCCGCCGGAAAATGTCGGTGATGTTTTGCCAGCGTGGATCATTTTCCATCTTGGTCTTGCTGTGATAGGCGAGCTCCAAGGTCTCGACGTTCACGTACAGGCCGCGAGTGTCGTTCAGGATTTCCGAGGCAGTGTAGTATGGCGGGATCTCGCCGCGCACCAGCATGTAGAGCGTCGTAATGCGCTGCTGCCCATCTAGAAGGATACGAACTGCTCCCTGCTTTTCGCTATACTTGTGCAGCCCCTTCAACTCCGGCGGGTTCGCCGTCTCCCAGGTCAGCATGGTCCCGGTGGGATATTGCTTGATAAGAGAGTCGATGAGCTGCTTAGCATCGTCTCTCTTCCAGACATATTCGCGCTGAAAGGCCGGAACAAACAATTGGTGCTCGTCGATTTTCTCTAATGCCCTCGAAATCTTCATTGGTCCCCCTCCAATGCCGCCCGCGCGTTCAATCTATTTTGCACCAAGCTCGCCGGACGACGTACCCTTGAGAAGGACAACCTTGATCGATGCCCTTCATCTGTGAACTTGCAGGGTGAGTATCCTGTAAATGTCCTTGTAGCTCTTGCGGCCATTATCCCCCCCACAGGCACGACAGTGGTGCCGCCACCAAGCGGTTGCCGAACGGCACAACATCCGCGCTGTCATAGAGGACGACGCCGAAGGCGAAGCGATTCCCACAAGCGTCGGCCAGTGCCCGCAGACCGGTGAAGTCGCCAGCTTTCACCGTGGCGCTCGCCTTCACCTCGATGCCTGCGATCATCCCGTCGTCGCGCTCCAGCACGATGTCCACCTCGCGCATGTCCCGATCCCGGAAATGATGAGGCGTCAGCTGCAGGTCAGAGGCCGTCATCAGCTTCAGCACCTCCGAGAACACGAAGCTCTCCAAGAGCGCGCCGAACGTCCCGCGATCCGCCTTCACCCGGTCGAAGGTCAGTCCGCGCGCACTGGCGAGCAGGCCGGAATCGAGGAAATGCAGCTTGGGCGTCTTGACGATCCGCTTCAGCGCATTCGTGAACCAGGGCTGCACGGTCGCGATCAGGAACACCTGTTCGAGCAGCCCGACATAACGTTGCCCCGTCTTGTGGCTGACGTTGATGCCGGCCCCAAACTGCGAATAATTGACCAACTGGCCGGAATGCTCGGCAAGCAGCCGCACGAATCTCGGAAGCTCGGTCAGCTTTTCCACGTCGGCGATGTCGCGGAGATCGCGGGTGAGGATCGACGTGAGATAGGATCGTGCCCAGTCCTGCCGCCGCCGCTCGCTCTCGCGGCTGATCGCTTCGGGGAAGCCGCCGAGCAGGACGAGTTGGACAAGATCATCGCCGAGGATTGCGTCCTGTCGGCCCTGCAGTTTCCCCTTGAAGAGGCGCTCCAGAAAAGTCGGCGTGCGGCGTTCAATCTCGGCCCTCGCCAGCGGAAGCATACGGATGGTCTCCATCCGGCCGGCCAAGCTGTCGGCGATCCGTGGTAGCGTCAGTACGTTCGCAGAGCCGGTGAGTAGAAACCGGCCCGGACGATAATCCTCGTCGACCGTCTTCTTGATCGCCAGCAGCAGGTCGGGCGCACGCTGGATCTCGTCGATGATGGCCCGGTCGAGGCCCCGGATGAAGCCGGCGGGATCGGATTGGGCGGCTTCGAGGACCGTCCGATCGTCGAGCGTGATATAGGTTCGGCCGACTTCCCCCATCTTTCGGACGAGCGTGGTCTTGCCAGCCCGGCGCGGTCCCACAATCAGGACCACTGGCGTATCCGAAAGGGCTTCTTCCGCCCGCCGCTCCACAAACCGCTCGAACATGCTATCCCCGAAACTCGGCTAATCGGAACTATGCGTTTCGGCTAATTGGAAGTCAACAGTTCGCTGATTGGGAGCCTATGGGCCGCGATCCGGGAGGGCGGCAGGGGAAGGCCTTCCCCTGCGGCCGACCCTGTAGTCTCGGCCGACCCCTTCTGCGGGGACAACCCGCAAGGCCCCGAGAGTGAGAGTGCGGGCGGGCTTTCCGCGACGGGTTGAAGGCTGGGAGAGAGGCTCCCGGCGCCCGTCGCGGGAGATCCGCGATGTCCAGAGACGCCGCTCGCGCTCGGTCCGATTCCGGCCGGACGAGCCTCTACGATGAAATCACCACCAAGATCATTGCCGAGCTTGAAGCCGGCCGCGTGCCCTGGGTGCAGCCCTGGGGTACCGCGGCGGCGAAGGCGCCGCTCGCCATGCCGAAGAATGCCAGCACCGGCCGGCTTTACTCCGGGATCAACGTGCTGATCCTCTGGGGTTCGGTGATCGAGCATGGCTTCCCAGTCCAAGGCTGGTTGACATTCCGCCAAGCCCTCAGTCTGGGCGGCAACGTCCGCAAGGGCGAGCACGGCACCACCGTCGTCTATGCCGACCGCTTCATTCCCGACGACGAGAAGAAACGTGCACAAGAGACCGGCGAGGAAGCGCAAGCGATCCCCTTCCTCAAGCGCTTCACCGTCTTCAACCTGGCGCAATGCGAGGGCCTGCCGGAGAATCTCGTGGTCGCGGCGCCGCCACCCGAACCGGGCCTCATCGAACCCAAGGTGGAAGCCTTGATCAAGGCCAGCGGCATCGAATTCCGCATCGGTGGCAACCGGGCCTTCTACATGCCCGAGCAGGACTGTGTGCAAGTCCCGCCGCCGCAAGCCTATTTCGAGCCGATCAATTGGCATCGCACGGCGCTCCACGAGCTCGGTCACGCCAGCGGCGCTCCGCACCGGCTCAATCGCGATCTCTCGGGTTCCTTCGGCTCCAAGAAATACGCGTTTGAAGAGCTGGTCGCCGAGATGAACGCCGCGTTTTGTTGCGCCTCGCTCGGCATCGTGCCGACCGTGCGCCATGCCGATTATATCGGCTCTTGGCTCGAGGTGCTGCGCGAGGACAACCGCGCCATCGTTCGCGCGGCGTCGCAGGCGAGCAAAATTGCGGACTTCCTCCTCGGCTTTCTTTCTGACGATGACGCGCAGGTCTCTATCGCGAACGAGCGGGACGCCGCGTGATCCGGCTTCTGTTGCGACCGCGAACCGGCCGTCACGCCGAATTTGCGCGGACGCGCATCTCCGGGGCGCCGGATATCCGGCGTTCCAGAGGTAGAGGGCTGCGCCGGTTTTCGTGACGGGTTGGAGGTCGAGAGAGAGTCTTTCGGCGCCCGTCGCGGAGACAATCCCAATGGCTACTGCTGTTCAGAAGATCACGCTGTCGTCGTCGCGCGACATCCCTTTCAACAAGCTCGTTCTCTCCCAGTCGAATGTCCGGCGAATCAAGGCCGGGGTCTCGATCGAGGAACTTGCCGAGGACATCGCGCGTCGCACTCTGTTGCAGAGCATCACCGTGCGGCCAGTGCTCGACGAACTCGGCGCCGAAACCGGCATGTTCGAAATCCCAGCAGGTGGGCGTCGCTACCGCGCGCTGGAACTTCTGGTGAAGCAGAAGCGTCTCGCGCGTACTGTGCCGATCCCCTGCGTCGTGCGCACTGAGGGAACGCCCGAAGAAGACAGCCTCGCGGAAAACGTTCAGCGCGCGCCGCTGCATCCGCTCGATCAATTCCGCGCATTTCTGGCGTTGCGCGAAAAAGGACAGAGCGAAGAAGAGATCGCCGCCGCCTTTTTTGTCGGCGTCAACGTCGTCAAGCAGCGGCTACGGCTCGCGTCGGTGTCGCCGAAACTACTCGACGTCTATGCTGACGACGGCATGACGCTCGATCAGTTGATGGGCTTCACGGTCAGTTCTGACCATGAGCGACAGGAGCAGGTCTGGGACGCGATCCAACGCTCCTACAATAAGGAAGCCTATCAAATCCGCCGCCTTTTGACCGATGGCGCCGTGCGCGCGTCCGACAAACGCGCGCAATATGTCGGCGAAGATTACATTGCCGCCGGCGGCGCCGTCATGCGCGATTTGTTTCAAAGTGACGACGGCGGCTGGCTACAAGATGCCGCCCTGCTCGACCGGCTTGTCAGCGAGAAGCTGGAACGCGACGCGCAGGCCGTCCGCGCCGAGGGCTGGAAATGGGTCGAGGTCGCGATCGATTTCCCTTACGGCCACACCTATGGTCTTCGTCATATCTCGGGCGAGCGTCAGTCTCTAACGGACGAAGCAGCCGCAACGCTCGACGCCTTGCGCGCCGAGGCCGAACAGCTCGAAGAAGCTCACGCCAACGCAGACGAAATTCCCGAGGAAATCGATCAACGCCTCTGTGAGATCGAAACTGCAATGGCGGCAATCGAGGAGCGGCCCGTCACATACGCTCCCGCAGACATCCCCAGCGCCGGCGCTTTCGTCAGCATCGATGGGTCGGGACGCGTTCGCGTTGAGCGCGGTTATGTTCGGCCCGAGGACGAAGCGCCGATCGAAAAAGCGGAGGCCGCCGAGACGGAAGAGGAGATCGAAGCAAATGCTTCATCGGCGGCGTCGGCCACCAAGGCCGCCTCGCCGGGCGACGGCGCGGTTCAACGTGAGCCTGCGGATGATGACGACGAAGGGCTGCGACCCCTCCCCGACAAATTGCTCACCGAACTCACGGCCTATCGTACGCTGGCGCTGCGCGAAGCCATCGGCAATGATCCCAGCGTCGCCTTTCTCGCGGCGCTGCATGTTCTCTCCCTTAAACTGTTCTACCATTACGGCTCGGACTCCTGTCTGGAGATCGAACCGAAAACGGTCGCCTTCGGCGCCCAGGCGCCAGGGCTTGGCGACGCGTCGCTCGCAACCAAGGTTGACGCCCGTCATAACGATTGGGCGCAGCAGCTTCCCACTGATCCCGGTGATCTATGGGACGCGTTGATGACCTTCGACGCTGAGGCGCAGCAACGCCTCTTCGCCCATTGCATCTCGCTCACGGTCAACGCCGTGCATGAAGCCTGGAGCCGCCGGCCGAGGGTCATCGCTCACGCCGACCGTCTCGCGCGAGTATTGTCACTCGACATCGCCGCGACTGGATGGGCGCCGACTGTCGACAATTTCTTCGGCCGCGTGACCAAAGCGCGAATCCTCGAAGCTGTGCGCGAGGCGAAGGGCGCCGAACAGGCGAAGCGCATCGAGCAGTTGAAAAAAGGAGACATGGCGCAGGAAGCCGAAGAGATGCTGTCGGGTTCTGGCTGGCTACCCGAACCGCTGCGTACGCCGGGGCGCACGGCGCAAGGATCAGAACCCTCAAGTGTGACGGCTACTGTCGTTGATGCGGTCGTCGAAGAAACGGCGGGAACCGGAAACGAAACGGCTATCGACGAAATCGCTGCTCGGGGCGATGCTGACGACGCGTCGGTGAATGCCCCCCAGGACATCGCCGCCGAATAGACCTCCCCGAGGCCGACCCTGAGGGACTCGCCAGCAATGGCGAGTCCCTTTCCTCTTGGAGGGCGCACGCCATGTCCAGTTCAATCGCGTCAGAGCTGGCGAGTCGTCTCGCGCGCGAAGCGGAGGCGGTTTGCCGGCGCTATCTCTCCAACGGCCGACGCGAGGGCTGCTACTGGCTGGTCGGCGATGCACGAAATGAGCCCGGGCGTAGCCTGTTCGTTCGCCTGAAAGGTCCATTGAGCGGCAAGGGCGCCGCGGGCAAATGGGTCGACTCGGCGACGGCCGAACA
The DNA here is from genome assembly GCF_000304315.1 of Methylocystis sp. SC2. Taxonomy (NCBI): domain Bacteria; kingdom Pseudomonadati; phylum Pseudomonadota; class Alphaproteobacteria; order Hyphomicrobiales; family Methylocystaceae; genus Methylocystis; species Methylocystis hydrogenophila. The sequence continues at coordinate 150,881 of NC_018485.1, read as the reverse complement.
TGGCGATCTGCTCGACATTATCCGCGAGACGTGTCGACTACGCGATTTTCGAGAGGTCATCGACGAGGCCAGGCGCTTTCTCAGCCTCCAGCCACGAGCGCCAGAACCGGATAAGCAGCGACCCTGCGCGGAGACGACGCTCGCGGGCTCGCCGGAGTCGGCGCGACGCCTGTTGGCAATTTCGCGGCCGATCGCGGGCACGCTTGCCGAGACGTATTTGCGCCATCGCGGCATTACCGCTTTCCACGAAACCACTAATCTGCGCTTCCATCCGCGTTGTTACTATCGGCCGGCCAATCGCTCGCCGGTCCAGACCTGGCCTGCGTTGATCGCCGCCGTCTCCGATCTCGACGGCAAGCTCACCGGCGTGCAACGCACCTGGCTTGATCCGTCTGGTTTCAGCAAAGCGCCAATCGAAACGCCGAGACGGGCGATGGGCTGTCTCCTCGGCAACGCTGTCCGCTTCGGTGTGGCGCATGACATCATGGCGGCGGGTGAAGGAATCGAAACCGTGCTGTCGCTTCGCTGCGTCATGCCGACCATGCCAATGATCGCCGCACTGTCGTCCGCGCATCTTGCCGCCATCCTGTTTCCGCCCACCTTGCGCCGCCTCTATGTCCTTCGTGACAACGACGCGGCGGGCGCCAATGCGGCGGCGACCTTGTTGGACCGCGCAAATTCGGCAGGGATCGAGACGATCATCCTGTCGCCGACGCTGGGCGACTTCAACGATGACCTCCGTCTACTTGGGGTCGAACAGTTACGAGCGGCCCTCAGGCCGCAACTCGCGCCACAGGATGTCGCGCGCTTCATGAAACCTCGAAGCCGAACGAGGCCGATGCAGCGGCGTCGGCTACGTGTCTGATCGGATCGCGCAGCTTTCCGGCATTGTCGGAGAAAGCCGCATCCCTTGCCTTCATAGAGGGCGACCTTTGCGACGGTCGGTATGGCCACGCAATGGCTACGGGCCGACTATTTTCCGTCGCGCCCGTTGGGCGCTTTACAGCGCGAAACAAAATAGCCGGCCCTTCGCCATCCTCCGCTGCGTGCTGCGGCCCTTCGCTGTGCTTCGGGTGCGGGTCAGAACCGCCCGCCGCCTTTCGTCCCCATGAAGGCCGCGAGGGTCGCGGTCAATCCGACGAAGGAAAAGCGCAGATGACGAACGAGCGCGACATACCGGGCTTCGAGCCACCACCGCACTCATCCTCGACCGAACAGGTGCTCGCCGAACTCCAGCTCTATGGCTTCCGTCCCTTCCAGGACGAACCCGACCCGAGGCCACTTCCCGAAGCGCGAACGATCACTGTGGCGGTCGCCGACATCTTCGACGCTCTTGTCGCGACATTGGGCGACACCCGCTTCGAACCCGACCTCGAGGCGCTGCTCTGGTCGACGGTCAATCTCTTCCACCGCGCTGTTTCACGCATCGAGCGCGAACTCGACGACAATGAGCAGGCGCAGCGGCGCAGTCAGAATGAACAAGACGGCTCGGAAATCCGCTCAGTTGAACTCGAGCGCCTGATCACCGAAGGGCGGACGCTCATCGAACGCCGCGACAGCATGGAGCTCTTCCGCGACGAGGCCGCCGATCAATTCGAGCGCCATACCGGCTCGGCCTGGCGACCCCGGTCGGGTTCCAGAGTCAATCACCGCGCTTTGACCTCCGCGATGATCGACAGCCGCGATTTTATCGCCGCCAAACGTCGCGCCGATTCCGACGCACTTCTTCCCCCCGGTCCAAAAATCGCCTTTACCGGCGGACTCGATTTCAACGATCATCGGGCAATCTGGGATCGTCTCGACAAGGCTCTCGCGAAACATCCCGATATGGCGCTATTGCACGGCGGATCGCCTAAGGGCGCCGAACGCATCGCCGCCTGCTGGGCCGATGATCGCAAAGTGCCGCAAATCGCCTTCAAGCCCGACTGGGCGCGTCACGCCAAGGCGGCGCCATTCAAGCGCAACGATCAAATGCTGGCGACGCTGCCGATCGGCGTCATTGTCTTTCCCGGCTCAGGCATCTCCGCCAATCTCGCCGACAAGGCGCGCATGCTAGGCATCCCTGTGTGGAAATTCAGCTGAGGCGGCGCGCGGGCAACCTCAGCGTCTTAGAACGTCCCCAGTATTCTTCGGCGGGCATTCCGCTCATGGCCTTTCATTATGCCCCCCCTCAGAACACGAGAACCTTGTCCCCGGCGATCGTTGCCGCCGCAAGGGCGTCCATCGTGCTTCGCTCGGTGCCCTCGATCATCTGTTCGGCAGGCAGGCCGAGCGCATCCATGCAGGTTCCACAGGAGCAGCACTTCCCCGCCTGCGGCAATGACACGTTTCAGCATCCTTTTGACATTGTAGTATCCGTCCGGCGTCTTTTGGTCGGCCCGAGCCGAAAGAACAGCGTCCGCCAGGAGAAATATCGTGACGCTGCCCTCAGGATCGAGCTTGCTGACCGCATGGGCGAGGCGCAAGCCGTTGTAGACGCGTTCCGTACCGTAAGGGGGATCGTTGAGGATGAAGAGAATTTTCGTCGGATGAGTTCCTGTTCTCTTCACTGAACACATCAGCCTGCGCCGACGATCTCGCTCCTAGCGCCGGACTCCGACCGTCAGCCAATATTCGCGCGGGACGCAGACGCCCAGTTCGTTGCGGAAGCCTTCATGGAAAGCGATGAAATCTCGCCTTAACTCTTCGCGCCGCGCCTCATCGAGGCTCTTGGCCAAAGAATGTGTCGGTCCGTAGCCCGTCGAGAACGTATTCCAGGCGGCTTCTCCACTCGGCTCGCGATAGAAAGAGGTTCCCCTTTCGAACGCGAGATCGAAATTCGCCGCGAGCAGTTCGCGAATGCGTTCCGTCTTGCCCCATTCGAAAGGCGATGGCGGCGCGGGCGTGGGCGGCGGCGGCATGTACGGCTTCATGACCATGAACATCTTGAAGAGGTTGCTGTCGGACAGCCAAGTAGTCAAAGCGATGCGTCCGCCCTTTTTGCAAACTCGCGCCAGCTCGGCCGCGGCGGCTTCTGGGCGGCTGGCGAACATTACGCCGCAGGTCGATGCAACGGCGTCGAAGGCGCCGTCCTCGAACGGCAGGCTCTCCGCGTCGCCGATTTCATAGTCGATGTCGAGGTTTTCGCTTTTGGCGCGCGCGATGGCGGCATCGACAAGCTTCTCGCTGATATCGACGCCTGTGACCTTCGCGCCTCTCCTCGCGAGGACGCGAGACGTCCAGCCAGTCCCGGTCGCGAGATCGAGAACGCGTTCGCCGGACTTCGGATCGAGACGCAACACGCAGTGTTCGATGGAATCGGCGATGCCGCGACTGATGGCCTCGTAATGCGCGCCGCCGGAATTCCAGAAGGCGGCGGACTTCTGGTTATGCGCCTGTATTGCGCCAGTCATATTATACTCCCTTTTATTATTCTGTTTGCAACGTTGCTTCACGGTGCCGGCGACGACGGGCAAGCCCGCGGCGCGCCATTCGGGCAGGCCATCCTCCAGACAGCGGGCCTTGAAGCCGCGGTTGCGCAGCAGCGCCGCCGCCTCAAAGGAGAGCACGCAGAAGCGTCCCCGGCAGTAGGCGACGACCTCGCGCGACGGATCGAGTTCGCTAAGCCGCGCCTCCATTGCTTTCAGCGGAATGTTCACGGCGCTCGGCAGATGGCCGAGTGCAAATTCGTCTTGCGGCCGCACGTCGAGCACCGTGACCGTGCCGGCGCGGATTCGCTCGAGCAGCGCGTCGCGCGGCACGGGCTCCAGCCCGTCCCGGTCCTTGAAATAGCGGCGCATAATGCGTTCGACCTCCGCGACATTGCGCTCGGCCAATCGCCCCAGCGCTGCCAAGAGATCGAGCACAGCTTCATCGGCAAGCCGGTAATAGACGAACTTGCCATCGCGCCTCGTGTCCACCAGGCCCGTGCGCCGCATGTGCTGCAAGTGCTGAGAAGCGTTGGCGATGGATAGGCTGGTTTTCTGCGCCAGCGTCTCGACGCTGTGCTCGCCCTGCGCGAGCTGCTCGAGCAATTCGAGGCGATGGGCGTGGCCGAGCGCCTTGGCAAGAGTGGCGAACTCCGCGAACAGCGCCTGTTTGGGACTTCGGGTTGACATCTTGGGTAACGCTCATATCATTCAATCGATTAATTGAATGAAATCCCAGGCGCTTTGTCAAGACGCTCCGCGCCCGGCGCTGGGAGAGAGCAAGGAGAGACCTCCATGATCTTGCGTCAATTCCTCCACGCCAGCCCTGTTGCGGCCTCCTACCTTTTCGGCTGCGGCGGGCGCGCCGCGGGGGCGGTTGTCGATCCGGTCGGCGATATCGGTGCTTATCTGCGCACGGCGGAAGAAATCAGCATGCGCATTCGCTATGTGATCGACACGCATCTCCATGCCGATCACATCTCAGCAGGCCGCGAGTTGGCTGAGGCGGCGGGCGCGCCATACGTGCTGTTCGCCGAAGCGAAAACGGCGTTCCCCTTCTATGGCGTGCGCGACGGCGACATTCTGGAGCTGGGTAACGTCACGATCCGCGTCCTGCACACGCCGGGTCATACGCCCGAGCATATTTCGCTCCTCGTCACCGATCGCACGCGCGCCGATGAGCCCTGGTTCGTGCTGACCGGGCATACGCTCATGGTGGGCGATCTCGGCCGAACGGAGCTCGCGACGAACGCCGAGGAAGGCGCGCGGGTATTGTTCCGGTCGGTGCAGAGGCTCAAGGCTCTTCCCGACTATCTCGAAATCCTACCAGGGGCCTATTCGGGCTCGGTTTGCGGACGCAGCCTGAGTGGCAAACCAACATCAACGATCGGGTTCGAGAAACGCCACAACAAGGCGTTTCGAATCGAGAACGAAGAGGTCTTTGTCCGCGCCATGGTCGCCGACATTCCGCCGCCGCCCGCGCAGGCGGCTGAAATTCGCGCGGTCAATTCGGGTTTGAAGGCAGCGGCGGAGTGAGCATAAGTGACACGGACGCGTCCGTTCCCTCTGCCTCCAGCGTAACGCTCGGGCTGCGCGCCAATTGGCGGCAGTTCGCGCTGCTCGTTCTGATCAACGCCTTTGTCGGCGGCATGGTTGGCATTGAGCGCACGGTCGTGCCGCTGATCGGCTCGGAGGAATTTGGCATCGCCTCGACGACGCTGGTGGTCTCGTTCATCGTCAGCTTCGGCGTGGTCAAGGCTTTCGCCAATCTGGTCTCTGGGCATCTCGCCGACGTGTGGGGTCGCAAGCGTGTGCTGGTCCTCGGCTGGCTGGTCGGCCTACCGGTTCCCTTCATGATCATGTGGGCTCCAAGCTGGGGATGGATTGTCGCCGCCAATGCGCTGCTCGGCGTCAATCAGGGCCTCGCCTGGTCGATGACCGTCATCATGAAAGTTGATCTCGTCGGACCGAAATCGCGGGGACTCGCCGTCGGCCTCAACGAATTCGCGGGCTATCTCGCCGTTGGCGTCACCGCTTTTGCCACCGGCTATCTCGCCTCCGAGTATGGGCTGCGGCCCGTCCCAATCTATCTCGGCGTCGGTTATGCGATCGCGGGCGCGGCGCTGTCGATCATGTTCGTGCGCGATACGCGCGAGCATGTGCGCGCGGAAATCGGCAACCATCCCGTCGAGGCGCCCGCCATCGGCTTCCGGGAGGTGTTCGCGCTCGCCTCTTTCCGTGATCGCAATCTCTTCGCTGCGTCCCAGGCCGGACTCGTCAACAACCTCAATGACGGGATGAGCTGGGGTATTTTCCCGCTGTTCTTCGCGTCCTTCGGCCTCGGCGTCGAACGGATCGGCCTTCTCAAAGCCGTCTATCCGGCGACTTGGGGCATTCTTCAGGTCGCCACTGGCCCGTTGAGCGATCGCTGGGGCCGCAAGGGCCTGATCGTCGCCGGAATGTGGGTGCAGGCCACGGCACTGTTTCTCACGGCGGCGACGTCCCAATTTCATTACTGGCTGATCGGCAGCCTGCTTCTCGGTCTCGGTACGGCGATGGTCTATCCGAGTCTGATCGCCGCCGTCTCCGACGCGTCGCATCCTTCGTGGCGTGCGCGGTCGCTCAGCGTCTATCGGTTCTGGCGCGATCTCGGCTACGCGATCGGCGCGCTCTCCGCTGGAATCATCGCCGACTTGTTCGGAATGGCGTGGGCGATCGGAGCGATCGCGGCGGTTACATTTGTCTCCGGATTAATCGTTGCTCTGTTGATGCGCGGCTCCCCGAGCCCAGCACGATCGAAGGTGATTGGGTGATGTTAGGCCCTTAAGAAAATGGAAGAGAAGACACAGAGACGGGCGGCGGGCCTGAGGGAGTCCTATGCGCGTTGGCGGCGAAGCAGCCTCGGTCAGATCACCGACGCGTTAGAGCGGGAGTTGCTCTTCGAACTTCTCGGGCCGGTCGCTGGGAAGACGTTACTCGATGTCGGTTGCGGCGACGCCGCCCTCGCTGTAGAACTCGCCCAGCGAGGCGCCGCCGTGACTGGCGTTGATCCAGATCCCACGATGATCGCCGTCGCGCGGCGACAGCCTGGAAGCGAAAACATTCTACTTTTGCTCGTCGAAGGAAGGGCCGAGGCGTTGCCGTTTCCGGACGCGAAGTTTGACCGAGTCCTTGCAGTCACGACCCTGTGCTTCATACCTGACGCCGAGCGCGCCGTTGCGGAAATTGCCCGCGTGCTAAAGCCGAAAGGTCTGCTTGTCATCGGCGAACTGGGGCGCTGGAGCTTGTGGGCGGCCTATCGACGGATGCGTGGGTGGCTCCGTCATCCCCTGTGGCGTGCGGCAAGATTTCGCTCATGCAGGGAGCTTCGCCACCTCGTCGAAGTTGCTGGACTCAGCGTCGTCGAAATACGCAGCGCCGTATACTATCCGCCATGCGGGACGGCGGCGCGACTGCTTGCCGCTGTCGATCCATGGCTCGGACGGCGAACAACTCTCGGGGCGGCTTTTATCGCTGTATCAGCAGAGAAGCCAGTCGAGGAAAGCAAGGAGACGGGCGCGTCGGCCGCCTCATCCTTTTTCCGTCAAGCATTTGGTCGGAACTGACTCGTCCTGAAGCAACCTCCTTTTCGTGCGCTGCAGCTTCTTTTCCTTCGCCTTGAATTCTGACGGTCTTGTCTTTCTGCGCTCTCTGTCCACGAAGTCTTTCGAGGTTGCTGTCCGGCCAGCTACGACCGTCACGACCCCTCTTATGGCTTCATCTGGCCGAAGACCGGCTCCGCCTCGATCGCCATAGCCGCAACAGCATAGGCGCAACTTTCTTCCCCTGACGCCTGCGGCGTCATTCCTCGCGAAGCAAGAAAGCCGCGCCCATACCGTCCTCCGCTTCGCTGCGGCCCTGGGGGGTGCGTCGACGAGTCGTCTTCGGCTGCGAAGCGCCATCGAGGCCGCGATGGTCGCGGGCGCGAAGACAGCAGAACCTAAAGGAGACTTACCATGGCGAACATCGGCTCATTCAAGAAATCCGGCAACGAATTCCTCGGCGAGATCGTGACGCTCAGCGTCCAGGCCAAAGCCGTTCGCATCGTTCCAGAAACCAATCGCTCGAACGACAATGCGCCAAGCCACCGCGTGTTTGTCGGCCGAGCTGAAATCGGCGCCGCCTGGTCCAAGCGCTCAAACGAGGGTCGCGATTATCTCTCGGTCAAGCTCGACGATCCGAGCTTCACTGCTCCTATCTACGCCAACCTCTTCGACGACGAAGGCGGTGAGGGCTACACCCTGATCTGGTCGCGGGGTCGCAAGCCGAATGGCGACTGAACGCCAACGCCCCGCCTGAGAGATCGGGCGGGGCAGCTTATCCAATTGTTAATGAGCCGTGGCGCGTGACTTTCCGCGCGAGCTAGCCTTCTTCTTCGGAGACTTCGGCTCCCGTCGCTTCACGCGGCTTTGCGTCCGTACGCGCGCTTTCGCCTCGAGGCGTCGCTCTTCTTCTTCGCGCGCTTCATCATCCGGGGTGACAAGGGAGACATGATCGACGCCTAGCGCGAGCGCGATTTCATAAGGGCTCACAATCGTTGGATTTCGGCGACCGCGCTCAAGACCGCTCATATATTGTTGGGTAAATCCCGACTGTTCGGCAAACTTCTCTTGCGTCAGGCCTTTCTCCAGCCTGATTCTTCGCACGTTCCGTCCGACCAGCTTTCGCATGTCCATGCGAGAAGGCTGGACCGACACACACTTTGAGGTTTATCCACTATATTATGTATTTACGCCTCAATTTCGCGCGAGACGCTCGTGAGAAAGATTGGCTAAAGTCAATATCCAATGTTCCCGGAATCGGAAACCGTGCCGCACGCCAAAGCCAGCTCAATCGCCGACGTCGCGCCGACTGACGACCAAGTCGTCGACTACGACCGCGCCCATTCGGTCATCTATTTACGGTTGCTGGACGCCGCAAAAGAAGGCGCGGCCTGGGAGGAGGTGTCGAAGGTCGTCCTTGGAATCGATCCAGCCCGTGAGCCGGAACGAGCGAAGCGCGCCTACGATACGCATCTTAGGCGGGCGAAATGGATGACGACGAATGGCTACAAGGATCTGCTCGAGGGCTCTCCCTAATTGGTTCTTTGGGCCGAGGCTTGCAGCGCTCTCGTCGTAATGGCTTGTTCAGGGCACCATTGAGACGATGATGTGAGAATCGGTTCGCCAAAAACGAATGATGCCATAGCCCCCGAATTTTTTTTAACGACAAATTCTCGCCAAATATTCTTTTAAACATGGGCTTAGCCACTCCTTACCGAGAATTTCCATGACCATCGGCGATTGGCGCTCAGAAGGCGCATATGAGCATTTGCGAGATACGAACTGGCGGGACTACGCCTGGGAATATCTGCGGCGCAACGACGAATATCAGGCGCGATATGCCGATCCCGAATTCCGAGCGCGGCTCGACGCCGGCATAGATGGACCCGAGCGGTGTTGGGGGCTTCGATTTCGCGGTTGATCCAGCGCTGAACGCTACCCAAGCGGAAGTTTTCTGGCGTCCCGAATGCTGCTCCAGCGTGGTGATGCTCGACTCGCATCCGGCCCTTACCTCGACGCTCGTCTATGCACCGCAAAATTGGCGAGATCTACGTTCGCGTCGCATCACGTCGGATGGAGACTATTTGATCCTTGGCGCGGGACACCGAGAACATCGGCTCTGGTTGCCTGGCCCTCCTGTCCCAGATGCGTCGCTTTCCGCGCTCATCCCCGTCGATAAGTCGGCGCCGACGCGTTCGGCAGCCACGTTGCGCTTTCTCCGCGATATCGACGGAGGATCCTCCGCCGGCGCGGCGCAAATTCACGATAAGCGGATATCAGAGATGCTGCGCGCGCTCGACGGACATCTCGCAAAGGCGTCCTATCGCGCCATTGCACAGCAATTATTCGGTCACGAACGACTGAATCGTGAACCTTGGAAGACCTCCTCGCTACGCGCGATGACGATCCGCCTTGTGAGAGGCGGCATCGGGCTGATGCGCGGCGGCTATCGCAAGCTTCTGACAAGATAGCCGATCCCCTCGCCGACAATTCCGTTCAGTCGCTCGCGGCACCTCGACAACTCGCAGCTGCGAGGGTGACGAACCTCGCACTCGATATATCCGTCATCCCTCCCTCCGGACCTTCTCCGCCAATGTGATCGATGACGCCCGTCGGTTGTCGGCGGCGCGCTTCACTATTCGAAGGTTCCATCATGTCCGCGCAACCAGCAGAACTCCCGCCGCGCTACCTGCGCACGCCCGAAGCCGCACGCTTCCTCGGTCTCTCTGGTCGCACCCTCGAAAAGCACCGCACCTATGGCACCGGCCCCCGCTACTCGAAGCTCGGCGGCCGTGTCGTCTACCGCGTCGAGGACCTGCAAGCATGGGTGGAGCGCGGAACCAAGGCGTCGACGTCAGATCCCGGCGTCGGAACGGTTTTGCCGGCGCGTCGGCACGCCAGCGACGTGCTCCTTCGCGCCAATCAGCCGCGACGCTGAACTGTTCCACGCGCCAATGGCACGCCGACCAGACCGTCTCCTCAGCGACGAATGGGAGCAGCTCGAATTGTTTCGCGCGCTCCCCGGCGATCTCGCGCCCCGCGACGCCCAGGACCTGATGTCCTACCCATTTTTCAGCCTCGCCAAATCCAAACGCCTGACGCCGATCGACTTCCGAATCGGAGAGATCGTCATCAAGGTCGAAGCGACGCCTGAGCACGGCATGGCGACTATTTGGGACGCCGACGTGCTCATTTGGGCGGCCTCACAGATCGTCCAAGCGCGCGACAAGGGCTTGAAAACCTCGCGCCTAATGGCGGCCACCCCTTATGAGATTTTGACCTTTATCGGGCGTGCGACGAGCGCGCGAGACTATCAACGGCTGAAGGCCGCGCTCGACCGGCTGCAATCAACCAGCGTCGCCACGTCCATCCGCCAGCCGGCAGAGCGGCGGCGCCACCGCTTCTCCTGGATCAACGAATGGAAGGAAACTTCCGACGCGAACGGCCGGCCGCTCGGCGTCGAACTGATCCTGCCGGACTGGTTCTATGCTGGCGTTCTCAACGAAGCTTTGGTCCTGACAATCGATCGGGAATATTTCGCGCTCACGGGCGGCTTGGAGCGCTGGCTCTATCGCCTCGTGCGCAAGCATGGCGGTCGTCAGGGCGGCGGCTGGAGTTTCGATTTCCGACATCTCCACGTAAAGTCCGGCGCGCTGTCGCCGCTCAAACATTTTGCGTTTGACCTGCGCGACATCGTGCGTCGGCAGCCGCTTCCAAATTACCAGCTCTCCATCCGTCACGGCCCGCTTGGCGACGAGCGTCTCGTCTTCGCACCGATTTCACTGGCCCCGCTCGAGCGCGCTTCAGGCTGCCTCGACGCCTCCCTCCCCTCTGTGGACAAGCTGTGAAAACGCTCGTGCTATCGGGGACCGACCCTATCGTGCCATCAGGGACCAGATCCTCGTGCTATCAGGGACCGAAATGGCCACTAACACCCTGCTATGCCATCGTTCACGGCCTTCCTAACTGTACTAACATTGAATCCTTCGGATTCATTCTAACGGACCACGCCGCGATCCACTGTGTGGATGATCGCGGCAAGGCTTTACCGGAAAGAGGTGACGGGCAGAGCCGTCGATCCGCGTTCATCGTCATTTGTCGGCGTCCCAAGGCCACGCTCCGAGACCGCGCGCCTGCGCAAAAGCGGCGCATCGAGAGAATTCGCTCCATCGTCGATCCATACGTCGCAGGTAACTCGGAGAGTTCTGCGCCTTGCGGAGGCGCGCTATGACCCCGCTCACCGAAGTGGAGCTCTATTTTCTCAAAGGCAAGATCGAGCGCTGGATTCGTTTCGGCGGGCCCGTGAATGAACGCACGCTCGACCGCAGGCGACGCATCGCTTACTTCGCGCCGGGATCAATTTTCGCATTCGTCCGCTGGGCGTCGAACGGTTACGGGACGCTTGTTTCGCGCATCGATATTCTGCGTGCCTGCAAATCGATCGAGCCTTATTCGACGGTCCCCGCCGTCAAACCCGGCGCTGAAATTCTTCTTCGAGCGGCAGGTTGGGACAAAGTTCAGCGGGTTCTGCGCGCCATCGATTCGGTCGAGTCGCTGGGCTTTGCGCCGCAAGATATTTGTCCGGATCATTGGCGGCATGTCCACAGTCGGTTGGCTGCAGGCCTGCCGCCGCGGTCCTATTCGCGAGAACGCCATCAAGCCTGGCTCCTGCGCACGAGGGCCAATTCCAAATGATCAGACCCATCGTTCTCACGTTGCTCGCAAGCTGCGCCGTAGCATCAACATTCGCAACGAAGCACGATCCGCTTGTGATTTGGAACGCCTCCGCTAGCGTCCCCATAGGTCTCTATTCCGTGCAGCCTATAGGCAAACTCGCCGTCACCGATCTTGTCGTCGCGCGACCGCCCGAAGCGCTTCAAAGCTGGTTTGCCGAGCGTCGCTACATCGCCGGCGGCGCGCTACTGATCAAGCGCGTCGCTGCGTTACCTGGGCAAACAATTTGCCGCATCGGGGGGACTGTAACCGTCGACGGAATCGACATGGCGGAGGCGCAGGAACGCGACCACGCCGGGCGACCGCTGCCTGTTTGGAGCGGCTGCCTTCCCGTGCTTCCGGGCCAGGTCTTTCTCCTCAACTGGGATGAACCATCCTCGCTCGACGGACGCTACTTCGCGACCATTCCTTCAGAAAATTTGATTGGACACGCAGTCTCGCTTTGGACGTGGGAGTGACGCGAATGACGCCAAAGGAAATTCGACCTCCCTGGCGGAGAACCTGCCACGGATTTGCGTTCGCGGTGACGATGCTCGTTTCTGTGACAGCTCTTGCCACGATTTCGTATTCGCAGGCGCGCGCCGCCGAGATCGCCAAATGCGCGCGAGATTCGACCCAACCATCGGCGGAAGCCATCGCCAGTGCGACTGACGAGGCGTCGCGCCGCTTCCATATCCCGCCTCAATGGATTCGCGCCGTCATGCGCGCTGAAAGTCATGACGACGCATATGCCGTTTCCGGAAAGGGCGCAATCGGTCTGATGCAGATCATGCCAGCGACATACGATGAGTTACGCCTCAAGCACGCTCTTGGACCCGATCCATTCAATCCAGGCGACAACGTTTTAGCGGGCGCAGCCTATCTCTCCGAGATGTTCATGCGCTACGGTGAAGGCGGTTTCCTCGCCGCCTATAATGCAGGCCCGGGGCGTTATGAAGACTATTTGCGTGGACGCGCGTTGCCAGCCGAGACTATCGATTACGTTGTGGAAATTGCATCGAAACTCGGTCTCGAACGGCTTCCGGCGACGCAATTCTCAGCCTTCCCTGGCACCAGTAAATCACACATCTTCGTCGCTCTGACCAAACTGAAACCTACGGGCGAGATTACTGAAGATGGTGCCGCGAACGGCGAGTCAAAAAGCGGGAAAGCCGTCCCCCATCCTCTTTTTCCGGCGCAACGCGACGACAAGATATTTGCACGAATTTCGCTCTCGGATGGCGACTCGATTGCAAATTTTCGCGCGGTCCATCGTTCGCCGGCAGACATTTTTGTTGCTCGCAGCGCTCGATGATCGCTTTCCAGCTCTATCGCATGTTAGCGCAGCAACTCGCACCTTTGTGTGTGAGCACGGCGGAGGAAGCGAACGCGACCGACCTATGGCAAGATAGAAGACGCGGCACTGCCGCCGCGCGAGCCCTTGCTACGCAAGGCCTTCGTGCGTGCCGGTCGGATAGGCGGCGAGCCATCACAAGCGCATTTTTTCGGAATTCCATCAAAGCAAATGGCACTAAGCCGCTGGCGAGTGCGCCGTGAGCGATGACGGCGACGATCTGAAAGTTCGTCCGGGGCACATTCGCCAAAGCGGACCCGGGCGCGCGCCCAAGAGCTTCGTCGCGCAGGTTCTGAAGGCGGCGCACAGAGCCGGCGGCGTCGGCACACGCGGACGCCTTGGTAAGATGAAGCGCTCGACCTTCGGGCGCGGCCATGGACGCGCCTTCGCCGCCGAGCGCGGACTCTTTTCGACCGCGCGCCGTGTCGTCGTCAAAGCGCGCGTCGTTCGCCACAAGGGCCGCGATTTTCAATCAGCGCCGCTGGTAACCCATGTCGCCTATCTGCGTCGAGACGGCGTCACCCACGACGAGCAGAAAGCGCAAATGTTCGATGCCCGCTCAGATACTGCGGACGCCGCCGCCTTTGTCGAACGTTGCAAGAACGACCGGCATCATTTTCGATTCATCGTCAGTCCGGAAGACGCAACCGAAATGGAGGACCTGCGGGCCTTCACCCGCGATCTATTGCGCGAAGCCGAACGCGACCTCGGGACCAAACTCGACTGGGTGGGCGTTGACCATTGGAACACGGACAATCCGCACATCCACATCCTCCTTCGCGGCAAGGCGGACGATGGCGCCGATCTCGTGATCTCGCGCGACTATATTTCGAATGGGATGCGCGCGAGAGCGGAGCGGCTGGTCAGTCTGGAATTGGGGCCAAAGCCGGAGCAGCGCATCCACGAAGACCTCGCCCGCGAGGTCGACGCCGATCGTTGGACCCGGCTCGACCGCGCCATCGCCGCCGGAATAGATGAGACAGGACTCGTCGACCTGCGCCCCGGCGCGGGGCAAAGTGATCCAAACATCGAGCGACTGAAAATCGGCCGTCTCCAGAAATTGGAGCGGCTGGGTCTCGCTGTCCCAATTGGCCCGGCGCAATGGATGCTGGCGGAAGACGCCGAGAGCCGATTGCGCGATCTTGGCCTGCGCGGCGACATCATCAAGACCATGCACCGAGCCTTGACCGAAGCGCGCATCGAGCGAAGCACGATCGATTTTGCGATCCACGGGGTGAATGACCGTCCCCCGCTGATCGGGAGGCTCGTCGCGCGTGGCCTCGCCGACGAACTGTCCGAGAAAGCGTTCGCGATCATCGACGGCGTCGACGGCCGCGCTCATCATTTGCGCTTTCCGAATATCGAGGCGACAAGCGACGCCGCGCCCGGCGCGATTGTCGAACTAAGGCGCTTTGAGGACGCGAGCGGCGCCGAGCGCGTCGCGCTCGCCGTACGTTCGGACCTCTCGCTCGAAAAGCAGATCAAGGCGGACGGCGCGACTTGGCTCGATCGTCGCCTCGTCGAACGCTCTGAAACGCCCCTCGCCCATGCCGGCTTCGGCCAGGAGGTGCGCGAGGCGCTCTCGGCCCGGATTGATCATCTTTCCGCGACGGGCCTCGCGCAGGGGGAAGGCCAGCATCTCATCTTTGCCCGCGATCTTCTCGGGACGCTCCGACGTCGGGAGCTTGACGCGATCGGCGCCAAGCTCGCCGGAGAAACGGGGCTGCCTTACCGGCCGAAAACCGAAGGCGCCAATGTCGGCGGAACCTACCGCCAGCGACTGAGCCTCGCATCCGGACGGTTCGCTATGATCGACGACGGGCTCGGTTTCCAACTCGTGCCCTGGTCGCCGTCGCTCGAGACGAAGCTCGGCAAACACATTTCCGGCGTCATGTCGCCTGGCGGCGGCGTCGACTGGAGTTTTGGGAGGAAGCGCGGGCTGGGGATTTAGCGCCCACTGCAACCTTCGCCAGTCTTTGCGCGAGAGCGCGCGATATTCTTCGATCCGCGCTGTATCCCTCTTGCCGGCGTGCTTCCCCTGCGCCGATCTTCGCCGCCATGTATGCGACGAAAATTCTCTGGGGCCAGATCGTCGCCGTCCTGTCGATCGTCTTCCTCGGCGTGTGGGCGGCGACGCAATGGACGGCTTGGCGTCTTGGCTTCCAGCCCGAACTTGGCGCCCCGTGGTTTTCCCCAGGACCCGACTTGCCCATCTATCCGCCGCCGACCTTTTTCATGTGGTGGTATCAGTTCGACGCCTATGCGCCGGACATTTTTCTCGAAGGCGCCGGCATCGCGACCTCGGCGACATTTGTCGCCATCGCCGCGGCGATCGGTCTCTCGGTTCATCGCGCTCGGGAAGCGCGCTATGCGACCACCTATGGCTCCGCGCGCTGGGCGAACGAAGCCGATATCCGCATCGCCGGCTTGCTCAGTCCCGATGGCGTCGTGCTCGGAGCATTCGGCAACGCCTATTTGCGGCATGATGGGCCGGAACATGTGCTCTGTTTCGCCCCGACCCGTTCGGGCAAGGGCGTCGGCCTCGTCGTGCCGACATTGCTCGCCTGGTCCGGCTCGGCGATCGTTCACGACATCAAGGGCGAAAATTGGTCGCTGACATCCGGTTGGCGCGCCCGCTTCGGTCGCGCGCTACTCTTCGATCCAACGAATGCAGACAGCGCCGCCTATAACCCGTTACTCGAAGTCAGGCGTGGCGACGCCGAAGTGCGCGACGTTCAAAATGTCGCCGACATTCTCGTCGACCCAGAAGGCGCGCTTGAGCGGCGTAACCATTGGGAGAAGACCAGTCACTCCCTCCTGGTTGGCGCCATCTTGCACGTGCTCTATGGCGAAGAAGACAAGACGCTCTCCGGCGTCGCTAATTTTCTCTCTGATCCGGATCGGTCGATCGAAAAGACGCTCAGCGCCATGATGACGACGAGGCATCTCGGCGACCGCCCGCATCCCGTCGTCGCGTCTACTGCCCGCGAACTTCTGAACAAGAGCGAGAACGAACGCTCCGGCGTCCTTTCGACTGCCATGTCCTTCCTTGGCCTTTATCGCGATCCCGTCGTCGCCAAGGTCACGTCACGCTGCGACTGGCGGATCGATGATCTCGTTTCCGACCCAGGCCCGACGACCCTCTATCTCGTCGTGCCTCCCTCCGACATCAGCCGGACCAAACCACTGGTCAGGCTAATCCTCAACCAGATTGGACGTCGGCTCACCGAAGACCTCGACCGAAAATCGAAACGCCAGCGCCTTCTTCTTATGCTCGACGAGTTCCCCGCGCTCGGCCGGCTCGATTTCTTCGAGTCCGCGCTCGCCTTCATGGCCGGCTACGGGCTCAAAGCGTTTCTCATAGCCCAGTCGCTCAATCAGATCGAAAAAGCCTATGGCGCTAACAACGCCATTCTCGACAATTGTCATGTCCGCGTCGCCTTCGCCACGAACGACGAACGCACAGCCAAACGGGTTTCGGACGCGCTCGGCACGGCGACAGAAATGCGCGCCATGAAGAACTATGCGGGCCATCGCCTCTCACCCTGGCTCGGTCATCTGATGGTTTCGCGCCAGGAGACGGCGCGCCCGCTGCTGACGCCCGGAGAAGTAATGCAGCTGTCGCAGGACGAAGAACTCATTCTCGTCTCCGGCGCGCCGCCGATCCGCGCCCGCAAGGCGCGCTATTATGAAGACAAGCGCTTCAAAGAGAGAATACTCGTCCCGCCGAAATCGCCGCACCGAACTGCCAACGATGGTCGCCCGGACCAGATTTGGCCAATCGCCGTCACGGATCCCGGACAAAAGTCGGCCCACCGCAAGGTCGTTGAGCCTCGCGATGACGAGACCGAGGACGCAAATAGCGGGATACGGCGCGAACCCATGCTGCCGGAATATGAGGCGATAACGCCGCAGATTCCTGCGTCGCCAGAGGAATTCACCTTTGCCGATGATGACCAGCCAGACACCGGCGCCGTTAACTCGAAGATGTTTGGTGATCGGATGCGCTCGGTCGCGCGCCAAGCTTCTCTCGATCCCGACGATGGCTTGCGGCTCTGAGGACAAAGGATGAAGGGTCGACTGAATTGCTATTTCGACGCTGCGCTCCTCAAGCGCCTCGACGAGCTCGCCGCACGCCGAGGTCTCTCGAAATCGACCATCGTCGAGGCGGCCCTCGCCTCCTTTCTATCACCAGACGCCGCTGATCAGCGTGAGGCGGCAATCACGCGACGCCTCGACAAGATGACGCGCGCGATCGAACGTCTGGAGCGAGATGTGTCGATCGGCAATGAAGCGCAGGCACTCTTTATCCGCGCCTGGCTCACCGCGACGCCACCACTCCCCGGAGAGGCGCAGGCCGCAGCCCAGGCTAAAGCAAAAGAAAGATACGAGGCTTTCGTCGAAGCGTTAGGACGAAGGCTGGCGAAAGGACAGCGATTCGCTAAAGACGTATCGCAAGAAATCGACACAACCAGACCGGAGACATCTGAGCCATAGGTCCGCTTGGCGCCGAAAATGGACATTGGTCCGTTATAGTGCAGCGGCGGGCGTGAATTCCGTCAAACGCATTTAGACGTCGGCTTTCGTCTTCTCCATCTGTGTCTCCGGACCGGGAATTCGTCCGTATCGAATACGACGCGCTTCACACGATGCGCCTTGATGCTGTCACCTAAGATGCGAAGAGTCACTCCGCGTAGGTCGGAATCGACGGCCTCCCAGGGCATCATTGATATTGCGTCGAAACAAGGCCACCGGTGGTCCTTCTCCTGCTCCGCTTCCACGGGCACCGGCAGCACCTCTCGATCACTGAGTAATCGTGTTCCCATCCGTCCTCCCCGAGATGCCCGGTCCGGGCAGTAATTTTCGCGCCCTTGGGGGTGCCCACTCAAGAGAAGCGGCACAATGACGAAGCCGTAATCGCCGCGCAGGGGACACCAAGATTCGGGGCCCCCCGCACCCATTCTCACACGGTCTCCAACGGCATGATGCCAGCAAACCGCTATTGATTGAATTTTTTTAGAACGATTTTCACTGTATCATTGCTTGCTTCTGAGCCCGCACCGCCGTCGTTATAAAGAACGTAACCATGTCCGCTGGGCAGGAGCCGGTTGCGCACACGGTTTCCAATAATTTCACCTCTCTTCAGCTTGTGAACTTGTCTGGTCGTTAATCGCCTTCCGGTTTCCATATCAAAGTTGAGTTTGCAATCTCGAAGGGGTTGCGCATTTCTGAAACAATTAGGCAAATCATATGGTATCTGATCTGTAGAAGTCCCAGACTCAATTTCGCCTCGTTTCACAGCTGGAATATCTGCCAAAATAAACGTTGGTAGTCTTTTACCTGTTTGAGGATCGAACTTAATCTCGCTTGCCATAGCCATGCACAAGCTTAGATTTGTAAATCCCTTTTTTCTGAATTTTTTGGCAAACGCGTGAGAAAAAGTAAACCCGTACATACCATCGCCACCAAAGTAAGGGCATTTCTCTGGCAAACGCGATTTATCTTTTGGTCCCCAGTCAGGGATATCAACTCCCAATCTATTTGCAAGGCTCGCATGGCTGCCAAATACAAGTACTGTTCCACCATGTACCACTGTCGGAGTCGTAACGAGAATTGGCAACATGACGGCAATAGCATATTTCCTTATACACATCATTTTCTTCCCCCACTAGGCATCAGTAATTCAATAATCGCGTTGTATCACGTAAAACGTAGGTGCTCAACAAGAGCCCGAGCGCGCTGAAGTCGTTTTCCATAATTAGCCGCATCTGGGACATGGCGAACATCTCGAAACAAAGTGAATGCAGCATCTAATCGAATCAATGCTGCCTCAGCCATCGCTAGATCATTTCGACGTTGTGCAATCAATGTCATCGCAGAGCCTAGGTCGCCGGCGCTCCTTGCCCACATTAGAGGGACGCTTCGGTGACTCCTTTCCTTAAGCGCATCATTAAAAGCTACGACAGCCTCATCAAGACGTGCCGTCCCACTTTCGCGCTCACCAAGCTTACTTAGTGCATAACCTAGATTGTGCTTGCCCCTTGACCATTCGAGTGGAACGTTGTCGCGCGTCCATTCTAGGAGCGCGGCTCCATAAGCAGCAACAGCCTCTTCAAGACGTACGGTCCCGTTCTCACGCTCGCCAAGCGCTGTCAACGCATTACCGAGATTGTTCTGCGTTGCTGCCCAAGCAAGCGGGACTCGTTCGCGGGTCCGTTCTTGCAGTGCGTTGCGAAAAGCAGCAACAGCGTCTTCCAGACGTGCGGTCCCGTTCTCACGCTCGCCGAGCGACCTCAACGCGTTACCGAGATTGTTCTGCGTTGCTGCCCAAGCAAGCGGGACTCTTTCTCGAGTATGTTCCTTTAATGCCTCGCGATATGCGACGACGGCTTCATCAAGACGAGCAATCTCGCTTTCGCGCTCACCGAGCGCCGCGAGCGCAACGCCAAGATTGGCCTGAGTCGCGGCCCAAGCAAGCGGGACTCTTTCTCGAGTATGTTCCTTTAATGCCTCGCGATATGCGACGACGGCTTCTTCAAGACGAGCAATTTCGCTTTCGCGCTCACCGAGCGCCGCGAGCGCAACGCCAAGATTGGCCTGAGTCGCGGCCCAAGCAAGCGGGACTCTTTCTCGAGTATGTTCCTTTAATGCCTCGCGATATGCGACGACGGCTTCTTCAAGACGAACGGTATTGTCATCACGTCCGCCTAGTGTCGATAGCACATTACCGAGATTGTTCTGCGTCATCGCCCAATCAAATGGCACTCGCTCCTGCGACCATTCCTTTAGGGCTTCATGATACGCAACAATGGCGCCCTCAAGGTGTTCAGTCCCACTCTCTCGCTCACCGAGCGCTGCTAGCGCATTGCCGAGATTGTTCTGAGTTGCAGCCCAAGCAAGGGGCACTCGCTCGCGTGTTCGCTCTTGCAGAGCGCTATGAAAGGCTGCAACCGCCGCCTCAAGACGCTCAGTGCCGCTCTCGCGCTCACCAAGTGTCGCAAGGGCATTGCCAAGGTTGTTCTTCGTCTCAGCCCAGGCAAGGGGCACCAGCTCGCGGGTTCGCTCTTGCAGAGCGCTATGAAAGGCTGCAACCGCCGTCTCAAGATGCACAGTGCCGCTCTCGCGCTCACCAAGTGTCGCAAGGGCATTGCCAAGGTTGGTCTGCGTTGTCGCCCAATCAAGCGGAACGCGCTCTTGCGTAACTTCCTTGAGCGCCTCGCGGTAAGCCGCAATCGCGACCAACAAGGCGGCGTTGTCTCCGAAACGATCCCCGATCTCGTAAAATTCTCTCGCTTTTTCTAATAAAAATCCCCCCAGATCCTCTGGCGTTCGCAGGCCCTCAATCTCCGCCATGACGCAGAGTTTCTTGGCGGCCGCCTCGCCGTTCAACGCCAACTTGTCATATTTGATCGCTTCCTCCACGAGACGCAGTTGACTGAGCTTTTCTTCCTCGCGACGCTGTTCCTCCGCCTTTCTCCTTCGCTCCAATTCCTCCATGAATGGCTGCGAGGCTTCAGCGATGCGGCCAGCGTTGAATAGTTCTCTCGCTTTAGCGAATGCGCGATCGAACGCTTCACCCTCATTTGCGCCGTCCCGCAATTCGCGGGCGGCCGCCGCCGTCCATTGGTCGAGCCAAGGGATAAGATCATCCCGTAAGAGACCCTCGCCGCCCAGCCTCTCGACGACAGCACGTAGTGCGGCTTCTGAAATTCCTTGGTCAATGGCGCGTTGCGCAGCACCCGATTGGTGGGCAAGGGCGAGTAGTTCTTTTATTTCATTGAGCGTTGCGCTGTCGGATTTCTGTTGTTGTGAAATTGCCTCCGTATTTTCCTTGGCGGCTTCAGCGGCGGTCTTGGCTTCTTCCAGAACTTTGCGCGAGGGGTCCGGTCTTGGCTTCAGGGCCTCCTCCAGGAGCGCCAGCACGCCGTTGTAGACCTGATCCTTCTTCTGCATCTTGCAGACGCACAAATGGTCGCGAAGCACCGCGACAGGACGCACACCTGTCAACCCTGGATTTGCGCTGCCCGCGTTGACGATCTTTAGGCCAGCAACCTTCTCGTCTTCGTAATAAACGCAATGCTCAATGCGCCGGCCTTCGTCCTCGATCATACTGCGATAGGAATTGCCCATGTCCAGCAAAGCGTCGCTATTGGCCTGAAGGTCGCGCAACGACTCGGACGCCGCCATCCAACCAAATTCGGTCAGAAACGTCGCCAGAAACGCGCCCTGGTGCGGCGTTGCCAGAAACGCGACGCCGACGATGCGATCAAGAAAGGTGCCCTTTTTCGGCTCCTGCCCCTTGTCGATATTGGCCGTGACAATTAGTTTCTTCACGACCAAACCGCCGAGGCTGTGACAAACAAAGACGATGGGCGCGCCGTTCCCACGAAGTCGGCGGTCGACCATCAGGGCATCGAGAATGGCAACGGCCGACTTCGTGACGCTCCAGCCAGCTCTCCAGCGCTTAGGGTCGGAAGGGTAATCAAGCGAATAGACTGCAAGGCCGTCCACATCCTGTGCGAGCCATTCCGGCCAGAAGGCGACTTCTGTGGGTTCTTTTAATCTCGGCTCTCCCCTGAGAAAATTCGGCAACAATTGGCTTAGCTTTCCGCTCACCTTGGCGTGTAAAGGTGTTTCGTCAAACGTCCAGGTTCCCTTCGCGTCGCCGCCGAGGCCATGGACGAAGATCACGTTGAGCTTAGTCTCATTCGGGCCGGCGATTTCTTGCAAATCAACTTCGCCGCTCATGAGCTGATCCGCAACTTTTCAAGCCCGCGAACGAAGCTGCCGCTAGCCCGCCGCTTGGTCAACGCATCAGCAGGTTGCGCGCGAGTCCATGGAGGAAAACAACGTTTACGATGAATCGTCGGCGCTTCCCTTCGCCGCTCAGTACTGATTGGGCTCATTCTAAAGCGCTCGGGACGTCGCATGCCGATACAAAAGATTAAGCAAATCATAAGCTCGAATAGGGTCGGTCGCCAAGGGGCGGTAGGTGACGGGCGCTAAAAGCGATCAATCTGACAATCGGTCGATGACTCGATGGGCGTTGGCGGACCATCCTATCGCAAATACCACCCACACTCACATCTTATGAAAATATTCCTGCGATGAGCATGTTTGATAAAATATTCCTGCATGAGTATGCTGGAAATAGCCAAGTTCGAGTTGGTGATTTTTTGGCTATCCCTATGCTCGTCGATGGACAGACCCTCCCCAACTCCCGGTCCCCACCTGAAATCGAAATCGAGGTCCGAAGGCTCTTGGCGATCGGCGCTGTCGAGTTGGCGCAGATAACGGTCGACGCTCCTTTCAATCTGCGCCTTCCGCCTCGCCATCTTGACGTGTGTGAAGTTGCGATCGCGGTTGTTCACCGCCTTGAACTTGCTGCCGTCGACCGTCATGCTCGTATTCTGCAAGAGGCCCATGTTCCGACATAAGGCTAGGAACTTGGCGCAGACTTTCCGGATCGCGGCGCCGTTGTCCTTCCGGAAGTCCGCGATGGTCTTGTGATCGGGGACCAAACGGCCCGGATCGACTTCTCGCGACCAGGCAAGCCAACGGACAACGCCTTCATCGAGACCTTCAACGGATCGCTGCGTGACGAATGTCTGAACGTCCATTGGTTCGGGACCCTCGCCGAAGCGCGGCGTCTCATCGAAGCATGGAGGATCGACTACAACCACGCATCAGAACACCCATCTGTCTATGCCATTGAGTTGAAGAGGCTTTGCTGGTCGCGGTTGGGTCCCGCGGGGTATCTGGTGCTTCGTCGGGCGCGTTCTGCAATTGATTTGGCGGCGTCCGTCAAGAGTTCGGCCCGTGCGAAGATCCAGGGACCGTCGCTCAAAGGGGTGGCGCGCGTCGATCTCGCCGGCCTCGGCCGCCAGCCGCAGAGTCTTCGAAGCAATCTTCAGGACGCGCGCGGCGTCGGAGAGATTGAGCCAAGGCTCGACGCCATCGGCGGCTGCTTTGAACACCGGAATGCAATGGTGCGAACGCAACGAGGTGACGCGCTCGCGGGTCCAGCGATTGCCGTGGCCGGTCTGGAGCCCGTTACGATTGAGAAGGCCGGCGATCAAATCGTCGCTTGCGATCAACGCCAGTTCGCGTACGGCGGCAATGATGTCGGCGGGTGTGCTGTTGCGCTGTCCGCGCCGGCGCTTTGGCAAGCGAAGCTCGCTGTGCGCGCCACCCATCCAATGGACGGCGATGACGATTTCGGAAGCGTCGTCGTCGATATCGGCCACGACTTCGTGGATCAGCGTGCGCGCGATGCGCTTCTTCAATCGCGCGTCCGTCGTCGGAGCCGACCAGACCGTTTTGAGGTTCGCTCCCAGCAGGGCAAGCGCGGCTGGATCGATCGTCGGCGTCGGAGAAGCCGTCTCGTGCGCAACAATCTTGCTTTCAAGGTCGGCGACGCGGACAAGTGCAGTATTCCAGCGCGCCTCGAGTTCGCCGGCGACTAACCGATTGGTGGGGTCGGCGGCGTCATACTGTCTGAAGGCGCGATCTGCGGCGTAACGCGCTGCCTCGAGATCGCGGCCGAGAGCGTCGCGCACCTGATCCCGCCGCTCAACAGCCTCCTCGGTTGCGGCGATCGCCGCGGCAATGGCGCCGGGGCATATAAAGGGAATGCCTACCCCCTTTGTCCCAGCCTCGCCTGGCTCCTCAAGCACAGCGCCAAATTCGGCCAAGACGCTTCTTGGAACATCCTGTGTCGTCAAAGGAATGAACTTCCGCGCAGGCTGCGCTGCCACCGCGCTAGTTCCAGCAAGCACAATAAAAATAGCAGTCAATGATCGCATTGGAAATCCCTCACCACCGCCAACTTACACTTAAGTTTGGCCCATAAACGGATTTACGCAACCCGCACGTCACTCTAGCACCGCACAGACAGGCTCGGTTTCTCAAGATTCCATTGATGTAGGATGCCGTCTAGTATTCGCGTGCTCAGGGTTCATCGTAACTTTGTAGCCCGACAGCGGTCCGGCAAAGGTCCGGTCAGGGTCACGACCAGAACATCGAATTTCACCGGCGCCTACCTCCTTGAGGCGAAACGTATGCACTCGGCATCGTTCGCGCGAACAGAGATCCCGTGAACCGCAATCTCGATCATTCCCTTCCCCGGTTTTTGCACGCTAGAGCCCTACGCTCCTAATAGGCTTGTTGCATCCGGTCGGCATTGGCCTTTCTTAATCGACCCCGGATTCGAACCGCCAGCGCGCGATTCGACGAGCACCGGGGACGCAATTGCCAACTCACTCCGACAGTGCGCAAGCGCTATCACGCAGCGCGCGGATGCTGCGCACGGCGCTGGGCGTGGAGATCGCGGCATGGCTCGATGACCAAGGCGTCGTCGAAATCATGCTCAATCCAGACGGTCGGCTCTGGCTCGATCGCTTGACGAGCGGGTTAGAGGATACGGGCGCGCGGATTTCGGCAGAGGATGGCGAACGCATCATCCGCCTTGTCGCGCATCATGTCGGCGCGGAGACTCACGAAGGCGCGCCGCGCATTTCGGCGGAGCTTCCGGAAACAGGCGAGCGCTTTGAAGGCGTATTGCCACCGATCGTCTACGCGCCAGCCTTTTCGATCCGTAAACCCGCTGTCGCGGTGTTCTCGCTCGACGATTATGTCGCGGCGGGCATCATTACGAAGCATCAAACCGCGATCCTTCGAGCAGCCATCGCCGAGCGCAAGAATGTCCTTGTTGCCGGCGGCACATCGACCGGCAAGACGACGCTCGCCAACGCCTTGCTTGCGGAAGTCGCCAAGTCGAAAGACCGCATCGTTCTGATCGAAGACACGCGCGAACTGCAATGCGCGGTGCCGAATCTCGTTTCACTGCGCACTAAAGACGGCGTGGCGTCACTCTCTGAACTTGTCCGCTCGTCACTCCGCCTTCGGCCCGATCGCATCCCGATTGGCGAAGTGCGCGGCAGCGAAGCGCTGGATTTGCTGAAGGCATGGGGCACGGGCCATCCCGGAGGAGTCGGCACCATTCACGCGGGTTCCGCGCTCGGCGCGCTGCGTCGTCTCGAACAGCTCATTCAAGAAGCCGTCGTCACGGTGCCGCGCGCGCTCATCGCCGAGACGATCCAGATCGTCGCCGTTCTCGCCGGCCGAGGGGCTGAGCGCAGGCTGATCGAGCTCGCGGCTGTCACAGGCCTCGGCGAACACGGCGACTACGCGCTCATCGAGCTTACCCGCATCAGCTTCGGAGAAGAGCATGAATAGGTTTCATAGCGGCGCGACATTTCGGACGCGCGTTGGAATTGCGGTTCTCGGACTTGGCATTGCAATCGTTTCGTCACCCGCGCTCGCCGCCGGCTCCAACATGCCCTGGGAGCAGCCGCTCCAGCAGATCCTGCAATCGATTGAAGGACCCGTCGCCAAGATCATCGCCGTGATCATCATCATCACGACCGGCCTGACCCTCGCATTCGGTGACACGTCGGGCGGCTTTAGACGCCTTGTACAGATCGTCTTCGGACTTTCGATCGCTTTTGCGGCGTCCAGCTTCTTTCTCTCCTTCTTCTCCTTCGGCGGCGGAGCGCTGATCTGATGGGGACAATTTCGTCATCCGACGCGTCGGTTCCGGGCTTCCGTGTGCCCGTTCGCCGCTCCTTGACCGAGCCGATCTTTCTCGGCGGCGCGCCGCGTTCGATCGCCATTGCAAACGGCACTCTCGCCGCCGCGCTTGGACTCGGTCTGCGGCTCTGGATCGCCGGCCTCGTCTTCTGGGTCGTCGCGCAGGCCGCCGCCGTCTGGGCGGGAAAACGCGATCCCGACTTCGTGGGAGTCGTGCGCCGGCATCTGCGCTATCCGGCGCATTTCGGCGCTTGAGGGAAAGCCTCCATGCTGAACCTCGCCGAATACCGCAAGAAGCCGCAAAGCCTCGCCGATTTTCTGCCGTGGGCGGCGCTCGTCGCTCCGGGCGTCGTCATTAACAAGGACGGCTCTTTTCAGCGGACGGCGCGCTTTCGCGGCCCAGACCTGGAAAGCGCCACGCTAGCCGAACTTGTCAGCGTCACGGCGCGGCTCAACAATGCGCTCCGCCGACTTGGCTCCGGCTGGGCGATCTTTTTCGAGGCGCAGCGCAATCCGGCGCAGGATTATCCGGCGAGTTTCTTTCCAGATCCCGTTTCGGCGCTGGTTGACGAAGAACGTCGGGCGCAGTTCGAGGAAGAAGGCGCGCATTTCGAGAGCGGCTATTTTCTCACCCTCGTCTATTTGGCACCCGAGGATGACGCAGCGAGCGCCGAGAGCTGGCTTTATGAAGGCCGCTCATCAGAACAGGACGCAAAAAGCGTCCTTTCCTCATTCATCGATCGTAGCAATCGGCTGCTGCAGTTGATCGAGGGCTTTGCGCCGGAAGCCGAATGGCTCGATGACGCCGATACCCTTTCTTTCCTTCATTCTTGCGTCTCGACCAAGCGGCACAAGGTGCGCGTCCCCGAGACACCCATGCATCTCGACGCCATTCTCGTCGACGAACCCTTAACAGGCGGGCTCGAACCGCGTTTGGGGAACGCGCATCTTCGAACGCTCACGATCCTCGGCTTTCCCTCTTCGACCCATCCAGGGATTCTCAACGAACTCAATCGTCTCGCCTTTTCCTATCGCTGGTCGACGCGGGCGATCTCGCTCGACAAGGTAGACGCGAGCAAGGTTCTCACCCGCATTCGCCGCCAGTGGTTCGCCAAGCGCAAATCGATCCTCGCCATCCTCAAGGAGGTCATGACCAATGAGGCGGCAACGCTCGTCGACACCGACGCGCATAACAAGGCGCTCGAAGCCGACGCCGCGCTTCAGGACCTCGGCTCCGATCTTATTGGCGAAGCCTATGTGACGGCGACGCTCACTGTCTGGGACGAAGATGTACGTCTCGCCGACGAGAAGCTGCGGCTTGCCGAAAAGATCATCCAGGGCCGCGACTTCACCTGCATGATCGAGACGGTAAACGCCATTGAGGCATGGCTAGGGTCCCTGCCTGGACACGTCTACGCCAATGTCCGCCAGCCGCCGGTCTCGACCATCAATCTCGCCCATATGATCCCGCTCTCGGCAGTCTGGGCGGGACCACTGACCGATGCCCACCTCAACGCTCCGCCGTTGCTCTTTGCCAAGACCGAAGGCTCGACGCCATTCCGCTTCTCGCTTCATGTCGGCGATGTCGGCCATACGCTGATTGTCGGACCGACCGGCGCCGGCAAGAGCGTGCTCCTGGCGCTGATGGCGCTGCAGTTTCGTCGCTACGAGCGGTCGCGCATCTTTATCTTCGACTTCGGCGGCTCGTCCCGCGCCGCGACGCTGGCGATCGGCGGAAGCTGGCGCGATCTCGCCGGGGCTCTGTCGGAAGACGCCTTTGAGCCGGTCTCGCTGCAGCCGCTCGCCAATATTATCGATACTGCGGAGCGAGGCTGGGTCGCGGAATGGATCGCTGCGATCCTCGCTCGCGAAAATGTGACTGTTACCCCGGAGGTGAAAGACCATATCTGGTCTTCGCTCTCGTCTCTCGCTTCGGCGCCGGTTCACGAAAGGACCCTCACTGGCCTCTTGGTCCTTCTGCAATCCAATCCCCTAAAACGCGCACTCAAACCCTATTGCCTCGGCGGGTCACATGGGCGGCTCCTTGACGCCGAACATGAGGATCTAAGCGACGCTGATGTTCAATGTTTCGAGACGGAGGGGCTCATCGGCTCCGCCGCGGCGCCTGCCGTTCTCTCCTATCTCTTCCACCGCATCGAAGCCGCGCTCGATGGTTCGCCAGCCCTGCTCATTATCGATGAAGGCTGGCTCGCGCTCGATGATCCCGGATTCGCCGCGCAATTGCGCGAATGGCTCAAGACGCTTCGCAAGAGAAACGCCTCCGTCGTCTTCGCCACGCAGTCGCTTGCCGATATCGAAATAAGCCCGATCGCGCCGGCGATCATTGAGAGCTGCCCGACGCGTATCTTTCTGCCCAACGAACGAGCGATCGAACCCCAGATCCTCGCGATCTATCGGCGCTTCGGTCTTAACGATCGGCAGATCGAGATTATCGCGCGGGCGACGCCCAAGCGCGACTACTACTGTCAGTCGCGGCGCGGCAACCGTCTCTTTGAACTCGGACTTGGTCCGCTCGCCCTCGCGCTCTGCGCCGCGTCCTCGAAAAATGATCAGCGGGCGATTTCTCAAATCGTCGCTGAATACGGACGCGAGGGGTTTGCCTGCGCCTGGCTGACGCATCGCGGCCTTCGCTGGGCTGCAGACCTTCTCCCCAATCCCGCATCTTCGGAGACCTCGTCATGATCCGAAAAAAACCGCTCGCAGCTGCGACGGCTGTCGCCATTCTTCTCTCTCTAAACAGTCCCTCATCGGCGCAACTGGCGGTGTTCGATCCCACCAATTACGCGCAAAACGTCATGACGGCGGCCAATACGCTGCGGCAGATCCATAATCAGATCACAAGCCTCCAGAACGAGGCTCAGATGCTGATCAATCAAGGGAAGAATCTCGCAAATCTTCCCTACTCCTCGCTGCAAAGCCTTCAGCAATCGATCGGCGAGACCCAGCGCCTGCTGAATGAAGCGCGGCGCATCGCCTATGACGTGGGCCAGATCGATCAGGCTTTCTCGACCCATTATGGGCCGGCGAACGTCTCGACAAGCTCCGCTTCGCTGATCGATGGCGCAAGGCAGCGCTGGCAGAATTCTCTCGCGGCGCTCCAGGACGCGATGCGCGTTCAGGCCGGCATCGTTCAATCGATTGATACGGCCAGATCCGAAGCCGGGACGCTTCTGTTATCGAGCCAATCGGCCGTTGGCGCGCTACAGGCGTCGCAATCTGGGAATCAGCTGCTCGCATTGCAAAGCAAGCAGCTCGCCGACGTGACGGCGCTACTCGCTTCGCAGGGACGCGCCCAGTCGCTCGAACTCGCGCGTCAAGCCGAGGCGCAGGAACAGGCGCGCGAGCAGATGCGCCGCTTCATTACTCCTGGCCAGGCCTATCAGCCTGGCAACGTCGCCATGTTCCATTAGAGGCGCGCTGTGATGAAGATCGAGCAATGGCTCACCCCCGAGAATCTAGGATTTGTCACCGTCGGCATCGTCCTCGGCGCCGTGTCGCTCATTGGCGTTGAAGCCGCCGTCTTCGCCTTTCTGATCGGTAATTGGAACAATCTCGCGAGGATCATCTTCGAAAGTTTTTCCGGGCTTGGGCTCAAAGCCGCCGGTAGCAGCCTGTCGTCAGCCGATTTTCTGCGACCGGGGCGCATTGCACAGGTCGGGATCGACGCCGGCCGTCCGATCCTGGAATCGATCTCATCGCTCCTTGGCTATGTCTCCTTCTTTGAAAATTTCGTCCAGATCGTCGTGCTGATGTTCGCCTGGACGGTCGTGCTTTTAAGCTTCTTCATTCTGGCCATTCAGCTCTTTGTGACGCTGATCGAGTTCAAGCTCACGACGCTCGCGGGCTTCATCCTCATTCCCTTCGGCCTCTTCGGCAAAACCGCCTTTCTCGCCGAACGCGTTCTCGGCAATGTCGTCTCCTCAGGCGTCAAGATCCTCGTCCTCGCCGTTATTGTCGGCGTCGGTTCGACGCTGTTTGCGCAATTCACGCAAAGCGCGCCTGACGCTCAACCCGCCGTCGACGACGCCATGGCGCTCGTCCTCGCGGCGCTGTCGCTTCTGGGTCTCGGTATATTCGGTCCCGGCGTCGCCAATGGCATCGTCTCGGGAGGACCGCAACTTGGCGCGGGCGCAGTTGTCGGAACCGGACTTACAGTTGGCGGCGCGGTTGTCGCCGGAGCCGGCGCGGCGCGGATTGTTGGCGGCGCTTTGATGGGGCCGGCCGGAAAGAGCGAGACGCAGGCGGCGGCGATGCTGCCGCCATCGCGCGGTCCCGATGCGCCTGGCGGTGGTTCTCCCAGCGGAACGTCGCCGCGCCCGGGCGGAGCGCCGGGAGGGGGTACAGGGGCCGCTGTTGAATCCTCCGCCGCGCAATTTTCGAGCGCGTCTCCGATCGGCGGTTTGGCAATCCCCAATTCCGCCGCTTCACTCGCCGGCGAACCCGATTGGGCCAAACGCTTCAAGCGCAGTCAGTCCGTCGCTCACGGCGTCTCGCTCGCCGCCCATTCCGTTCGCGCTGGCGACGCCCATGGCGCCGGAACTTCCATCAATCTTTCTGAAGGCCGCTAAATGTTCAAACGCTCTTCCGTTCGATACGGGCGCACGCCAGAACCCGTCACCCCTTACCAGAAAGCCGCGCAGGTCTGGGACGAGCGCATCGGCTCCGCGCGCGTGCAGGCGAAGAACTGGCGCCTTATCGCCTTTGGCAATCTGATCCTCGCCGGAGGACTGGCAATGGCGCTCGTCTGGCAAGGCGCGCGCGGGTCCATCGTTCCCTGGGTGGTGCAGATCGATAAGTTGGGAGAAGCGCAGGCCGTCGCCCCGGCGATCGCCGATTATCAACCAACCGATGCGCAGATCGCCTGGCATCTCGCGCGCTTCATCGAGAATGTCCGCGCCATTCCAGCGGATCCGATCATCGTCCGGCAGAACTGGTTCAAAGCTTATGACTTTGTGACTGACAGGGGCGCGCACGCTCTCAACGAATACGCCCGCGCCAATGATCCTTTCGCCAAGGTCGGGCAAATCCAGATCGCCGTTGACGTTACGAGCGTCATTCGCGCCTCAACCGATTCTTTCCGCATCGCTTGGACCGAGCGGCGCTACGAGAACGCCAGCCTCGTTTCGACCGAACGCTGGACCGCGATTCTGACCATCGTGGTGCAGCCGCCCCGCGACGCCGAGCGCCTGCGCAAAAATCCGCTCGGGCTCTTCATTCACGCAATCAACTGGTCGAAGGAGCTCGGATAATGACGCCGATCCGATCCAAGAGATTCATCGCCGCGCTACTCGCTTCGACCTCCCTTTCCGCCTGCATGAGCTTCAAACCGCCCGAGATCGCCTATGACGATATTCCCGTCCCCGCAGTGATTGAGAGCGATCCGGAGAAGCCGGTCAAGATCGTCGAGATTCCGAAGATCCTGCCGCTGCCGGGACAGCTCAAACCCTTGTCGAAGTTCAAGGAGACGCCGGAAGCGCCCGATCCCAAAGTCAGGGTGGCGCAGGCGAACGCCGCGGCGCGCGTTCAACCCCGCCGCGCCGGCTATATCAATGCGGTCCAGATCTATCCCTTCACCGAAGGCGCGCTCTATCAAGTCTATGCGTCGCCCGGAGCAATCACCGATATTGCGCTCCAGGAGGGCGAGCAGCTAGTCGGCTCCGGTCCCGTCGCCGCCGGCGACACGGTGCGTTGGATCATTGGCGATACCGAAAGCGGCGTGGGCGCGTCGAGGAAGACCCACATCATGGTCAAGCCGACGCGGCCTGACCTCATGACCAATCTCGTCATCAACACGGATCGGCGCACCTATCATCTGGAGCTCAGAGCAACGGAAAAGACCTATATGGCTTCCGTCTCCTGGCAATATCCGCAGGACGAGCTCATTGCGCTTCGACGGCGCAACGCTGCGGCCGAAGAAGTTATGCCGGTCGATACGGGCGTCGATCTCGGGAGCCTCAATTTCCGCTATGCGATCGAGGGAGACGCCGCGCCCTGGCGCCCGCTGCGCGCCTTCGACGACGGCCGCAAGGTCTATATCGAATTCCCGCGCGGCATCTCCCAAGGCGAAATGCCGCCGCTCTTCGTCATCGGCGCTTCCGGCGACAGTCAGCTCGTCAATTATCGCGTGCGCGGCCATCACATGATGGTCGACCGGCTCTTCGCCGCCGCCGAACTGCGCTTTGGATCGGACGATCAAAGAGTGGTCCGCATCGTCCGCAGCGATGGAAGACCGGCCATATGAAGGCGTCGGAGCACGAGAAGAAGCTCGCCGAGGAATTACGGCTGCGGCCCGAACGAACGGCCGTAACGCGGCTCTCGCGCAAGGTGCTCATCACGCTCGCCGGCGTCTCGTCGTCGCTCGTCCTCGGCCTTACGC
This sequence comes from Methylocystis sp. SC2, assembly GCF_000304315.1. Taxonomy (NCBI): domain Bacteria; kingdom Pseudomonadati; phylum Pseudomonadota; class Alphaproteobacteria; order Hyphomicrobiales; family Methylocystaceae; genus Methylocystis; species Methylocystis hydrogenophila. Next base: position 118,838 of record NC_018485.1, on the reverse strand, counting down.
TCTGGGCGTTGCATGAGCGCTCGCGCGCCAAGCCGCCGCTCGAACTCTATAACACTGACGCCAAAACGACCGCCGACGGGCTCGCCGCGCTGCCTCGCGACTATACTGGCCTTCCAAAAAACGTTCCGAAACTTGGGCCGCCTCTGCCCGGCGATCTTGGCCGGCCGATCCTCGCCGCACAGGGTCAATTGCCGCAAACAACCGTCGATCCGGAAGAGCAGCGCATCGGTCAGGAACGCGAGGCGGCGCGCACGGCGAAGCTCTTTGCGTCGACCAATATGCATGAGCGCGACGCGACAGCGGCAGAGTCTTCGCCTCATTCATTCAGTGCCGAGCCTCCATATCAGGCCTCGCCCTTCTCCGCGGAGATTGCGCCGCTCGACCCCGGCGCGATCCAGAACATGCAGGATCGCAAGCTCGCCTTCGTCAATGCGCCGACCGATCGGAGAACGGTCAGCCCCGATCGACTCGAACATCCGGCTTCGCGCTACGTCCTGCAAGCAGGCGCTGTTATTCCGGCGGCGCTCCTTACAGGCATTCGTTCCGATCTGCCGGGTCAGATCGCCGCCCAAGTGACCGAAAACGTCTATGACAGCCCGACGGGGAAATTTCTGCTGATTCCGCAAGGCTCAAAACTGATCGGTCTCTATGACTCAGCAATAGCCTTCGGTCAGTCCCGCGTGCTGCTCGTCTGGAACAGGCTCATTCTTCCTGACGGGCGTTCGATCGTTCTCGAGCGCCAGCCCGGCGCGGATGCTTCCGGCTATTCCGGACTCGAAGACGAGGTCGATCATCATTGGCTTCGTCTCGCCGGCGCCGCGGCGCTCTCGACCATTCTCGGCGTCGGCACGCAACTCGGCACGACGGGCGATGAAAACGCGCTCATCCAGGCGCTGCGCCGTGGCGGCGCACAAAGCCTTAATCAAACCGGCCAGCAAATCGTCGGACGAAATCTCAATATGCAGCCGACTTTGACGATCCGTCCAGGCTTTCCGGTGCGGGTGATCGTCACGCGCGACCTCGTGCTCGCGCCATACAACGAACGCGCATTGTTGACCGCGAAGTGAGCCGATCCATGACCAAGCTGAAACTCGCCTCAATCGACGACGACAAACCCGCGAAGATCACCGTCACACTGCCGGCGGCGCTGCATCGTAATCTGGTCGCCTACGCGGAGATCCTCTCCAAGGAGACAGGAAAGCTGATTGAGCCAGCCAAACTCATTGCGCCGATGCTGGAGAAATTCATCGCGAGCGACAGGGGGTTCAAGATAGCCCGTCATGCCAAGCCTAACAGCACGGGGGCTACTTCCGTTCCCAAACCGTTTCCGAAATCGGCGTCAGAAAGCGCATTCCGATTTCCTGCTGGTTCTGCTCAGTCAGACAAAATTTGAGCGCCAGGGTCTCTCGGCGATAAGCTTACGACTTTGCGAACATGAACGACGAATCTACCATCGCCGGATTATCGTTCCTGGCAACCCACGCCATTCGAAACGGCGAAAGGCGCGTCCTCCTCTCCAATCCGCCAAAAAACAACGCTTGGAACGCGACTCCGCGAGCAGCTTTTGAGGCGATCGTGACGCCATAACCGGCGGCGACGAACCCCAGAAGTCCTTCGCGCGACACACGCCGTCAATGCCCCGACCCAGTTCGCCCAGCGACAACGGCCCAATGAGCGACGCAATCAATCTCGGCCAGGCTGAAACTCACACGCGAAAGAGACGCGCGACCAGCGCCTGTCAATACAACGCCAGCGCGACCTTCATCTCCAGTTTGTTCCAAGCATTCGTTCGCCACTTTGCCCAGAGTTCTTTGAGCGCCCATGTCTTCGCTTTGCGCGTATGTCTTTCGGCATCATGCATCATGGCCACGCTCTCTCCAATTCAATTGCGCGATCAGAGATGTGGCAAAAGCCGCAAATGCATGCTGAATTGCCGGCTCAGATTCCTTCTGGAAGTTTGGCAGCCATCATCTTTCTGCGGTTCAACTTACGGCCGTCGACCACAAAAGTGCCGTCGCCCACCGCGTGAACCATGCGCCTTTCTTTGCGCGCGGAGTCGACATGCGCTGCGACAGCCTCCAGTACTACGATGTTATGCTTGTCGATAAAGTCAATGACTTTGCACTCGATGTTGGCAAGGCATTCGCGGATCAAAGGCGCCCCCACGTTCTTGGCGCGCACCGCCGTAAGTTTGAACTTGGCGAATTTGTCGGTATCGGCGCCCGAGCAGGTCCCGATGCCGACGACCTTGTCCAGCAGGTCGACCGTCGGAATTGCGATTACGCACTCTCTCGTTTCTTGCAAGGCCGCGAAGGAATGATTCCATGGGCCCGTGGTGATGGCGAGCACTGGTGTAAAGTCGAGCACCATGGTCCACGAAATGGTCATGATGTTATTCGTGTTCGCGTGGCAGGTCGTCACGAGGACCACCGGTCCCGGCTCGATGAGAGTGAAGACCTTTTTCAGCTGCATCTGGCGCATGAAAGACTCCCGAGGTTGTGCTTGCCAAATGAGGCCAGAACATCCTGCTCTTTTGCGCGACTCTATGGGAACCACGCGAAAAATGTCCGAGAGAGCGGACCGCCGTAATGCTGCTCCCGCGACAACATCATGGCTGATGCAGATGGCTGCCTGATAGCTCGCAGCGAGAGCACTGTCCCAGAGCCGCAAGGTCGATCGCTGATCGAGCGCACCATGTTGTCCAGCGGCGGCGAGAGGGGCGAGACAGGAACGCGATATGGCGAACAAACGCAATTATATCAAGTTGATACTCAGCGAAGGCGCGGGTGAGAGCATGTGATAGTCAATCAGGTGAGCGGCGAGCGGGGCGGGTTGTGATGGCACCCCAAAGAAGCTGCCGAGTCCCCATCGTCATAACCGGCCGGGCCATGCAAGCATGAACACAGGCGATTCGAAATCGGGGCTGCAAAAAATGAATGCCAATCGATCGAGTGAACCCCGCTTCAATATCGTCATCTGGAAGGGCGCGAAGCAACTCGGAACGCTACGAGATCGCGACGCCAGCCGGGCGCGCAGCAATTTCGGCGGCGTTGTGGCGCGCTATAAAAATTCCACCGACAATCACCGGGTCGAACTTTACGACGGAGCGGACCTGATCGAAGCCTGGTCGAGCGAGGATGGACACAAGGCTCCTTCCGCAGAAACGCCTGTCCCAGCCAGCGGAAAAATTCATCGCGAGGGCGAGTACGTCGGGCCGGCCATTTCGATCCCCTGTCAGCTTGTGCCGTCACGTTCGGCGAAAGCGTGAGCTGGCGTGAGATAGAGGGAGATTCTCACGTCTCTCACGCGCCGCATTCCGGAGAGGACCGTGAGCTAGCGTGAGAGGGGTCTATGCGCGTCGGGTGCCAGTCGGATCGCACCGCATCGCCCGGCTCGTCGGCGCGGATCCAGGCCGTCAGGTCGTGAGTTCGTCCCCGCTCGGGAGGATCGCCGAAAGGCAGACGATCCGCCACTCGGCTGCATCCGCCCGCCGCAGCAGCCGCTGGACGAGCCTCTCGTAGCAATCTCGCTCTCGCTCGGCCCGATCATCTGGCCCTCATCGAGGACGATCAGTCCGACGTCATCGATCAGCGCCGGGTCGCTCCGGAGGGCAAAGTCGAGCTTTTCTGGCGTCGCGATCACAATCTCGCGCGAACGAAGCGCATCCTCGTCGCCGGCTGAAAGTCCACTGGTGCCGTAGAGCGATGAGACGCTGAACCCGAGAGGCGCGAAGATCTTGCGAAAGGACCGCTCCGTCTGCGCCGAAAGCGCCCGCAACGGCGTCACGATCAGGACGCGCCTCGCCGACGACAGCGTCATCAAGGCGGCGATCTCCGCAACACGCGTCTTGCCGGCGCTGGTCGGCAATGCGACAACATGATCATGACGAGCGACAACGCGTCAGCGTGTAGGAGCCGCAGCAGCTCCTTTCCGCCGGACGGCATCGACCATCCTCGATCATTATGCAGGAACCGACCCCGAATGTTGTCGATCCCGCGCGGCACCTGATCACATGAAACGACCCGTCCGATCTGCACGCTAGGGCGCGATATTCTCGCAAGTCTCCCGGCGAGCCCTTCCGCGGTCCTCCATCTATCGCTTTCTATTGTCTCCGGACCTTCTGAAGCGGAGAAGCGTCGTGAGTCAGGGATTCCAGACGAGCAGGACGATCCGGCGTCAGCAACTGCGCGAGATGGTGCCGCTGGCCGACAGCACGATTTACGAGATGGAGCAGCGCGGTGAATTCCCGCAGCGCTTCTATCTGACGTCGCGCTGCGTGGTCTGGGATCTCGCTGAGGTGGAGGCCTGGCTGCAGGCGCGCCGAATAGCCTCGAGAGCGAAGACCGTCAAGCGCGCGCCTTCTCCCGACGTCGGGTTGCGAAAGACGCGCCCCGTCAGACATTAGGCTCCGGCACCAACAAGTCCATCGAAGGCGGATAGAACGACGGGACATACTTCTGACCGGCGGCCCAGGCGTCCACGATATTCGCCCACTCCTGCAGCATGTGGCGCCGCTGATGTTCGTATTCAGCCTTGTTGTAAACGCCGCGCGACGACCGCCCATCCTCGTGAGCGAGACACTTTTCGATCCAGTCGCTGTTGAAGCCCAGCTCGTTGAGTAGGGTCGATCCCGTCCGCCGCAGATCATGCACGGTGAACGACTCGAGCGGCAGCCCTTCCTTCTTGGCCCGCACCACGACCGCGGTGGTGATCCGGTTGAAAGTGGCCCGGGACATCGGCGCGTCCGCATCGTACCGCGACGGCAGAAGATACCGCGAATTACCGGCGCACGTCTTGAGCGCGACCATGATGTCGATCACTTGCTGGGACAGGTAGACGTTGTGCGGCCGCGACCGCTTCATGCGCTCTTTCGGGATGGACCAGACCGCGTTCTCGAAATCCACCTCATCCCAGGTCGCGTCCTGCAGTTCGCTCTTCCGGACCATCGTGAGCAGGAAGAGCTTCATGCCAAGTCGGATCGTCGGCAGGGTAGGCACATGCTCCAGTTGATTGAGCATGATCCGAATCTCCGACGGGGACAGAGACCGGTCGCGCGGCACAAAATGAGCGATGGACGCCGGCCCGACATCCTCGGCGGGATTGTGGACCTTCTCTCCGTGCAGGATCGCGAAGCCGTATATCTGTTTCACGATATCGCGGACATGGATAGCGACCGCCGGCGCACCGCGCTCTTTGACCGCGGCGCATAAAGCCCGCAGATCCTCTGCCGTGATCTCGGTGAGCAGACGGTTGCGGTACTTGGGCAGGAGGTCGCGCTCGTAGATCGCCCTTCGCATCGCTTTGGTGCTGTCGGCCATGCGCCCTTCCTGGAACCAGCGCTCGGCGAACTCACCAAAACTCTTGGCCTCCTTCAGTCGCCGCTTCTCTCGCTGCTTCTCTTGTGCCGGCGATCGCCCATCCGTTATCGCCCGCTTGGCGTCGATGAGCTTTTCGCGGGCACGGGCCAACGAAATCCCCGCTGCGCCATAGCGGCCCAGCGTCACGGTCTCTCGACGACCATTCATCCGGTAGTCGAGGCGGAACACGATCGTGCCGGACGGCTGGACCACGAGATACATACCGTCACGGTCCGTTACCTTGTATGATTTATCTTTAGGTTTCAGTGACTTAATACCAGCATCCGTCAGCATTACTCCCTCCGGGATCGGATCAAAAACGGGGGAGAGCCTCTAAAATACCGTCAGGCCAAAAACGCCTCGCCTGAACGGTAATTTACTACGTTATTTCAATGTGTTGTCTCATAAAAAATACCGTCAAAGGCCCTCTTAACCATGACGGTATCTTCGAAAGGTCAACGGATCAAGCGGGCGCATACCGTCAGAAATACCGTCAGACCGGACGCGTGTCCTGCGATAGTCCGCGAAAGACTTCGATAGGTTTATATATAGCTTTCAGTCAGTTAGGTCGTATTGTGGCGTAGTTTCGGATACCGCCGGAGGGGCAAAAATCATTCCCACTCGATTGTCCCCGGCGGCTTTGACGTCACGTCGTACACCACGCGGTTGACGCCCTTCACTTCATTGATGATGCGCGTCGCGGCGCGGCCCAGAAAACTCATGTCGAAGGGATAGAAATCCGCCGTCATGCCGTCGCTCGACGTCACGGCGCGCAGCGCGACGACGTAATCATAGGTGCGGCCGTCGCCCATCACGCCGACCGAGCGTACCGGCAGCAGCGCGGCGAAGGCCTGCCAGATCTCGTCGTACAACCCCGCCTTGCGGATTTCGTCGAGATAGACGGCGTCGGCCTTGCGCAAAATCGCCAGCTTTTCGCGCGTGACGACGCCCGGGCAGCGGATCGCGAGTCCCGGCCCCGGAAAAGGATGGCGTCCCACAAAGGCTTCGGGCAGTCCGAGTTCGCGCCCGAGCGCGCGCACCTCGTCCTTGAAGAGTTCGCGCAGCGGCTCGACGAGGCGCATGTTCATGCGCTCAGGCAGGCCGCCGACATTGTGATGCGATTTGATCGTCACCGACGGACCGCCGGTGAACGACACGCTCTCGATGACATCGGGATAGAGCGTGCCTTGCGCGAGAAACTGCGGCGCGCCGCGCCCGTCCTGCGCGATCTTCTTCGCCTCGGCCTCGAAGGTTTCGATGAACAGTCGACCGATCGTCTTGCGCTTTACCTCCGGATCGTCGACGCCTTCCAGCGCGCCGAGGAACAGGTCCGCCGCTTCGACGTGATGCAGCGGAATGTTGTAATGATCGCGAAAGAGCCGCACGACTTCTTCCGCCTCGCCCTGCCGCAGCAGGCCGTGATCGACGAAGACGCAGGTCAGCGCGTCGCCGATCGCTTCGTGGATGAGCATCGCCGCGACCGCGCTGTCGACGCCGCCGGAAAGACCACAGAGCACGCGCCCGTCGCCGACCTGTCGCCGGATCGCCGCGATCGCTTCGCCGCGAAACGCCGCCATTGTCCAGTCGGACTTCAGCCCCGCGACCTTGTGCACGAAGTTCGACAGCAGCCTGGCGCCGTCGGGCGTATGCGCGACTTCAAGATGGAACTGCACCCCGTAATAGCGCCGCTGTTCATCCGCGATCGCGGCGAAAGGCGCGTTTTCGGACGCGGCGATGACGCGAAAGCCTTGCGGCAGTTTCGTCACCCGATCGCCATGGCTCATCCAGACCGGAAAGCTGCCGCCCTTCTCCCAGACGCCGTCGAGCAGCGCGCTTCTTTCCAGCGCCGTCACCTCGGCGCGGCCGAATTCGCGATGATGGCCGGCTTCGACCTTGCCGCCGAGCTGCGCCGCCATGGTCTGCTCGCCGTAGCAGATGCCGAGCACGGGTACGCCAGAATCGAAGATGCTCTGCGGCGCGCGGGGAGACCCCTCCTCCGTCACCGAGCACGGCCCGCCGGAGAGGATCACCGCCTTGGGCCGGATCTCGGCGAAGGCGCGCTCGGCGGTCTGGAACGGCGCGATCTCGCAATAGACGCCCGCCTCGCGCACGCGCCGGGCGATGAGCTGCGTCACCTGCGAGCCGAAATCGACGATCAGCGCCTTGTCATGGCGGTCGGCGATGTCGTGATGGAAAGCGTCGGGCGCGGTGGTCATGGGTTCTCTTTTTTATAGGCCCCCTCCCTGTCCCTCCCCGCTTCAACAACCGACTTCGGATGGGAGAGGGACCCTAACGACGCAGAGTGCGCGGTTTGTTGTCGGGACCCGAATCGGACTCCCTCTCCCGCAAAGCGGGGGAGGGTTGGGGTGGGGGCAATCTTTCCTCGACGCGTAATCGTATCATTTCCAGCACGCCGTCAAATTCTGCGTAAACCGCTGCATTGGTTACGCGCAAGACTGAAAAGCCGTTAGCCTCGAACCAGGTGTCGCGCCGGCTGTCGCGCGCAAGCTCAGCATCGGTGGAATGCGTCGCCCCATCGACCTCGATGACAAGTTGGGCGGCGTGACAGAGAAAATCCGCGATATAGGGGCCGCAAGGCGCTTGGCGGCGGAATTGCAGCCCATGAAACCGGTGGCCGCGCAGCGCCGACCATAGTTTTCGCTCGGCATCCGACATGTCGCGGCGAAGATTGCGCGCGAAATCACCTTTCGGAAGCTTCGCGTCTGTCACGCCCCCTCCCTGTCCCTCCCCCGCTTCGCGGGAGAGGGACGCCAACGCTCGACATTTGCGCAAGCTCAGACGAATTCACTTTCGCCTCATGACGCACACATAAAACCCGTCGGTGCCGCTCGTCGCCGGCGACAGGCGTATGCCGGGACCATGGGGCGAGGCGAAGCGGGCGAGGTCGGGCAGGCCGGCCTTTTCCACTGTCTCCGCGGCCGAGCGCGCCGCGAAATCCGGATTGGCGGCGAGAAAGGCCGCGATCTGGTCCTCATTTTCCTCGCGCAGCGCCGAACAGGTGACGTAAACGAGCCGACCGCCGGGCTTCACGAAGCGGACGGCCAGCGCCAGGAGTTCGCGCTGCTCCTTCAATCTTCGGTCCAGCGCGCCCGGCGCAAGCCGCCATTTGGCGTCGGGATGGCGCCGCCAGGCGCCGGTCCCGGTGCAGGGCGCGTCGATCAGCACGAGGTCGCAGCGCGCGTCGAGATCGGCCAGCACATCGGCCTTGCCGCGCGGCGCGCGCACTTGAATGTTGCGGGCGCCGGCGCGCTCCAGCCGCTCATGGATCGGCATGAGGCGCCGCCCATCCGAATCATAGGCGTAGACCTGCCCGCGGTTATGCATCTGTCCCGCGAGCGCCAAGGCCTTGCCGCCGCCGCCGGCGCAGAGATCGAGAACCTGCTCGCCCGGCGCAGCGGCGCAGAGCAGCGCCACAAGCTGCGAGGCCTCGTCCTGCGGCTCGACGAGCCCCTTCACATAGGCGGTCTCGGCGGTCAGCGCCGGACCCCGCCCCTGCCCGGCCTCGATGCGCAGGCCGAGCGGCGACAGCGGCGTCGGCGCAGGCGACAGATGCGCGAGCTTTTCGAGCGCCTGCTCGCGCGAGCATTTCAGAATATTGACGCGCAGATCGACAGGCGCGCGGGCGGCGAGCGCCGCGCCTTCTTCGGCGGCCCCTTCGCCGAACGCCGCCTCAAAATGCGACGCCAGCCATTCCGGATAGTCGCCGCGCACATGATCCGGCGCGGCGTCGAGCGCGGCCGACTCCAACCGTTCGCGCTCTTCGCCGGAAAGCGGGGCCGGCGCGTGGCGCTCGCCGGAGCAGAGCGCCGCAATGGCCTCCGCGTCGAGGCCGCGCGCTTCGCGCAGCGCGCCGAGCATGATCGCGCGCGGATCGTCCGCCCCCATCACATAGGCCGCCGAGGCGCGTTTTCTCAGCGCGTCGAAGACGAGGCTGGCGATCGCGGCGCGATCCTTGGAGCCGGCGAAACGATGCGCGATGCCCCAGTCCTTTAAGGCCTCGGCGGCGGGTCGGCGGCGCTTTGCAACATCGTCCAGCACCTCGATCGCAGCGGAGACATGGGCGGCGGGAGTCATCGGCGCCGGGTCCCGCCTGCGCGCGACGGACATAATCCCGTCGCCAAAGCCACGCTCTTACCCAACAGGCGCGAGGATGCGCTCCACCTTGAAAAATGCGGACGAAACTTATGCGACGCCTTCATCTGATCCTTGCTTCGCTTATCGGGCTGTCGCTCGCCGCCTGCGCGACACAGCCCCCGCCGCCGGATTATCCGCCGCCGCCGAGGCGCAAGCTCGACGCCAAGACGCAGCTCGAGACCGGCCGCACGTATTGATCTCGCGTCAATCGAACTTCCCCACCGCCCGATGCGTCGCGTGGATGCGGCGGATGGTGCCGGTGGCCGAGCGATAGACGATCGTCTCGGTGTCGATCGTCGTCTTGCCGAGCGACACGCCGCCGACCAGCGGCCCGGCGGTGACCCCGGTCACGCAGACGACGACGTCGCCCGCCGCCATGTCGCCGACCGAATATTTGCGGCGCGGATCGATCGGGCCGAAACGCTGGGCCTTGGCGATCTGATCGCGGGTCTCGAGCGCCAGCCGCCCCTGCATCTGGCCGCCGGCGCAACGCAGCACGCAGGCGGCGAGCACGCCCTCCGAGGCGCCGCCGCGGCCAAGATACATGTCGACGCCGGTTTCCCAGGGATGGGTGGTGAGAATGATCGCCGCGACGTCGCCGCCGGCGATCAGGCGCACGCAGGCGCCCGCGTTGCGGCAAGCGCGGATGATTTCGGCGTGGCGCGGCCGGTCGAGAATGCTCACCGTGATTTCGCTCGCGCGCACGCCCTTGGCGATCGCGAGCGCTCTGATGTTGTCGCCGGGATCGCGATCGAGATCGATCGTGCCTTCGGGATATCCCGGACCGATGGCGATCTTGTCCATGTAGACGTCGGGCGCATGCAGGAGCGAACCGGCCGGCGCCATGGCGACGACGGCGATCGAACCCGGCATGTCCTTGGCGCAGAGCGTCGATCCTTCCAGCGCGGCGACGCCGAGGTCGACGCGGGGACCGACGCCCGCGCCGATTTCTTCGCCGATGTAGAGCATCGGCGCGGCGTCTTCATCGCCCTCGCCGATCACGATGCGCCCGCGCACGGGAAGCTGCGACAACTCCTCGCGCATCGCCTCGGCCGCGGCGAGGTCGGCGGCCATTTCGTCGCCGCGTCCCCGGAACCTGGCGGCCGCCACCGCGGCGCGCTCCGACGCGCGCGCCAGCTCCAACGTCAGATAGCGGTCGATCTTCGACGCATCGGTTTCAGGCTGCCGCGTCATGTCTCGCTACTCGCGCTCGATGCGGATGACCTGCGCGCGCGAAACGATGACGCCGTCCTGATAGATCAGGTCCAGCGCCTCGCGCACGAGATGTTCGCTCGTCGCATGGGTGATGAGGATGACGTCGACACAGTCGCCCGGCGCGCCGCGCTTGCCGCGCTGTACGATGCTTTCGAGCGAGATGCGGCGCTCGGCCATGCGCGTCGCGATCTTGGCGAAGGCGCCTGCGACATCGCGCGCCGACATGCGGATATAATAACCGCCTTCGTGGCGCTGCATCGGCGTGCGTTTAAGCTCCGCGAGCTTCCCCGTCGGCAGACCGAAAGGCGCCGAACGCACGCCCTTGGCGATATCGGCGATGTCGGCGACGACGGCCGAGGCCGTCGCGTCGCCGCCCGCGCCCGGCCCGACAAGCGTCAGCTCATGCACCGCGTCGGCGTCGATGGTGACGGCGTTCAGGACGCCCATCACCTGGGCGATGGCGGAATTCTTGCTGACCATCGTCGGATGCACGCGCTGCTCGACCCCCTCAGCGGTGCGCTGCGCGACGCCGAGCAGCTTGATGCGGTAGCCGAGTTCGGCGGCGGCGTCGATGTCGGCGAGCGTCACGCGCTCGATCCCCTCAATGTCGATGGCGTTCGCCGCGATGCGCGCGCCAAACGCGAGCGAGGTGAGGATCGCAAGCTTGTGGGCGGTGTCGAAACCGCCGATGTCGAAGGTCGGATCAGCCTCGGCGTAGCCGAGCCTCTGCGCCTCCTTCAGACATTCCTCGAAGGAGAGCTGCTCCTGCTCCATGCGCGACAGGATGTAATTGCAGGTGCCGTTGAGAATGCCATAGACGCGCTCGACCGAATTGCCGGCGAGCCCCTCGCGCAGCGTCTTGACGATCGGAATGCCGCCCGCGACCGAGGCCTCGAAGGCGAGCGCGGCATGGTTCTCCTCGGCGAGCGCGGCGAGATGCAAGCCATGCGCGGCGAGCAGCGCCTTATTGGCGGTGACGACCGGCTTGCCATGCGCGAGCGCGGTTTCGACGCAGGCCCTCGCCGGCCCCTCCGCGCCGCCGATCAATTCGACGAACAGGTCGATCGACGGCGAGGCCGCGAGCTTGACCGGATCGTGGAAAAATTCGGCGTTGGAAAGGTCGGCGCGCCGCTCCTTCGCGGCGTCGCGAGCCGAAACGCCGGCCAGCACGATGCGCCGTCCGGTGCGGGCGGTCAGGGCCTCGGCCTGCCGGCGGAGCAGGCGCGCCACCGCCGCGCCGACGGTGCCGAGCCCCGCGATGCCGACGCGCATAATCTCCGACATTGCAACCTTTCCGGGAAAAACTTGCGGGCGACGGACGCCCCGTGTCGCTAGCGCCTTGTGCCCGATTTGGCGCCTTCAATCAAGAAACCGCCGACGCCAGGAGGCGGCCAGGAGGGGCCAGGAGGGGATTGAGCACTGGGCTTGACGCCCTAACTCTGGGTTAAGCTGAAGCCGAGGCCGCCGGCGGCGACGAGGAGATGACAATGACGCGTCGAAGGAGCGTATTCGCGATTCTGAGCGCTGCGGCGCTGGCGTTTTCCGGCTCTTATGCGCTGGCCGGCATCGGCATCCATGTGCAGGCGGCGATCGAGCATACTCAGGAGGCGATAGACGACGGCGCGAAGGGCGGCTCCAAGGAGATCGTTACGCATATGATGAGCGCGCTCGGCCATGCGCGCGAGGCGCTGCATGAAAAGGCCATCGAACGGGACCGCGCCGCCAACAAGCTGCTGCATCGCGCGATCAGGCATCTGCGCTTGGCCGAAATGCGCGCACGATTTGGCGACTCGGCGCGCGCCGTCACGCACGCGGCGAGCGCGCTCGCCGAGTTGAAAAAGATCAAGTGACGGCTCCGCGCGGCGCGTCGGCGAGCGCCCCGCCTAATGCGGAACGTTCGACCAGATCTTGCGCTTGGTGAAATAGAGCAGCCCGACGAAGACGAGCAGGAAGGCCATGACGCCGAGTCCGACGCGCTTGCGGGATTCGAGATGCGGCTCGGCGACCCACATCATGAAGGCCGCGACGTCCTTGGCGTATTGATCGATCGTCTGCGGCGCGCCGTCCTCATAGGTGACCACGCCCTCGGAAAGCGGCGGCGGCATGCCGATGCGACGGCCCGGCATATAGGGATCGTAGAACTGTCCTTCCGGCATTTTCACGTCCGGCGGCGGGTCTTCGTAGCCCTCCATCAGCGAGACGATATAGTCGACGCCGTGCTCCTGGTAGGAAAAGCCCGGCAAAGCATCGAACAGGAAGAGCGGAAAGCCGCGCGAATAGCCTCGGGCCTTGGCCAGAACCGACATGTCCGGCGGATAATTGCCGGCGAGCGCCGCGCGCGCCGCCTGTTCATTGGCGAAAGGCGGGGGGAAGCGATCGCTCGGGCGACCCGGCCGATCGAAATATTCGCCCGCCTGATTCGGGCCGTCCTTGATCTTGTAGCTCGCGGCCAGCGCTTCGACTTCCTTCTCGGAAAACTCCGGTCCGCCCGGCTGCGACAGATTGCGGAAGGCGAGCATTTTGATCGAATGGCAGGAGGAGCAGACCTCCTTGTAGACCTTGAAGCCTCTGCGCAACTGCGCCTTGTCGTAGCGACCGAAGGCGCCGGCGAAGCTCCAATCGAAGCGCTTGGGCTTCTGCTCATGGCGCTCGCTCTCGTGCCGCGCTTCCTTCTCCTTGGCCTGAGGCGCCGCCACCTGATCGGTCGCGGAGGGCGGCGCTTCCTGCTGGGTCCAGGCGGGGCCAGCCAGCGCCATCGCCGCGGCGATCGTGAGAGGAAAGAGCGGGAGGCGCTTCAGCCGACGCGTCATCGGGGACTGTCGCTTGGGAGACCGTGTCAGCGTCTCAGACATGGGAGGTTTCCCCTCGCATGATCGAAGCGTCGATGGATTCAGGCACTGGCTCCGGCTTCTCGATTTTGCCGATGACCGGCAAAATCACCAAGAAGTGGAGGAAATAATAGGCCGAGAGCGCCCGGGCGAACCAAAGATATACGCCTTCCGCGGGTTGCGCCCCGAGATAGCCGAGCCCGACGCACACCGCGACAAAAATCCAGAACTCCTTGCGAAACAGCGGCCGATACACGGCCGATTTCACCTTCGACGTGTCGAGCCACGGCAGCGCCGCGGTGATCAAAATCGATGCAAAGAGCGCAGTGACGCCGAGCAGCTTGTTCGGGATCGCGCGAAGGATCGCATAGAACGGCAGGAAGTACCACTCCGGCACAATATGCGGCGGCGTCACCAGCGGATTGGCTTCGATGTAATTGTCCGGATGGCCGAGGTAATTCGGCACAAAAAACGTCAGCCAGGCGTAGACGACGAGAAAAGCGGCGATGCCAACCGCATCCTTCAAGGTCGCATAGGGCGTGAAAGGAACAGTTTCCTTCTTGATGTCCTTCACCTCGAGGCCGGACGGATTGTTTTGCCCCGTCACATGCAACGCCCAAACGTGCAGCGCGACGATGGCGACGATGATGAACGGGAGCAGATAGTGCAAAGCGTAAAAGCGGTTGAGCGTCGGATTGTCGACGGAATAGCCGCCGAGCAGCCAGGTCGTGATGGCGGTTCCAACGACCGGAATGGCGGAAAAGAGATTGGTGATGACGGTCGCCGCCCAGAAGGACATCTGCCCCCAAGGCAGGACATAGCCCAGGAATCCCGTGGCCATCATCAGCATGAAGATGATGACGCCCAGAATCCATAAGACCTCGCGCGGGTCCTTGTAGGAGCCGTAATACATGCCGCGGAAGATGTGGAGATAGACGGCGAGGAAGAACATCGACGCGCCATTGGCGTGCGCGTAGCGCAGCACGGTGCCCCAATTCACATCCCGCATGATTTTTTCGACGGAATCGAAAGCGAGCGTCGTCTCCGGGGTGTAATGCATCGCAAGGACGACGCCCGTGACGATCTGCGCGACGAGCATGAAACTCAAGATCGCGCCAAACACCCACATGTAGTTCAGGTTTTTTGGCGTCGGATAGGAGACGAAGGAATCATGCATGAAGCTCAAAATCGGCAGACGGCGCTCCAACCAGCGAGCGAAGCCGCTCTTGGGCGTGTATTGGGAATGTCCTTCCATGGGCTTGGTGCTCTCGGAATCTCGCGCGGGAAATTGAAGGCGCTTGGCCTTGGCTAGCCGATCTTAATCTTGTTTTCGGCGATGAAGGCGTAAGGCGGCACCTCCAGATTGGTCGGCGCCGGGCCGCTGCGAATCCTCCCCGAGAGGTCGTAGACCGAGCCGTGGCACGGACAGAACCAGCCGTCGTATTCGCCTTCCTTGCCGGTCGGAATGCAGCCGAGATGCGTGCAGACTCCGATGACGACGAGCCACTCGGGTTTTTGAACGCGTTTGGCGTCGGGCTCGGGGTCAGGCAGCGCCGACAAGGGCACGTCCTCGGCCGACTTGATTTCGGCCGCCGTCCGATGACGCACGAAAACCGGCTTGCCGCGCCATTTCACGGTAACGATCTGGCCTTCGGGCACCGAAGAAAGGTCGACTTCAGTCGAGGCCAGAGCGAGGGTGGACGCGTCCGGATTCATCTGGGCGATCAGCGGCCAGACCATGCCGGCCGCGGCGCCTGCCGCAGCGGCGCCTGTCGCGATGTAGAGAATGTCCCGCCGGCTTGGCTCCGCCGGTTTCACGGCGGTGTCTTTGCTTGTCACGCTCGAACCTCTCCCAACGCTCTCAAGTCTTCCAACGCTCTCAAGCCTTCGCGGCCGAGACGGCGGCTGCGCCCGAGTCGATCGTTCCACCTTTCGCCGCCTTCGGCCGATCGCGCGCCGCACCAAGGCAATGCCAAGGCTGCGGCGGGGCGGAGGTGATATGTGACGCGAATCCCCGCCGCTGTCCACAAGCCGACACTGGGAAATTTGGCTAAACGCCTTGCCGCACAAGACCGCTGCCGATATTCGCGGCGATATGCCGCAAATTCCTATCTCCTCCCACGCGAACGGACCATGACTTCTCTTACGCTCGCCTTGTATCAGCCGGATATTCCTCAGAACGCCGGCGCCATGCTGCGCACATGCGCGTGCCTCGGCGTTTCCGCGGCGATCATCGGACCGGCCGGATTTCCCACCAGCGACCGCGACTTTCGCCGCGCCGGCATGGATTATCTTGATCACGTGACGATTGACCGACATGGATCCTTCGCGGCCTTTCAGGCGTGGCGGGCCGCGTCCGGCCAAGCGGGCGAGAGCCGCCGGCTGCTGCTGCTATCGACGCGGGCGGCGGGGTCCTATCTCGACTGCGACTACCGCGCGGGGGACATTCTGCTCGTCGGCCGCGAATCCGCCGGGGCGCCGGAAGAGGTGCACGCCGCCGCCGATCTGGCGCTCCGCATCCCCATGCGGCCTCGCATGCGCTCCCTCAATGTCGCCGTCGCCGCGGCGATGGTCATGGGCGAGGCGCTCCGGCAGTTGCGCGCGCTTTAGACGGATGCGCCGCCGCACAGCGCAATGGCGACATGACCTTTTAGTCTGCGGTCGTCGCAGCATATTAAGGCGATATTCATTGATTTCAGGAGGGCGCGATGACCCACCAGACTTTTCGCATCTCGCTGATGCTTTGGGAGCGGCTGTTGAAATCTCTCAACGCGGCGCTGCTGACAGCGCTTCTCTGCGTCGCCCTTTATGCGCTGGTGACCAATCTTTCGGAGGCGCGCGGCGCCGTCGGCAAGCTGTTCGTAAAGTTCACGCAGATTGAGAGCATCGAAGGCTTCAATGTGAAGGCGGCGTTCCGCGTGGATCAAATCGCGCAGGCGACGCCGATCTATCAGGCTCTGCCGGCGGACATGAAGGACATGCTGCCCGAAGACATCCGATCGCTTCGCGCCAGCTGGGTGGAGCGCCTGCTTTATGTGGGCGACCAGGGCAAGCTGTGCGAGTTCGAGTCGCCGACCCAGAAAATGGTCGAAGATTATAATGCGGACCGGCATCTGTCGGCCGACGGACTCATCACGATGAAGGACTCGCGCGAGGTGAAGGCGCAGGTGCTTGAAGACATGCGCCAGGCGAAAGCGCGGAACCGTGGGTGGCCGAATGGCGAGCCCCGCTCCTGCTATGTCACCGAACTCACCGAGCGCGGCAGAAACGTCAAGACGGCGCTCGCGCAGTTTCTGCGCGCCGGCTTTGCGGCGGCGACAGGAACGCCAGCCGCGCAGCATGATCCCAAGATGAAAGTCGCGCAGATGGCGCAGTAGTCGGGTTTCTTCGTCCTTCGAGACGCGTGCTGCGCACGCTCCTCAGGATGAGGAAACCCTTCACCCGATCGCCTTGGCGCAATAGTCCTGCTGAATTGACAAGGCGCGGCGCCGGCGGGATGAAGCGGCGACAAGAGGAGACGTCGATGAACGCCGCGCCCGATCAGCTCGAAGCCCGCAAGGACGCCGCGCGCGCATGGTTCGAGTCGCTGCAGTTGCGCATCATCGCGGCGTTCGAAGCGCTGGAGGACGAGGCGCCCGGCCCCTTCGCGCCGGAGGCCGACGCGCCCGGCCGCTTTACGCTGACGCCCTGGAGCCGGACGGATCACGCCGGCGCGACTTTAGGAAGCGCCGCTCGAAACATCGGCGGCGCGACTTTAGGAAGCGCCGCTCAAGACATCGGCGGCGCGCCGGGGGGCGGCGGGCGCATGGGGATGATCCATGGCCGCGTGTTCGAAAAGGCCGGCGTGCATTGCTCGACGGTCTTTGGAACCTTCGCGCCGGAATTCGCCAAGCAGATTCCCGGCGCGGCGGAAGACCCCTGCTTTTTTGCGACAGGGATCTCGCTGATCGCGCATCCCTGGAACCCGAATGTTCCCGCCGTGCATATGAACACGCGCTTCGTCGTGACGACGAAAGCCTGGTTTGGCGGCGGCGCCGATTTGACGCCGGTGCTCGACGCGCGCCGCACGCAGGACGACCCCGACACCATCGCCTTTCACGCCGCGATGCGCGGCGCCTGCGAGCGCCATCCCGTCGCCGACTATGCGCGGTTCAAGCAATGGTGCGATGAATATTTCTTTCTCGCCCATCGCAACGAGCCGCGGGGCGTCGGCGGCATTTTCTACGATTATTTCAACAGCGCCGGAGACGCTGCAAACTCCGCCTGGGACGCGGATTTCGCCTTCACCCGCGACGTCGGCGAAAGCTTTGTCGAGATTTATCCCGAACTCGTGCGGCGCAATTTCGCCAAGCCATGGAGCGCGGCGCAGCGCGACGAACAGCTCGTGCGGCGCGGCCGCTATGTCGAATATAATCTGCTCTACGACCGCGGCACGATCTTCGGATTGAAGACCGGCGGCAATGTCGACTCGATCCTCTCCTCGATGCCGCCGCTGGTGAAGTGGCCCTAGACCCGCCAGAAGTCCGCCGCGCCGGCCGGAAGCGAAGCCAACGCGCGATCGAACGCGCGCACGTCGACGCGCGCGCGCAAAGCGGCGGCGACGTCGTCAATGCACGTTTCCGGCGAGAAATTATGATCGCGCCGCAATGACTGAACGTCGCGAATCATCGATGCGCGGTCGTCGAAGGGCGCCTGCGGCTCTTCCGGATTCCAGTCGGCGACGAAAATCGCCCTGAGAACCGGCGGCAGCACGCCGGCGAAGCGGATGGCGTCGGCGACCGAGAGCCGGCGGCGAAAGGCCCGCAACACGCCCTGCGTCATCGTATATGTCTGATTGCGCGTCGCGAGGCCCGAACGATCGCGCGCATCTGCGAGGAAGGCTTCGAACTCTTCCGACGCATGCTGGATATCCATCGGGATCGGCATGGGAACTCGCTTTCTAAATATCAGGCGCATCGACAGCAGCGTCATGCCCGCGCTTGTCGCGGGCGTCCACGCGGCGCCGCTGCGGCTTCCTTGCAGCCTTCGTGGAACGTCGCGGCATGGATGGCCGGGACAAGCCCGGCCATGACGCGCCGAGAGTTCGTCACCCAAACGTCCACCGCCGGTTCAGCGCAAAGGTGACGAACATCGCCAGCACGGTGGTGACCATCTGCGCCGGGAGATAAGGCGCGCCCCAGCGATCGACGAAGAGGCTCATCAACGCATAGGTGACGCAAAAGCCGACGAAGGCGACCAGCGCAAAGCGCCACGTCGCCTCGGCATGCGGCCTCTCGCTTGCAAAGGTATGGCGGCGGTTGAGGATATAGGCCACGACCCCGCCGACCACATAGCCGCACAGCGTCGCCGGCACGGCGCGCCAGCCCGCGCCTTCGACCAGAGCGATCAGAACGGCGTAATGCGCAAGCGTCGCGCCGACGCCGACCGACGCGTAAGTCGCAAGCTGGCGCGCCGTCGACATGCTCAGCGCGGCATCGTTGCGTAATGACGCGCGATGTCCCGCATCTCGGCTTCCGACATTTGGCGGCTCATGTAACGCATCTCCTTGTGCGCCCGCCTGCCGGTTTTGAACGCCATGATCTGGTTAAGGAGGTAGAGCTCGTGCTGGCCGGCAAGATGCGGAACGTCGGCGCTTTTGGCGATCCCGTCCGCGCCATGACACGCCGCGCATTGCGCCAGAACGTCGGAGAGGTCGCCGGCCTGGGCGCGCCCCGCGCCGGCGACGAAAAGCAACATCGGGAAAAGCAATGAGGTCGTAATCCGCATGGGGGCCATTTCGAAGCGACGAGGAATGGGAATGATAGCGCAATTCGCCGGCCTGCGGCGCGATCTCGCCGCTCCGTGACCCCTCTCCCGCCCTTGCCGCCTCTTCACAGGACCGTCATTCTCGTCTAGACAGGCGGCGACTTTCGAGCCGGGCGCGCCCCGCTCGCCGCCCGCATCGCCGGTGCGCCGACAGAATGACGGGCAAGTTCGGGACGCGTTCCGGTCCAGGGGCCGGATTCGCGGCCCTTTTTTATGCGCGCTCGCCTCCCGCGCGGCGTGCGCCGGACAAAAGACGAAAGGTTTCCTCATCCTGAGGAGGCGGCGCAGCCGCCGTCTCGAAGGACGAGGAAACCGCTGGACACATCTCGCCCTCCTGCTTCGAGACGCGCCTTAAGGCGCTCCTCGGCATGAGGGCGAAAGAGCGCTGACGAGCGGATGACAACTGAGGCGGCATGCCGAAAAGAACCGACATTTCCACGATCATGATCATCGGCGCCGGCCCCATCGTCATCGGCCAGGCGTGCGAATTCGACTATTCAGGCACGCAGGCCTGCAAGGCGCTCAAGGCGGAAGGCTATCGGATCGTTCTCGTCAATTCCAACCCGGCGACGATCATGACCGACCCGGACATGGCCGACCGCACCTATATCGAGCCGATCACGCCCGAAATCGTCGCCAAGGTCATCGAGAAGGAGCGCTATGCGGCGCCCGGCGGCTTCGCGCTGCTGCCGACGATGGGCGGACAGACGGCGCTCAATTGCGCGCTCAGCCTCGAAAAAATGGGCGTGCTGAAAAGATTCGACGTCGAGATGATCGGCGCGACCGCCCATGCGATCGACAAGGCCGAGGATCGCGAACTGTTTCGCGAGGCGATGACGAAGATCGGTCTTGAAACGCCGCGCTCGCATCACGTCAAGACATTGCCCGCCGCGCTCGAGGCGCTCGACGACATCGGTCTGCCGGCGATCATCCGTCCGTCCTTTACGTTAGGGGGCACCGGCGGCGGCATCGCCTATAACAAGGCGGAGTTCATCGAGATCGTCGAGCGCGGCATCGACGCCTCGCCGACCAATGAAGTGCTGGTCGAAGAAAGCGTTCTCGGCTGGAAAGAATATGAGATGGAGGTCGTCCGCGACAGAGCGGACAATTGCATCATCATCTGCTCGATCGAGAACATCGATCCGATGGGCGTGCACACGGGCGACAGCATCACCGTCGCGCCGGCGTTGACGCTGACCGACAAGGAATACCAGATCATGCGCGACGCCTCGATCGCGGTGTTGCGCGAGATCGGCGTCGAAACCGGCGGCTCGAACGTGCAATTCGCGGTCGATCCCTCGAACGGCCGGATGATCGTCATCGAGATGAACCCGCGCGTGTCGCGTTCGTCGGCGCTGGCGTCGAAAGCCACCGGCTTTCCGATCGCCAAGGTCGCGGCGCGCTTGGCCGTCGGCTACACGCTCGACGAGATCGCCAATGACATCACCGGCGGCGCGACGCCGGCCTCCTTCGAGCCGACGATCGACTATGTCGTCACCAAAATTCCGCGCTTCGCCTTCGAAAAATTTCCGGGCTCCGAACCGATATTGACCACGGCCATGAAGTCGGTCGGCGAAGCGATGGCGATCGGCCGCAATTTCGCCGAGTCGCTGCAAAAGGCGTTGCGCTCGCTGGAGACCGGCCTCTGCGGGCTCGACGAGATCGAGATCGAAGGCTTCGGAAAAGGCGACGACATGAATGTGCTGCGCGGCGCGCTGGGCACGCCGACGCCGGACCGGCTGCTCGTCGTCGGCCAGGCGCTGCGGCTCGGCATGACCGCTGAAGCCATTCACGAGGCCAGCAAGATCGACATCTGGTTCATCGAGCGCATCGCGGAAATCGTCGCGCTCGAAAACAAGGTCAAGACTTATGGCCTGCCAGAGGACGCCGAGAATCTTCGCAAGCTCAAATTCGCGGGCTTCTCCGATTCGCGCCTCGCGACGCTTGCGGGCCTGGAAGAACAAGACGTGCGCGACATGCGCCACCGTCTCGACGTGCGACCCGTCTATAAGCGCATCGATACATGCGCGGCCGAGTTCGCCTCGCCCACGGCCTATATGTATTCGACCTATGAGACGCCGTTCATCGGGAGTCCCGCGAATGAGGCGCAGCCCTCGGCAAAGAACAAGATCGTCATTCTGGGCGGCGGCCCGAACCGTATCGGGCAAGGCATCGAATTCGACTATTGCTGCTGTCACGCCTGCTTCGCGCTCGCCGAAGCGGGTTTCGAGACGATCATGATCAATTGCAATCCGGAGACGGTGTCGACGGATTACGACACGTCCGACCGGCTGTATTTCGAACCGCTGACGAATGAAGACGTCGCCGAAATTCTCGATGTTGAGAAGTCCAACGGCGCGCTTCTCGGCGTCATCGTGCAATATGGCGGGCAGACGCCGCTGAAGCTTGCGCACGGCCTCGAGCAGGCGGGCGCGCCTATTCTGGGCACGCCGGTCGATTCGATCGACCTCGCCGAGGACCGCGACCGCTTCAAGCGGCTCCTCGACAAACTGGGGCTGAAGCAACCCAAGAACGGCATCGCCTACTCCGTCGAGCAGTCGCGCATCGTCGTGCAGGAGCTTGGGCTGCCGCTCGTCGTGCGCCCCAGCTATGTGCTGGGCGGCCGCGCCATGGCGATCATTCGCGATCAAAGCGATCTCGACGACTATCTTCTCGGCACGCTGCCAAGCCTCGTGCCGTCCGAGATCAAGGCGCGCTACCCGAATGACAAGACCGGGCAGATCAACACGGTGCTCGGCAAGAATCCGCTGCTCTTCGATCGCTATCTGACCGACGCCATCGAAATCGACGTGGATTGTCTCGCGGACGGCGACGAGGCCGCCATCGCCGGCGTCATGGAACATATCGAAGAGGCGGGCATTCATTCAGGCGATTCGGCCTGCTCGCTGCCGCCGCGCTCGCTCGCGCCCGAGACGATCGCCGCGCTGGAGGCGCAGACCAAAAGCCTCGCCATGGCGCTTGGAGTCGTCGGCTTGATGAATGTGCAATTCGCGCTCAAGGACGGCGAGATCTACGTTCTGGAAGTGAATCCCCGCGCGTCCCGCACCGTGCCTTTCGTCGCCAAGGTGATCGGCAGCCCCATCGCCAAGATCGCGGCCCGGGTGATGGCCGGCGCGAAGCTGGTCGACTTCGATCCGCTCGATACGAAACCGGCGCATGTCGGCGTGAAGGAGGCCGTCTTCCCCTTCGCGCGATTTCCAGGCGTTGACACCGTCCTTGGCCCCGAAATGCGGTCGACCGGCGAAGTCATGGGTCTCGACAGCTCCTTCGACGCCGCCTTCGTCAAGAGCCAGCTCGCGGGCGGCGCCAAGGCTCCGCGCGAGGGCGTCGTTTTCGTCTCGGTCAGGGATGCGGACAAGAGCCGAATCATTCCGGCGGTCCGCCTGCTGAAGGAGGTCGGCTTCTCCATCGTCGCCACGGGCGGCACGGCGCGCTATCTCATCGAGCGGGGAATTCCCGCCCAGAAATTGAACAAGGTGTCGGAGGGACGGCCGCATATCGTCGACGCCATCAAGAACGGCTCGATCGCGCTCGTCTTCAACACGACCGAAGGGGCGCAGGCGCTCGCGGACTCGCGCTCCTTGCGCCGCGCGGCGCTTCTGCATAAGGTTCCCTATTATACAACCCTGGCGGGGGCGGTCGCGGCGGCTCAGGGAATACGCGCCTATGTATCGGGAGACCTTAGGGTCCGGGCGCTGCAGGACTATTTTCCGCCGAACGCGACCAAGTGACATTTGGGAGTTCTACGACGCAAGCGGCGGCGCGGTAATATTTGATCGCCACTGGGCGGCCTAAGCTTTGGCGCACGGCCGCAATGCGGCGGGCGCAACCGCCGCCGATGCGCCGCATGTTGGCGAAACTGAAGAAAAGGCCAGAAAGCGAGAGCAATGGAGAAGGTGCCTATGACAGCCGGCGGCTACGCCGCGCTCACCGAAGAATTGCGCCGCAGACAGCAGGAGAACCGTCCGCGCATCATTCAGCAGATCGCTGAAGCGCGCGCGCATGGGGATCTTTCGGAGAACGCCGAATATCACGCGGCGAAAGAGGCGCAGTCGCTCAATGAAGGCCGCATCGCCGAACTCGAGGACAAGCTGTCGCGCGCCGAAGTCATCGACGTATCGAAGCTCACTGGATCGACGATCAAATTCGGCGCGACGGTCACGATCATCGACGAGGACACCGAAGAGGAGAAGGCCTATCAGATCGTCGGCGAGTCCGAGGCCGATGTGAAGAGCGGCCGGGTCTCGATCACGAGCCCCATCGCGCGCGCCCTGATCGGCAAGACGGTCGGCGACACCGTGGAAGTGACGACGCCGGGCGGCGGCAAGAGCTACGAGATCCTGAAGGTCGCCTTTGGGTGAGGGACGGCGTCGCCCCCTCCCCAACCCTCCCCCGCTTCGCGGGAGAGGGAGTCAGATTCGGGACGATGCGACATACCGCAACCTTCGTGATTGGGGTCCCCTCTCCCGCTTTAGCGGGGGAGGGACAGGGAGGGGGCCCTTCGAGCGTCCCGAACCTTCCGCCGCGAACGACGCTCCGCATTCTCTCCGACGGACGCGCCGGGCATGAGGCGCAGACGCTCGGCGTCGCCGAAGCGCTGGGCGTTACGCCAGACGTTCGCCGCATCGCGCCGCGCGCGATTTACGCAGCGCTCGCGCCCTTCGCGGCCCCAGATCCCGGCGACGCGCGCGCCTACGCCCCGCCCTACCCCGATATCGCCATCGCCGCCGGACGGCGAACGATCCCGGCGCTCAGGCGCCTGAAGCGCGACTCCGGCGGGCGGACCTTCACGGTCTATCTGAACAGGCCGGCGAGCGGCCCTCGCGCCGCCGATCTCATCGTCGCGCCGCGCCATGATGGTCTGCGCGCCGCCAATGTCTTCTCGCCGCTCACGCCGGCCAACCGGATCACGCCGGAGCGGCTCGCCGCAGCGCGCGCGGCGCCCGATCCCCGAATCGCGGCCCTGCCCCGCCCGCGCATTGCGCTGATCGTCGGCGGCGACAGCCGGCATGGCGCCTATGGCGCGGCGCACATCGCCGAACTGGCGCACATCGCCGCTTCGCTGCTGGCGAGCGGGCGCGGCGTGATGGCCACCGCGTCGCGACGCACGCCGACAGCCCTGCGCGAGAGGCTTCGGGGCGCGCTCGTCGCCCCGAGCGGCTTCTTCTGGGACGGAGAGGGAGAGAACCCCTATCTCTCGATGCTGGCGAACGCCGACGCGATCATCGTCACGGGCGACAGCGTCAATATGGTGGGAGAGGCGATCGCGACCGTCGCGCCGGTCTATGTCGTTCCGCCGCCCGGCCGCCGGGGCAAGATCGACGCCTATCTCGGCGCTTTGCGCGACGCCGGCGCGATCCGCCTCTGGAGCGGCGCGCTCGCGGAATGGGGCCGCGCGCCGGTCAATGCGACGCCCGACATCGCAAGCGCCGTCGCGCAGGCCTATTCGGCCTTTGCCGGGCCGCGTCGTTAATTCTGAGCGCCCTCCTCTTTTCTGAGCGCCTCGGCGCTGGCAGGCAGCGAGGCTGCTTGAAAAACCCGCCGCGCGCCGATAAGAGTGACCCGCCGCGCGCCTTTGGGCGTCCGCCAATCGCCGCTTTAGCTCAGCTGGTAGAGCACCTCATTCGTAATGAGGGGGTCGGGGGTTCGAATCCCTCAAGCGGCACCAGCAGATTTATTGAAAATAAAATTTATTCCGAATAAACCCCAGGTCTTAGCCTTGCCCCATTCGATCCAAAGCGCGTTCGAGGCTGCTTACAGGCGCGGCGACTTGTGAGAAGCGGCAGGGCCAATGGCATTGGGCTGAGTTGCATGGTCGAAACAGCTCTTTAAATCGTTCCCTCGTAGAGGTTAGCCCGACGTTATCCAGCAGAAAAATCTAGTCTCTTCAGTTCATAAATGACGCAAGGGTGAATTTTATGGTCAGTTCTACTCTGTGGCTTGTAAGGGTAGGCATCGTATTTTTTGCCAATTTATCCTTAGTTGCCGTTGGAGCTCCACTAGAAAAAACTTGGCCTGATGCGGTGAAGCAAGCAATGATTGACGCCTGTGCGGCCGAACGCAGCGCAACCTTTAGCAACAGTTATGCAGAAATATCTTGGGGAAACTCCTGCATTCTAGCCTTTGGATCACACTACGAAAAGTTTACCGCGGATCCCGGCAGAGCCTATATCCTTGCCTTGGCCGCAGCAGCAGACGCCAGCCATCTTTGCAAAGAATGTGATGAATTGTCGGCAAATGCATCTGCGTTGAGGGATCGTCTGCAACGCGAACTCCCACCAAAACGGATAGCCGAGCTAACGAGAGAGTCCAAACGACTTATTTGCGATGTATTCGCGGACGAATGTATCGTCGAAGCATTATCATTCATGCTTGGATTTCTATTTTGGCTCGGTATCGGAACACTGCTGGTCCTCATTGCGCCGCGGGTCATTAGGCTCCGGAAAAGCCGTTCATGACTACATTGGCTCACGATCGTCGAGCGAAGCAAGGCGCGGCGCACGAGCATTTTGCCTAAATCAAGCTTTAGCCGCGGGACGCTGGAGTGATTACCTTCTACTTTGGCCCGGAAGATTCTGGACGCGTCGTCGTGACGACACCCAGGCGCCTAGCACCAGAATAGTGTTCACCATTTCGAAGTTTTTCAGGCAATTCTTGAATTATATTGACGGTCGATTTATTGCTTGTCATCAAGCCGAGAGTGCTGATGATAAAGAACATGCCTTGCGGGCTCTCACCGGTCTCATTGCAGCGCGCCGACGAATGCTTTTTTTTGCTATCCACTGCGCGGTATACATCTATCTCGATAAAATGATCCATCCTGTCAAAATGCTCCATTTTTTCTTCGTCCCAGCTGTAATCCGGCGGGCGAGGCAAAGAAAATGGTCTTACGAGTAATTCCTGGTTTAGTACAATCTTCATACGAAAGACGAAATACTTGATTGCACATTCCACAGCGTGATAATATTTCGGATTAAATTCTTTTGCACGATCATACAATTCTACTTCTTTATAGGCACAATATTTCGTGTTTTCGTCTACGGTTATAAACACAAAATCCTTTGAATTGGACAGATCCTTAACCGCGATGACGTTGCCTTCCAAGGTGAACTTAATGTCCGCGTATTTTGTCGTGCGCAGCAACGAAGCGCGCCGGGGCGCGGAAAATCTGTTCAGGATGTTGAAGTCCTCACTGCACTCGTAGGAGTCGGGATCATGGCCTCTGTAGCTTTCCGCCGCTCCGGCCGCAGCGGCGCTTCCAACAGGTATGGCAGAAAACAAAAGGGCGAAGAGGATAAGCCGCGAAACCGCGTCGAGTCGCAACTTGCGCGCATTTAAAAGCCTCAAGACAACGCCTCCGCCGCAATATTCAAGAGTGTTGCTTGGCGAAGGTCGGAGCGTCAATCAAAAATACGGCCCCTGCATCGGCGCCGCAGCCTGGCCCGAACCCACTCGTCCTGCAAACCAGCACTATTGCGGAACGCGTCCCGACAGCTGATAGAAAAGCTGTGACGTCGCGAGCGCCTCAGAACTGGATAGATGCCGCTCGAGCGCGGCGATGTCGCTCTCAAGCGCCGCGCTGCCAGCGAAGCCCCCTCGATCATCTTCTCGCGAATATTGTTGCCGCCTCAACGTGGATCTCCGCGGCGCCTGCCGCGCGGAAGAGGGCATGCGTGCGTCGACGAGCGCCGCGAAATTGGGCGGAACGAGCTTGCGCCTTTGAAGATCGATCATTTATCGCGCGAGCGCGGACGAGCGGCGAAACGCTCCCAACATCGACGCGCCGTCTCCTCGTCAATTATCTGTAGCTGCGAGGCTTTCTCCTTTCCTGCATCGCTGGATGACCCGCCGCGCCAGCACTGGCTCCACCATTTTTTCGCCGCGTGGCCCTTTAGCTCAGACGAAGCTAGTGAATAATTATTGTGCAGCATGATTATTCGATAGGCTCACATTGAGCACGGAAGCGGCAGGCTTCCATTGATGCAGGGGAATGAAATGGACAAAAGCGGTCTCCTCCGGCCAGCGACGCTGGCCTTTACAATCGTGGCCGTTCTCAGCGCCTCGATTGCGCCGGCTGCGGCCGCAAGCCGGGCGGAGCGAGCGCAAGCCCGCTACACTGATTATTACGCCCTGGCGCCCGCAGAGACGGATGCAGGCGCCGCCATGCACCACGTCGGCAACTGCTTTCAGACCAATAGCGCAGTCGAAGCGGCGCGCGGCATCCGTCATTGGACAGGCGCTTGCGCTGGCGGCCATTGATCGTTGCGGAGCCTCTGCGGCCAGTGCGCATAAAGTCACGCGCAGAGCCGCCCCGCAATGCATCGACGGTCAGGCCTACTTTTGCGACGACCCGGACCCCTCGTCCGCGCTGTCAGCATACTTATCAACTCAACCAAGTCTGCGACCCGTTGCGGCCACAACCGCTTCACCGCCCCATGTCCTGCAGCGCCGCCAGCGACTCAGGCAACACCTGCCCGCCGTCGATCACCAGCGTCTGGCCGGTGATATAGGCGGCTTCGTCGCTGGCGAAAAACAGCGCGGCGTAGGCGATGTCCTCGACGCTCCCTAAGCGGCGTTGCGGGATCGAGGCCGTCATCTGCGCCAAATAGTCTTCGCCGAGTTCATCCAGTCCTTCGGTGCGCACATTGCCCGGCAGGACGGCGTTGATGGTGATCCCGAGCGGCGTCAGCTCCAGCGCCGCCGTGCGCATGAAGCCGAGCTGTCCCGCCTTGCTCGCCGCGTAATGCGTCCAGCCGGGATAGCCGGTGATCGGGCCGGTGATCGAAGAGGTGAGCACGATCCGCCCCCGACCGCTGCGCGCCAGCGCAGGCGCGCAGGCCCGCACGCTCAGAAAGGCGCCGGCAAGGTTGGTGGACAACACCTCGTTCCATTGCTCCAGCGTCATCTCCATCAGACGCGCAGCCGGAAAGACGCCGGCGTTGGCGCAGAGAATGTCGACGCCGCCATGCCGCTCGAGCGCCGCGGCCGCCATCCGCTCGACATCGCCGGGACTGCCGACATCGGCGGCGAAACCGCTGGCGCGTCCCCCTTCCGAGCGAATCGCCGCCGCCGTCGCCTCGGCCTGCGCGAGGTCGCGGCCAACCACCAGCACCTGCGCGCCCTTGGCTGCAAAAACCCGCGCGACGCCACGGCCGATGCCTCGGCTGCCGCCGGTGACGATGACCGACCGACCGGCGATGGAGGTGAGCATATGACGGGACCTCTCTTCTGGCGTCCCCTTCGGGCGAATTAATATTTCGCGACTACGGGCGCGGCGCCCCAGTTGAAGTGGTAGTTCAGGCCGACGCGGACGACATGACCGTCGAAGCGCGTGCGCGCCTGAGTAGCGTTGGCGAACAACAGGTTCGTGAGCTGCCAATCGGTGGTGATCGCGACGGGATAGGCGGCGGCGCCGAGATCGTAAAAGAGATATTCGATCTTGGCGCTCCATTGCGGCCAAAACATCCATTCCAGTCCGCCGCCGGCCGTCCAGCCGACCCGCGTCTGCGAAAATCTCGCCTGATTGGCGCCGAGCAACAAAAAGCCGGAGAAATCATTCGGCACGTGTTGGAAAAAACTCGTGGTGGACGTCGCCTGGCCGTAAGCGAGTCCGCCGGTCGCATAAGCAAGCAATGTCGGCGTTACGAGATAGCCGAGCCGACCGCGCGCCGTGCCGAGAAAATCAAGCGACTTGCTGCTTGCAACGCTCGTCAGCAGGTTGAGCCCCGGCGCCGGCGTCGGCGCGAGCGTCACTCCGGCGGCGGCGCCGTTCGAGCCGGCGACGCCCTGGATGTCGGTTTCTAGTCCAGCGAGAAACGCGCCGAATTGAAAATCATAGCCGAGCTGGCCGCCGCCGATGAATCCGGCGCCGTTCGTCGAGACGCCGCCCGTCCCCGTGATCGCCGCAGTCGCCGCCCATGGGACATTGTCGGCGCCATTGATCAGAAAGGGCGCCGACGCGAAATTGGTCCCAGTGCTTGCGTTCCATGCGCCGCCCGCATTCAAACCGGCATGGAAACCGGTCCACGCCGGCGGCGGGGGCGGAAGATAGGCGGGCGGCGCCTTGAGAGAGGGCAAATCCGCGGCGATCGCCGATCCCGTTGCGAACGCCAGCGCCATAACAGCGCCTGTCAAGAATTTATGGGCCATCATTGTCCTCGCCGTGAAGAACTCCAGAAAGACGGCAAATGAGCAAGGCGAGAGGCGTTTCGCAATTCGAACCTTTCGCATCGACCGCGCGTTTGCGCCGTTTCGCGACGGATGTGCCATTTCTGCAACAGCAATTGCGCTCGTTCTTGCCGCCGTCGCTTCCGTCGTTGAGATTCATTCTCGCGCGCCGCCGCATCCCAACACGGGAGAGATCGAGATGCAGTCCTTGTCCTTCTGGAAATTGCACGCAACGACGGCGCCAGCATCAGCCGCGCGCAGCCGGAACTGGCGCGACATCGGCGCTCGCGCAGGCGCGCCAGTGCGGAAGGAGCGATAAGCAGCGCTGAGACTTCGATGTCTGATCGGATATTTTCGGGTGCGCAGCGCTGCGTTTTTTGTTTATCCTCGCATCGTTTGAAGACCGGCCGGCTCCTTGGGCCAGCCGAAATTTTTTGATGGAGAGCGCTATGAGTCATTTCGCCCTAAGAGCCTTTCTAATCGCCGTCGCCGTCACCGCGATGATGCTGCCCGCAAACGCAAAGCCGAAAGTCGCGAGCGGCTCGAACTGCAACTCCAATTGGGTGAACAATCAAGGCGCGATGGCGTGCTTCATCCAAGGCGAAGAGGAGAGTCGCGCCGGCGCTCGCCATCCGCACTATGTGGCATGCGCTGGCGGCGACATATTCTGTTGCCAGGACAATGACAGCGGCGATCAGAATTGCGTCGCCCAGGCGCAGTCCAAACCGCCTTCCCGCGCTGTTTTGCTCAACGCCCTGCGGGCGGCGCAGCGGGCGCGAGTGAACGATTAGCCTACCGTCGGCGGCTTAGCGGCTCGCCGTCAATCCGCCGTCACGTCTGGCTGCGCGACCCAGCCAAGACCGTCAATCCCGCCGTTTCAATCGTGTGGCGCGCGATCATCGCTTCCTCGTCGGTCGGCGTCACGAACACCGGGACGCGCGACCGGGGTGCTGAAATGAGGCGGTCATTGCGCGCATTGGCCGCCGCATCGAGCGTCAGCCCCAGCCAGCCGAGGCCCTCGACCACGCCGGCCCGCACGCGCGGCGAACGCTCTCCAATTCCGGCCGTAAACACCAGCGCGTCGAATCCGCCGATCGCCGCCGCGAGCGCCGCGATCTCCATTTTGATGCGATGAATGAAATAGGCGATCGCGGCTTGGGCGCGGGGTTCTTCGGACGCTTCGAGCGTGCGCATGTCATGCGAGACGCCGGATAGGCCGAGCAGGCCCGAGCGTTCATAAAGGAGATGCGACAGCTCCTCGGGCGTCATGCCCTCGCTCCGGAGCAGATAAAGCAACAGTCCGGGATCGATCTGTCCGCAACGCGTGCCCATGGGCAGGCCTTCCAGCGCCGAGAAGCCCATGCTGGTGGCGATCGAACGCCCGCCTTTCATCGCGCACAGCGACGCGCCATTGCCGAGATGCGCGACGATGACGCCGCCTTCGGCATGAATGGGATCAATTGTGCGCAGGCGCCGGGAAATATATTCATACGACAACCCGTGGAAGCCGAACCGGCGCAACCCACGCTCGTAGTAGGAATAGGGAAGCGCATAGGCGTCGTCGACAAAGGCGTGTCCGCGATGGAAAGCCGTATCGAAACACGCGACCTGCGGCACATGCGGAAAGGCTTCCCTGGCGCCGTCGATTCCGGCAAGGTTATGCGGCTGGTGCAGCGGCGCGAGCGGAATGAGTTCGCGCAGGTCCGCGAGCGCTTCCGCGTCGACGATAATCGGCGCGGCGAAGCGCAGCCCGCCATGCACGACTCGGTGCCCGATCGCGCTGACCGCCGCCGCCGGATAGGCGTCTTCGATCCATTCGAAGATCGCTGCAATCGCCCGACTGTGAGTGAGCCCGGTGGCCAGTGGCCTGTCGCTTTTCTCTCCATCGACAATGGCCGCGCGAAAGCGCGGCTTCGCGCCCAGCCCTTCGACCGCGCCTGAAACGATCAGCCGCGGCCAGTCGGCGTCCGCCGCAAACAGGGCGAACTTCACTGAAGACGACCCCGCGTTAAGCGTGACGACGCGATCGGCCATGTCCCCTCACGCCTCCAGGCGGCATCACCAAACGCGGCGACGTTTCTCCGCTTCGAACGTCTTTCCCAGGTAGACGACGCGCTCCAGCCGCAGGTCGCCCTTGGGATGGAAGGCGTCCGGGCGCGGCTGCAACTCGCCGTTCTCGAATTCAAGGCCAAGCAGCGCATATGCGGCCGACAACATGCGCGCCGCCGCGCCGGTGTACCAGCTCCACCCGCCACGGCCTTCATAGCCCTCGCCATTATAGACGTCGGCCGGCTGCTGATGCGGCGGCAGTCCGTAGATGTCGGCGGCGGCGGGCGTCGCGAGCTTGGAGATCGGCGAGATCGCGATCCATGTCTCGAAGGCCCTGCGGAACAGTTCGTCGGCGGCGCGCGAATCGCCGTCCTGTTGCGCCTGCGCGGCGAGCTTGGCCAGCGCGTCGACGAACCAGGACACGCCATGCGAATATTGGCCGCCGTTCTCCCGCACGCCCGGCGGATATTCGGCGCTGCGTCCCGGATAGGGCCGCGAATGTTCGTCATAGGGCGGCGAGACGAGCAGCACCCGATCGCCCAGGCCGAGAACGGCAAGGGCTTTCTCGATCGCCTCGCGACCGCGCGCGGCGTCGACGGCGCGCGCCAGAGTCGGCCAGGAGGAGGTCATCGCGCTCATCGGCGCGACTTCCTCGCCGTCATCGGCATAGGCGCGGATGTAGCGATCGCCGCGCCAGCAGTTCTCGAGCGCGGTCCGAAGCTTCGCGGCGCGCTCGCGATAGCGCTCGGCGCGGTCGGCGTCGCCTTTCGCCTCGAACAGCGGCGCGATGTCGAGAAGGATGCCGTGCAGGAAGAAGCCGAGCCATACGCTCTCGCCGCGGCCATCCTCGCCAACGAGATTCATGCCGTCGTCCCAGTCGCCCGTTCCCATCAGCGGCAAGCCATGCGCGCCGAAGCGGTCCAGCGTCCAGTCGATGGCGCGCGCGCAGTGGCCGAGCAGCGTGTCCTTGTCGCGCGAGGTCAGCGGCACGGTGGCTTCGCCTTCCTGATCCTTGGGGACGGGACTCGCCTCGAGGAAGGTCTCGACCTCGTCGAGGATCGCGTAGTCTCCACTCCCGCGGACATAGCGAATCGTCACATACGGCAACCACAAATGCGGATCCGACGCATGCGTGCGGTCAGCGAGGCCGGTGCCGCCGTTGGGCGCGCGATGCCACCATTTGCAGGCGTCGCCCTCGATGTATTGATGCGCGGCGTGCAGCAGAATTTGAGCGCGGGCGCGCTCCGGCGCGAGATGAATGAGCGGGATGACGTCCTGCAGCTGGTCGCGATAGCCGGTGGCGCCGGAACGCTGCGAAGGACCCGTGCGTCCCCACAGGCGCGCGGCGAGCAACTGGTAGGGCAGCCAGTCGTTGACGAGACGGTCGAAGTCAGGACGATTGGTCTTGATGCGCAGCACGGACAGTTGATCGTCCCATGCGCGCGCATTCGCCGCGAGTTCGGCGTAAGCGTGCTGGGGATCGCGCGCATAATCGGCGAGCCGCTTCGCTTCTTCGATCGTCGTCGTTTGTCCGAGCGCCACGACGACGACCGCTTCTTCTCCCGCCGGCACGTCGATCGCGCCGCTGAACGCGGCGACTTTCCGTTCATGCGCGGGCGCGCCCGCGTCCGGATGGCCGTGCTCGACCATATAAGGCAGGTAGGGGTCGCGGCTCTCATGCCCCAAGAAGCGGCGACGAGACGTCTCGGCGAATTCCGCCGGGATCGAGGTCGTCACAAAGGCCCAGCCCTGCACGAAATTATTGCGAGGATTGCGGAAGTAGATCGAATACACATTTTCGTCGATGACCGATTCCAGCACGCCGAGACTTTCGTTCGGCGTTTCCGCCAACACGATTTCCATTGACGGCGTGATCTGCAGCAGACGCTCATGATCGGTCTTGTTGCGGATCTTCAGGATCTTGAATTCGATCGGCTGGGTGGGGCTGACGAATACCGTCATCTCGAGCTGAAGATGATCGCGCTCGGAACGGTAGACGGCGACGCCCGGCGAAAACGTCACCTGATATTCCGCGTCGCGACGGCGCAGCGGAACGAAGGTCGGACTATGCGCGTCGGTGCGGGCGAGATCATAGACGTAGATCCTTTGCCCGGCCGGCGCCATGCGGCCCTCGCCCATGCGAAACGGGGTGAAGCTGTTCAGGCGCGAATTGCCGTGGAAGGAAAAAATCTCGCCGTCATTGGTGAGCACGGCGCCCTGTCCGAAGGCGTTGGCGATGACGTGGCCGAAAGGACGCGGCGTTCCGGGCGCAAGCGCGACGCTCCGGCCGTCTTGAGAAAAGGCGTAGCGCGGCTTCTTGGGCGGGGGCGGCAGGATGAGCCCGCGGCGGCGCGACAACGCCCTGTTCAGAGTCTCCGGCGCGACGGGGGCGATCCCGAGATGACGCGCGATGGAATCCGTCGCCCGCCCCATGTCGCGCGCCCAGCCGTCGACGATGATCAATTCCGTCGCGCCGGCGGCCGCGAGTTCGACCTCGACGCGCAGACTGGCGCAGGGCTCGAAGCCATAGAGCAGACCTTCGTCTTTCGGATCGCGGGGCGCCGCCAGTCCAAGCAGGCTGTCCGGCGCATAGGTCGATCCCATTCCGTAGAAGCGCGACTTCACATCCTCATAGCCGACGACGGAGATCTTCGCGTCGGCGCCGGCGCCGATGGCGTGAAAGCCGATCTCCGGCGACAGCCGGCGATCGGATTGACGCCGCGCCCCGCCCTTGAGCAAACGGTTCTGGGCGAAAATCGCATTCAGCGATCGGACGTACCAGGTGCCGATGTGAATCGCGTTATACGCGGCGTCGCGAAGCTCGACGCCGGTCTCGTTCAGCACCCACTCACGCAGCGACGCCAGCATCAATTTACGATGGCACTGTTCGAGATTGACGATCTTCAGTCGGGTGATCTCGACCGCTTCGTCGGCGGCGAGCGAGACTCGCGCTTCGATCGCGAATCCGTTGCGCTCCGCCATGAAGAACAGGCAGTTCTCGCCGGCGTCGGTGAGCGACGCCTGAGTGGCTCTGCAGCGCGTCGGCGCCTCGCCGATCGACCAGAGCTCGCCGCCGTCTTCGCGCAGAAAAAGGAAACGTCCGCGCGGATGGGCGTGATCGTCCGGGCGTCGCGTCAAGTCGATCGGAGGGCCGCCGCGCGCCACGCCTTCAATGCGCATGGCCCCCTGCCCGTCTTGAAACCACTCGCTGATCATCAGCCCGTTGGTCAGTTTCAACGGCCGCGAGCCCGGCACGCCGCCAGCGCCGGTAATGCCTTCAATCGTCACTTTCTGCGCGCGCGCAAGCCGTCCGAGAAGGAAGAGGACAAGGCCGAAGGCGACAACGCCGGCGTAGATCAGATATCCGCTGACCAGATAGGCGTAGGACGGCGGCCGCGTCTGCGACATCTGCTCGGCGGCGCTCCACGCCTTGTCCCATTCGGCGCCGCGCGGAATATAGAAGGGCAACAATAGCGGCGCCCAAGTGCCGAAGCGACGGATGCCTTCGGGGATCGCACGGCTTGTTTGCGCCTTTCCAAGGAAGCGCGCGGCTTTCTCATCGGCGACGTCGCCGCCCACGAAGGACAGATTGACGAGCGTCGCGACCCGCAGGCCCATGTGGTCGAACCAGATCAGCACCCGCAGCGCGTCATAGGCGAGAAGCGCGGTGAAGATATCGAGGCTCCAGGCGCGAAAATCCGAGTCCGGCAGGATGTAGCTCATCCAGCTCGCGACGCCGGTGCGGATGAGCCCGTCCTGATTGTACCAGGCGGGGTCGGGCGAAGCCTTCAGGAAGGAATAGATCACCGGCGCCATCCAGAGGCCCCAGCGCAAAACGCGCACGGCGTTTTCGATGAGCATGTCGAGGCCTTGCCAGCTCGCGAGTTGGCGAAGCGGCTGCAGGCTGCGCTGCACGAGCGCCGTAAGGAAGAAAAGATTGATCGAAAAGAGCGGCGCGGCGAACACCCATTGGATGACGCCAGAGAGCGACTCGTCGAACAGCAGCCTCACGCCGCCGTCGACCCTGCCGAGATCCGTCGCGCCCCACTTCGAGAAGAGCGGTCGGATGACATATTCGGTGATGGGACGTCCGTCCGCGCCATAGTCGAGCGACGTGTAAGCGAAGAATTTCGCCGTGATGTTCTCGACCTGTCCCGAGTCGAGATACCAAGCGACGGCGCCGGCGACGAGCGCGCCGAGAAGCGCGCCCAGCGAATAGACGCGCCAACTGCGCAGATGCTGCCGGCGCCCTTGCGTCAGCGCCGCGAAATCAAACGCCGCATCGACGCCGGCATAAGCGAGCGCTCCCGCGACCGCGCCGAAGAGAAACCGTCCGCTCCCGCTCGCCTCGGGCAGCCCAATCTTCAGGGCCAATCCGATGGCCGCGCCGGCCACCGCGCCGCGAAAATAGTTGGACGGATGCAGATAGAGCTCTTCGACGCGCGCAAAGAAGGGCGGGGTCGAGTCGGTGCTCTCCACGATCGCGCGCGCGAGCGGAAAAAGCGCGGCGCCGATCAGCGCGCCGCCGATCGGGCCGGAGGCCGAGATGACGGCGACGGCGGGCGCAAAAGACACGACCCGCCCGACCGCGAGCAGCAGCGCCATGAACACGAAGCCATAGACGGCGCCCTTTTCGGCGCCGGTCCGCCAATCATGGAACACCACGACCTGCAGGGACGGCGTCGCGCGCAAAAGGCCAGCCATCGCCTGGGTCACGAGATAGGTTTGGCCCCATAATCCTGCTTGCGCGAGCGCCGCCGCTCCCGTCGCGACCAGCGCCGTCACCGGATAGGGCAAATAGGGCGCGACGAAATATGAGACCGAGGTCGCGATATAGGGCGTCAGCGAAGCGACGAAGGCCGAGGCGAGCAGAATGCCATGCGGGCGCCATTGTCGGGGCAAAAAACGACCGAGCGCGAGGGGGACGCCGACGACGATCGATTCGTTGAGCAGAAACAGGACCAGCGTATGCCCGACGATTTTTCTGAAGGCCTCCGGGACGTCGAGGCCGAGGAGCAGCGCGCCGCCGATCTGGGCGACGGGCGGCGAGCCGAGAGCGATCAACAGGCTGAACTG
Source organism: Methylocystis sp. SC2 (assembly GCF_000304315.1). Taxonomy (NCBI): domain Bacteria; kingdom Pseudomonadati; phylum Pseudomonadota; class Alphaproteobacteria; order Hyphomicrobiales; family Methylocystaceae; genus Methylocystis; species Methylocystis hydrogenophila. Next base: position 82,165 of record NC_018485.1, on the reverse strand, counting down.
CAACGGCAAAACGAACAGCGCCGCGCGCACCGCCATGCGCGAACGCGCTCTCAGCGTGACGACCCCGGCGAGATAGAGAATGGTGGCGGTCGCCGCGCCGACCGGCGAGAACCGGAACAGTTCGGCGAAGGTTTCCGGCGATCGCCACAACAGGCCGGCGCGGTCGCACAGCAGCGTAAAAGTCGCGACAGCGAGGAAATCCACGGCGAAATCGGCCGCTTGGCGCGCGCTTTCGGAGGAGCGGCGGAGCACGAAAATCGTCGCCCCGGCGAAAAACCCGGCCACGATCGCGTGTTCGCCGCCGCCGGCCGCCTCCAGCGCCGCGAAGACCGCAAGCCCCATGCCGATCATAATGCGCTCGAACAATGCGGTGTTGACGTCCGATTCGCCGCGATTGACGGCCATGGATTTCCTCCGCGCCTTTTGTTGAATACGGCGTTTTTTAACGTTAATGGCCGGAATCAGCGGCGATCGTATGGAATCCCTTGCCGGAGCCGGGAGAAAAAGTCGACTCCCGCCTTTGTTCCTCGCGCTTGCGCTTCGCAGCGCCGCCGAGAGCCGCTATAGTCACAATGCTTTAATGCCCCGGCCGCGCAGCGAGGGCCACAGCGAGTGGACGATATGGAAGAGCCCCTGCCCGCGCCGCCAGCAGACATTCGCGACGCCGACCAGCCACACCCGTCCACAACGCCCGCGGAGCGTCTATCGCTTCTTGTGGAGCGCGAGCGAGTCGCCCGCAAGGGACCGGCGGGTACGCTCGACGAGCGTATGGCCAGCCTGTCCGGCGCGCTGCGCCGCGCGCGCCTCGAGAACGCGGAGCGCTCCGCCGCCATTTCCGATCTGCGCGCCGCGGAAATCGCCCGGCTGGAGATGCTCGGCGAGGCTCTGTCGCCGGTTCTGGCGCAGGTGCCGAGCGATTGCGACATTTTCGACGTTGGCGTTGCGCCGGCGGAGCGACCGCGCCTGTTCATCGACCAGATCGGCTTCGTCGAGATGGATCGCGACAGGCGGACCTATCGCTTTCTCCAGGATACGCGCCACGGCCGGGTGACGCTTCGCGAAAGCGACAGCGTCGACGACCTCGTCGACGCGATCACCAGCTACATCGCGCATCGCCTGATCGAGCGCGAAAAGGCGCTCGCGGTCGATTATGCGAGCGGCGGCGCGGCGCGGGCGCTTGGCGTCAAGGTCGCCGCCGCGCGCGAGAGGGCGAACGCGCGCGAAAACGACGAATCCCATTCCGGAAAAACAATTCGCGTCGCCGCGTTCATCGCCGAGTTTTTTGGCGCTGCCGCTTTCTTCGCATTCTTGGCCGTCTTGGCGGCATGGCTCTATCGCGCCTATCTCTCAGACTAGATTACGCTGCATTTGGGCGAAATCGCCCAAATGCAGATGACGTGATCGATTCCCAAAGTTTAGAGCGCGCTCTATGCGAAAAAACGGTTCCCACTTTTTCGCGAGCCGCGCTCTAGGCTTCACAGCTCAACGGATTCGAGTTCAACGACCTCGCCGGCGTCGTTCAATCCACGCCTGCGCAGCGAAATCCTGACGCCGTCCGCTTCGCGCTCGATCTGGTAAAGATTATAGGCGGCGCCCGGATAATGCCCGCCGGGCCGGGCGGAAGCCGATGCGACGCCCACGACCGGCGTCGCGGCGCCGGGCCCCGGCAGACGATGCAGACTGGGCTTGTGATTATGCCCATGCAGAATGAGTTCAGCGCCATGGCGCGCGATGACGCTTTCGAAGTCCGCCGCGTCTTCGAGCCCGCGCAGACGACGCGCGCCGCCGACATGCGGCGGGTGGTGAAGGCAGACGACGCGCGCAAGTCCTTGCGCCTTCGCGCGCTCCAGCAGATCCGCGAGCGCCGCCAGCTGAGTCGCCCCGAGCCGCCCGGAAGCGACGAAAGGCGCCGTCGGCACGCCGGTGTCGAGACCGATCAGCGCGACGCCGCCGCGCCTGCGCAAATAGGGAAAGCCCCCGCCTGCGCTCTCGCCCGTCGTCCAAGGCGCGAAAACCTCGTGAACGAGATCTGTCACGCTCGCCACATAAGCGTCGTGATTTCCGGGCGTGAAGCTCACGTCGCCAGGCGCGCCCAGAGAGGCGAGCCAGTCTTTGGCGAGCGCGATTTCGCCGGGCAGTCCGATGTTGACGATATCCCCGGTCATGACGACGTGGTCGGGCGCCTGCGCTTTGATGTCCGCGACGATCTTGCCGAGCACGCGCATATCGTGCTGATCGCCGCGTTTATAAAGCCAGTTCACATAGCCCGTGACGCGCTTGCCAAGGAGCTCCGCGAGATTGGGGCGAGGAATCGGGCCGATATGCGCGTCGGAAAGATGGGCGAGCCGGAAGTTCAAGAATCCTCTCTGACGGCCGGGCGCGCCGCGCGGCGCTTTCCTCATCGGGCTGGGCCCGCGACACTAGTGCTTTCGCGCGTCATTTGCCATAGTTTCGGGCGATCGGAGGCGGTTTTGACGAAGCCCGAAGAAGGACGCGCGGCGCCATCGAGGCGCACGCGTTTTACGTTGCGGCTCATCGCTTTGGGCGCACGCTTTCAACGTCCGATGACCCTGGGCGTGCGCGGCCTCGTCCTCGACGCAAGAAACCGCGTGCTGCTTGTCCGGCACACTTATGTGGATGGTTTTTATTTGCCGGGCGGCGGCGTCGAAAGCGGCGAAACGCTTGTCGAGGCGCTCGAGCGCGAGCTGAGCGAGGAGGCGAATATCCTGCTCGATGCGCCGCCTGTACTGTTCGGCATGTATTTCAATCGGCGGTTCTCGACGCGAGACCACGTCGCGCTTTATGTCGTGCGTTCGTTTCGCCTCACGCAGCCGCGCGCGCCGGATCGCGAGATCGCGGAGGCGGACTTCTTCGCGCTCGACGCTCTGCCGGCGGATACGACCGCAGGGACGCGGGCGCGGCTGTCCGAGGCGCTGGAGAACGCGCCTGTCTCACCCTATTGGTGAACGCGCGACGGAGCCGGCTCCGGCGCTCAAGGCGCGCAGATCACGCCAGCCATAGGCGATGTCCGGCAGGACGTCGCCCGCAATCTCCCACACGCCCTCGACGCCGACAGGCTCCGCGCCGAGCGCTTCATAAAATCCGCGGGCCTTCGGCGCGTCGCGCAAGACCCAAACGGCGGCGCTCGCGCAGCCGGCGGACATCAGATGCGCGGCGAGCCGCTGCATCAAGCGCCTGCCTAAGCCGCGGCGCTGGGCGCGCAGCAGCAGGTAGATCGACGCGATTTCGCCCTCGAAGCCAAGCGGAACGAGCTTAGGGTTGGACTGGCGAGCGCAACGGGCGAAGCCTACCAGAGTCTCGCCCTCGCACGCGATGAACACGGCCTGAGCGTCTTCGCTTGAGCCGATCCGCGCCAGCCAGCGCGTCCAATCGTCGAGATCGATGGACGCCAGCGCCTCTTCGCGCATCACGCCAAGATAGGTCTCCCGCCATGCCCTGGCGTGGAGTTCGGCGATCAATCGGGCGTCCGCGATGCTTGCCCGGCGCAAGCGATACTCCGCCATTGCTTCTCTCCGCCCCTAGCGTCGCATGGCGGCAAGTCGCGGCGCAACGAGAGGTTTTGCCGCGCGGACGGCGCGTGATATGGCCTGCGCCCAGGGTCAAGCCACAAGATGATCGATCTCGCCGTAAAATTTGCGCCGCTGACGGCCGCAGACGACGCGCCTATCGAAAAGCTCGACGAACGCGCGTTCGGTCCGGGCAGATATGCGCGTACGGCCTATCGCTTGCGCGAAGGCGTCGATCCCGATCGTTCGCTGTCCTTTGTCGCGCGGATCGGAACCCTGCTTGTCGGCGCCAACCGCATGACGCCCATCCTCGTCGGATCGACGCCCGCGCTTTTGCTTGGTCCTTTGACTGTCGAGCCGGCGTTTCGCCAGCAGCGCGTCGGCGAGACGCTCGTCAAATATTCGCTGGACGCCGCGCGCGACGCCGGACATGGGCTCGTCCTGCTCGTCGGCGACGAGGAATATTATGCGCGGTTGGGATTCGCGCCTGTGCCGCAGGGCAAAATCACGATGCCGGGTCCCGTGGACCCGGAGCGCCTGCTCTATTGCGAACTCCGCCCCGGCGCGCTCGCAGAGGCGAACGGCAGGATGCGGCGCGCATGACGTCGCGCGCGCAGAGCATCGTCGAGAAATATGACGCGCTCGTCGCGCAGGGCGCGTTGGAGCGCGACGCGTCGCAGCGCGCGGCGGTCGAGAAGCTTCAAGCGCTCGCCGACGCTCTCGTAAGCCGCAGGCCGAAAAACGCCAGTGTGACGCAAGCGCTCCTTGCGACCTTTCGCCTTCGGCGGCAGCCCGCGCGCGGCCTCTACCTCTGGGGATCGGTCGGGCGCGGCAAAACCTTCTTGATGAACCTGTTCTTCGGCGCGCTTCCTGTCGAGAAGAAGCGTCGCGCGCATTTTCACGCCTTCATGGCGGACGTGCACGACCGGCTGCATCGCCTGCGTGAGAAGCCGCATCGTAGCGACGCCGATCCGGTGAGCTGCGTGGCGCAGCAGATCGCGCAAGAAACCCGTGTGCTCTGCTTTGACGAGTTCGCCGTGCACGATGTCGCTGACGCATCGATCGTCGCACGGCTGTTTTCTTCACTGCTGGCGTCGGGCGTCGTCATTGTCGCGACGTCCAACGTCGAGCCTTGCCGGCTTTATGAAGGCGGCCGCAATCGCGATCTGTTCCTGCCCTTTATCGCCATATTGCAGGAGCGAATGGACGTCCTGCGTCTCGACGCGCCGAACGACTATCGGCGACGGCGCGGCGATCTCGGGCAGGTCTATTTCACGCCCGCCGACTCTCGCGCAAGATCGGCGATCGACGCGCTCTATGCGACGCTCGCCGGCGACGCGGGGGAAACGCCCGCGACAATTGAGGTCAAGCGACGCCGCATCGAGATCCCGCAAACCGCGGGCCGCGTCGCGCGTCTGAGCTTCGCGGCGCTCTGCGGTCAACCGCTGTCGGCGGCGGATTATATGGCGATCGCCGAGAAATTTGACGCGGTGATCGTCGAAGACGTACCGGCCTTGACGCCAGAGCAGCGGAACGAAGCGCGCCGCTTCATCACGCTGATCGACGTTCTTTACGAGGCGCGCATTCTGCTGGTCGTTTCCGCCGCGGCGGAGCCTTCCGAACTCTACCACGCGGACTACGGCGCCGAAGCGCGCGAATTCGAACGCGCGGCGTCGCGCCTGATCGAAATGCGGGGCAAAGATTACACTGACGCCCGCGCCGCGCTCATGGCTTCGACATGCAGTCCTTGATGTCGCTTGCGCGCTTCATCAATTCAAACCGATCGGCGCAATAGCGTTCAAGATCCGGCCGTTTCGCCGGATCGGTCGCCGCGGAGCGAATGCCGACCGCGCCATCGAGCAGCTCCTTTTGCGCGGCATGGACCTGAGACGGCGGCAGTTGTCCCGAGCAGGCCTCATAGCGCTTGAGCAGCGCGTCGCACTGGGGAACGCCGGTCGGGTCCACCGCGAAAGCCGGCGTGGCGGCGAGCAGGAAAACGAAAGCGAGACGATGCTTCACTGGCGCGGGATCCTCCGGTTGCGACCCGCGCCATATAGCATTTTGATCGGCCCGCGAGGCGCCAAAAGACGAGAGCGGCGGGCCTTTCTTTGGACCCGCCGCCCCAAGTCTCCAGCGCCTTTTGTCTCGCGGACGCCGGAGCGTTCTCGCGTCGACGCCTACAACCCCGCCAGATAGCGCGTCGGATCGACGGGCGTCGAACCCTTGCGCAGTTCGAAGTGAAGCTGCGGCGAGCCGACATTGCCCGACTGGCCGGACTTGGCGATCGTCTGACCGCGCTTGACCTGATCGCCGCGCTTGACGTCGAGTTCGCCATTGTGAGCGTAGGCCGAAACGAAGCCGTTGGGATGCCGAATGAGCACGAGATTGCCGTAGCCCTTGAGCTCGCTGCCGGCATAGGCGACGACCCCGCCTTCGGCCGCCTTGACCTGCGTTCCTTCGGGCACCGCGATGTTGATCCCGTCGTTTCCGCCCGACGTGAAGCCCTGAATGATGCGGCCGCGGGCGGGCCAGCGGAACTCGGGCCGACTTTCGTCGGAAGCCACCGCTTTCGCGTCATTCGCCGGGGGAATGGAGGCGGTCGCCGTGGTGTCGACCTTGCGGGCGCTGGGCGTTTCTTTCGGGGTTTCGGCGGCGACAACGGGCGTGCTGCGCGCGTCCGCGATCTTGGGCTCAGCTTCCGACGCCACGGGAGAGGACGGCCCACGGGCGATCCGCTCGGTTTTGACGGCGCGGGCCGGCGTCGTCGCGGCGATGCGCGGCTCCGCCTTGACGAGCGTCTTCTCCGACGCGGTTTTGGCCGCCGCCTTCGACTTATCGATCGGCTTGGTTTTAGCCGGTTCGGCTTCGGTCTTGCGGACCGGCTTCGCCGGTTCCGCCGGCCTGGCGTCGGCCACGGACTTCGCCGACGGCGCAGGCTTCGCGGCGAGCGGCTTGGCCGCGGCCGGCACGGCGGCCGCCGCTTTCGCCGGACCGGCGGGGACGCGCGTCGCCACGACAGGAGCGCCGCCGGCCCGATAGACGGGAACCACCAGACGAGAGCCTGGCTGAACCTGCGAGGCGATGTTGAAGCCATTCGCCCGCAGCAGCGCGTCGGTGGGCACGCCGTAGCGGGTGGCCAGCATTGCCGCGGTCTCGCCCTGGGCGACAACGATCGGCGTGCCGCCTTCGGCGCTCCAGTGGCCGCTGGCGCCGGCGGCCGCAACGCGCGTCGACGACGGCTGCGCCGCTGGCGTAGAGGTCCGCGCCAGGGACGCGCCGCCGCTCTGGGCGGGCGCGCTGGCCGAGGGCGCGGGCAAGGGACGGGTCTCCACCGCCGTGGAGGGCGGGCTCTGCGCCGGCGCGTCGGCGATCGCGCCGACAGGCGCCCGATCGACGCCGAGCGAGGCGGTCTTGGCCGATCCCGAGAAGGGGTCGGAGAAGGGATCGGAGAAGGTGTCGCCTCCGAAGCGGGAGGCGTCGGAGCAGCCGGCGACAAGGGCGGCGACGCCGACGGCAGCCAGGAACCGCACTGCGGCGCGCGAATAAGCAATGTGATGCTTGGTAACCATGACGCGACCCACCCGAACGCAACATTGAACGGCTTTATGGGTAACAGCGCGGCGGTTAAGGAGCCGTTTAAGATGAACGCAAAGCGCGCGCGGCGATGAAAATTTTCAGCATTCCGTCATGATGTTTTAGAGCGCCTGCGCCAGTCCGGGGATCGCCGGCCCCAGGCGACACGGGCCAAGATCCGTCTCGCGCAGTTCGCCGTCCTCGTTGCGATCAAGCTTAATCAATCGTTCCTTCGCCCGCGCGCCGGCCTGCGCGTGCTCCCTGCGGGCGAACAGCAGCGCGCCGCCCGGCGTGAGCATTTGGATGAGCGCGGCGGGCGCGGCGCCGACCGAGGCCTGGACGATGATCCGATCGAAGCGTCCGAGCTCGTGAGGCGGATCGAGGCCGTCGGCGAAAATCGCCTTGGCGTTTGCAACGCCATGGGCGGCCAACCGGCGCGAGGCCTCGATGGCGAGCGTCTCGAAACGTTCGAGGCTTACGACCTCGCTGGCGAGCTGCGCGAGCGCCGCCGCGCCATAGCCGGACCCCGCCCCGACCTCCAGCACCCGGTGGCCGCGGCCGATCTTGAGCGCCTCGAGCCGTCTGGCGAGTTCGACCGGACGCGACATGGTCTGCCCGCAGCCGATCGGCAGCAAGAGATTGCGATTCGCCAGATCGCGAAAGCGATAGGGCGCGAACGCCTCCCGCGGGGTCGCCTCCATCGCGCGCAACACCGAGAGGTCGCGCAGCCCCGCCTGGCGCAAGGTCAGCAGCAGCGCCGCGCGCTCCTCGTATTCGGCTGCGTTGGGCGCGCGGCGCTCTGTCATTCTTTGGGCTCGAACGCCGCGGCGAGACGCGTCACCGTCGGATGATCGGTGAAATCCAGCTGCAGCGGGGTGATGGAGATTTTCTTTTCTTCGAGCGCCAGCAGATCGGTGCCCTGCCCCGACTTGAAGTCGCCGCGCTGGAAGGAGATCCAGTGATAGGGATTGCCGCGGCCGTCCTTGCGGTCCTCGATCCGCACGATGTCGCTGCTGCGCCTGCCCTGCATCGTGATCGCGACGCCGGCGACGTCCTCGGGCGCGCAATGCGGAAAATTGACATTCATCAACACGTTCTTGGGAATGCCCGCCGCGATCAGGCGGCGCACAACCTCGGCGCCATGCGTCGCCGCGCATTCCCAGTGGATCGTCCGGCGGTCCGCGAAGAAATCATAGACCTGGGAGAGCGCGATCGACGGAATGCCGAGAATCGTGCCCTCCATCGCCCCGGCGATAGTGCCGGAATAGGAGACGTCCTCGGCGATATTCTGGCCGCAGTTGACGCCGGAAATCAGAAGATCGGGCGGATGATCGAGCATCAGCTTGCGCAGGCCCATGATGACGCAATCGGTCGGCGTTCCCTTGAGCGCGAAGTGGCGCGGCGAAATCTCCCGCAGCCGCAGCGGATCATTGAGCGACAGCGAATGCGAAACGCCCGATTGCTCGAATTCCGGCGCGATGACGAAAATATCGTCAGTGAAGGCGCGCGCGATCGTCTCGGCGATCGCCAGGCCGCGCGCGTGAACGCCGTCGTCATTGGTGATGAGAATGCGCATGTGTTTGGCGGTTTCGCTCGCGCTTGGGGCTATTCGAAGAAGCCCAAGTTTCTTTGGACGATTCGACGCCCAACGTCCACAATGACCCAAATTGCCCGAAGGGCGATCGGGTGAAGGGTTTCCTCATCCAGAGGAGGCCTCGAAGAGGCCGTCTCGAAGTACGAGGAAACCCTTCACCAGATCGCCCTCGAGTCGCAGCCTCATTCTCGGGGGGATTTTTGATGCGCTTACGACTGTCGTTCTTGCTTGCGGCGGCGATGAGCGCCGCCCCCGGCTGCGCCGCCGCTTTTGAGGCCTATGTGGCGGCGGTGACGCCGCTCCAGGTCAGCCCCAGTTCGAGCGCGCGGCCGGTCACCACGATGGCGGCGAATATTCCCTTCAATGTGCTCGGCTGCGGCCGCTGGTGCCAGGTGCAATATGGCGGGACCATGGGCTATGTCCCGGCGCCGCTTGTGATCCCCGGCGCGCCGCCGACCGCGCCCGGCTCCGGCCTGTTGGGATTTCTGGCCGCGCCCGTGGTGCTGCCGGTCGCGGCGCGCGACCTGCTCAGCGACGGCTATGCGCCGCGCGCCGACTACGGCTATGGCTGGACGCCGTTTTTTGGGACGTCGCCCGAGCCCCATTGCGAAGAGCCCGCGAGACGCGGGCGCTGCGTCCACCGACGGCGTTCAGCTCGGGATGCGCGCGAGCCCGCCCATGTAAGGCCGAAGGACGCGGGGAACCTCGACTGAGCCGTCGGCCTGCTGATAATTCTCCAGCACCGCGACCATCGCGCGGCCGACCGCGACGCCCGAGCCGTTGAGCGTGTGGACAAAACGCGGCCCCTTGCTATCGCTCGGGCGATAGCGCGCGTTCATGCGCCGCGCCTGGAAGTCGCCGCAGACCGAGCATGAGGAAATCTCGCGATATCTCCCCTGCCCCGGCAGCCAGACTTCGAGGTCATAGGTTTTTTGGCTCGCGAAGCCCATGTCGCCGGTGCAGAGCACGACCTTGCGATAGGGCAGTTCAAGAAGCTGCAACACCTTCTCGGCGCAGCCCGTCATGCGCTCATGTTCGTCGAGCGATTGCTCCGGCGTTGTGATCGACACGAGTTCGACCTTGTAGAACTGATGCTGGCGGATCATGCCGCGCGTGTCCTTGCCGGCGGCGCCCGCTTCGGCGCGGAAGCAATAGGTGCCGGCGGTCATGCGCATCGGCAATTGCGCTTCGTCGAGGATCGACTCGCGCACGAGATTGGTGAGCGGCACTTCGGCCGTGGGGATGAGCCAGTAATTCTTTCCCTGCATTAATTGGCCGGTTCGAGTTGTTAAGTCCCGGCCCTCGGGGAGAATTCCTTCATTAAATTCATCGACGGCCTGGTTGAAGGCTTCGCTGACGAACAGCTGATTTGTCGCAACAAACTGATCTTCTCTAAACTTCGGCAATTGCGCCGTGCCGAACATGGCGTCGTCGCGCACCAGCAGCGGCGGGCTGACCTCCATATAGCCATGCTCGTTCGTATGCAGATCGAGCATGAATTGCGCGAGGGCTCGCTCCAAGCGCGCCAGCCCGCCTTTGTTGACGACGAAACGCGCGCCGGAAATTTTCGCCGCCGTTTCGAAATCCATCAGCCCAAGGCCTTCGCCGATTTCGAAATGCTCTTTCGGCGTGAAATCGAATTCACGCGGCTCGCCCCAGCGCGCGACTTCGACATTGTCATTCTCGTCGGCGCCGTCGGGGACTTCGTCGAGCGGCGTGTTGGGAATGCTCGCCAGCGCATTGTCGAGTTCGGCTATCGCGTAGCGCTCGGCCTCTTCGAGCGCCGGCCAGTTTTCCTTGATCGTCGTGACTTCCGCTTTCAGCGCCTCGGCGCGGGCGCTGTCGCCCGCCTTCATCGCCGCGCCGATCTCTTTCGAGGCGGCGTTGCGACGCTCCTGCGCCTTTTGCAATTCGCCGATCGCCGCGCGCCGCGCGTCGTCGAAGGCGAGAAGCTGCGTCGAGATCGGCTCCAGCCCGCGCCGTGCGCGGCCGCGATCGAAAATTTCAGCGTTCTCGCGAATCCATTTGATGTCGTACATATCGGCCTGCTGGCGCTGGGGAGTAATGGGCGAACTGTTGCAAACGCGTCATGCCCGGCCTTGTGCCGGGCATCCACGCAGCGCCGTTACGACAGCATTTCAAACGAGCCGCAACGTCTCGGCGTGGATGGCCGGGACAAGCCCGGCCATGACGGCGGGGACTTTGTCGAGGGCGTCTTTCTCTCGCGGGCAGGTAACAGGGTCAAGCGGCGAGATGTCGCCTATGAGCCGCCGCTCGCCGCAGCTTGGGCCGCGGCCCGCTTCTTCTCGACCATCCGCACGGCGTAAATCGACGCCTCGTAGAGCAGCACGCCAGGGACTGCGAGCGCGAGCTGCGAGAATACGTCCGGCGGCGTCAAAACCGCCGCGACGATGAAGACGAGCACGACCGCGTAACGCCGTTTCTCTTTCAAAAACTCCGACGTCACGATGCCGACCTGACCGAGCAGCGTCAAAACCACCGGCAACTGAAACACGATGCCGAAGGCGAGCACGAGCGTCATGATCAGCGAAAGATATTCGGAGACGCGCGGCAGCAGTTCGATCTGCGCCTTGCCCGGTTCATTCGCTTGCTGCATCCCCATGAAGAAACGCAGCAGATTGGGCATCACCAGAAAATAGACGACGAGCGCGCCAAAGGCGAAGAAGATCGGCGTCGCGAAAAGATAGGGTTGGAACGCCCTGCGTTCGTGCTTGTAGAGCCCGGGCGCCACGAAGGCGTAGATCTGCGACAGCACGATCGGACAGGACAAAAACGCCGCCATAAACAGCGCGACCTTGATCTGGGTGAAGAAATATTCCTGCGGCGCCGTGTAGATGAGCCGCGCCTCAGGGCCTGCGACCTGCGTGTAGGGAATGAGAAGCAGATTGTAGATTTCCTTGGCGAAGAAGAAGGAGAGCACGAACATCGCGAGAAAGGCGAGCAGCGCCTTGATCAGGCGCTCGCGCAATTCCATCAGATGTTCGATCAACGGCGCCTTGCTGGCCTCGATTTCGGCTTCGTCGGCCTCGTTCATGTGGCGGCCTTCTTCGGCGAATCGGCCTGCTCGCTTTCAGGGAAACCAGAGCCCTCATCCTGAGGAGCGGCCGAAGGCGGCGTCTCGAAGGATGCGGCCGGCGCATCCTCATCCGCCGACGGCTTCGCCTCGCCGGTGATTGCGCCGGTAATCTGCTTGCGCGCTTCGGCCATCGGATCGAACGCGCCGTCGAGCTTCACGCTCTCCTTGACCGCGTCCCTCATCTCGCCGACCTCCTTGCGCAGATCATCGAGTTCGGCCTCGCGCATCGCCTCCATGAATTGTCCTTGAAATTCCGCAGCCATGCGGCGCATTTTTCCGGTGAACTGCCCAAGCGAGCGCAAGACGCGCGGCAAATCCTTCGAGGGAATCGCAATCAGCGCGACGATGGCGATGACGATGAGCTTGCCGGGTTCGAGATCGAACATGCGTGTTGCTCGGGCGCCTTGCGCCCTCCCTTGACGGGGAGGGTCGAAGCGCGAAGCGCTTCGGGGTGGGGTGACGATGTGGCGAGGCTCAAGGGATTCTCTCTCACCCCACCCCGCGCGTTCAGCGCGACCCTCCCCCTTAAGGGAGGGCGTCGATGCTAGACCTTCTTGGTGTCCGCCTTGTCGCTCTCCAGTGCGCGTCGCTCGCTGGCCTGGCCTTCGAGCGGCTTTTTTGCGTCATCGGCCGCGACGTCGTCTTCGGACATGCCCTTCTTGAAGGCCTTGATGCCCTTGGCGACGTCGCCCATCACGTCGGAAATCTTGAACTTCCCGCCGAAAAGAATGAAGACGACCGCGCCGACAATGATCCAGTGCCAGATCGACAGACCGCCCATGGCGCGCATCCTTCCGAAAGAGAAACCGGGTCGACCGGCGTTTGCCCGGAAACTATGCGCCCCTCGCTATAAAAACAAGGACGGGGCGCACAGATGCGCGCCGCAGACATTCTCACGGGACGTGGAAATTTGGCGGCGCTTGACCGCTCCGCCCCGCGACGCCCTCAAAGCTCCTCGTCGTCGGCGGCTTCAGGCGTCTCCGGCGCCTCGGGCTCGTCCGGGAACTCCATGTCGAGAAGCTCCGGCGCGTCGTCTTCAAGCGGCTCTTCATCCTCGCGCAACGCGGCGTCGTCCGAGGGTTGCGGCACGCCGAAGCCCTTCGGCAGCCGGCCGTCGAAGAGCCCGGCGCCCTTGAGTTCGTCGAGCCCCGGCAGATCGCCGATCTGCTCAAGCCCGAAATGCATCAGGAAGGCGTCGGTCGTGCCATAGGTGATCGGCCTGCCCGGCGCCTTGCGGCGGCCGCGCAGCCTGATCCAGCCGGTGTCGAGCAGGACGTCCAACGTGCCCTTGGAAATGGCGACGCCGCGAATCTCCTCAATCTCGGCGCGGGTCGTCGGCTGGTGATAGGCGATGATCGCGAGCGTCTCCAGCGCCGCGCGGGAGAGCTTCTTCTCCTCGACCTGCTCGCGCGCGAGAATCCAGTTGAGGTCGGCGGCGGTGCGGAAAAACCACTTTTTGCCGACGCGGGTGAGATTGACGCCGCGGCCCGCATAATGGGCGCGCAGCCGCTCAAGAACGCGCTCGAGATCGGCGCCCTCCTCGATGCGGCGCGCCATTTCCGCTTCATCAAGCGGCTCGGCAGAGGCGAACAGCAGCGCCTCGATGATGCGCTCCGCTTCGCGCAGCCGAGCCTCGTGACGCGCAAGCTCGTCGTCGCTGTTCACGTCGAAAAGTTCGATCTTCTCCGCAGCCTGCGCCACCGGACGCCTCCTATAGTTCCGGGGCTATGACGCGCCCGCTGTTTCGTCCGCTTCCTGAGGCGCCCGCCGCCGCACCCAAAGCGGCGCGAAGTGGCGGTCCTGACGGATGTCAAATCGCCCCTCGCGCACCATTTCCAGCGAAGCGGTAAAGGCCGAGGCGCGCACGGTGCGCGCCGTCTGCATGTCGACACAGTAATGCAGCAAAAAATCGTCGAGCACGGTCCATTCCGTCGCGACGCCGACGAGCCGTTCGAGGGCTTCGCGCGCCTCGGCCAGAGACCAGACCGCGCGTTGCCGCATCACCACACGCGACGTCGCCGTCTTCTGGCGCTGCCGGGCGTAAGCCGAGAGAAGGTCGTAGAGGCTCGCCTGAAATTTGGGATGCGAGATCGTCTCTACGCCTTCCGGGCCGCCGCGCAAAAACATGTCGCGCCCCAGCCGCGCGCGCTCGGTGAGCTTGTCGGCGGCGCGCCGAATGAGCTCCAGCCTGCGCAGGCGCTCGGCGAGCGCGGCGGCGAGATCGGAGGCGGAGGGCTCGTCCCCCTTAGGCGGCTCCGGCAGCAGCAGCCGCGACTTCAAAAAGGCGAGCCAGGCGGCCATGACCAGATAGTCGGCGGCGAGTTCGAGGCGCACGCGCCGCGCCGCCTCGACGAAGGCGAGATATTGCTCGGCGAGCGCAAGAATGGAAATGCGGGCGAGGTCGACCTTCTGCCGGCGCGCAAGCTCAAGCAGCAAATCGAGCGGCCCTTCGAAACCGTCGACGTCGACGAGAAAGGCCTCTTCGGCGTCGCCGCGGGGCGCGTCCAGCTCGAAGGTCAGTTCCTGGGCCATTCCCGAATTGAGCCTGTTTCCTTTACGAATCGGCATGGCCGAGCGTTTCGGCGCGAGATTGGCCCCGATGGCCCGCCGTCGCAAGCGCTGCCGGCGCTTTGGGAGCGCCGGTCCACAGGAGAGAACTGCTATCGAAAGGGGTCGATAATCTGCAAATTGTCGATGACCTGCCCGTGTGAGAGGTCTTCGGAATATAGCCGCGAGCACCCCTGCGCTTGCGCAGCGGCGACGATTGCGGCGTCCCAGTAAGAAAATCCATAGCGCGATTTTATGTCCAGCGCGGCGTTGACGATCGCCAGCGTAATGTCCTGAACCTGAAACCGCTGCCACGCGCGCACGAGGCCAGCCGCGATGTGATGCGGTAAGGCGTCCGGCCGCGAGGCGCGCGTCGCCTGCACATAGAACTCCTGCAAAACCTGCGTCGACAGGCTCCAGTCATCCTGATCCAGCAATGCGATGGACCGCTCGCGCTTTTCCGCCTCGGACGCGTCGCGGCTGATTGAATAAAGCAGGATATTGGTGTCCAGAAAGCCGGTCACCTCGTTGGTTGCCCGATCGGCCTCTCATGAACGCTCTGACGGGAGAGCCGATCCGACGCGCGAAATTCCTGGATCTGCGCGCGGAATTCCTGCTCCTGGCGTTTCAGCCGCTCGAACTCCGTGCCTTCCGAAGCGAATTCAATCAGGAAACGCCGAACCACGGCCGATACAGTAGTATCGTCCTGCGCCGCTCTGATCCGCGCCCGGCGATACAGTTCGTCATCCAGTGAAACTGTGATGTTTTTCATAATTACACAGTTAAACCTGGATGCGCCTGTGCGCAAGAGTTCAGGCCACCGCCGACATCGCCGCGTCGAACTCGCGCGTCGCCTCCGCGACATCGAAGGATTCGACGGGCCGCCGCACGCATTCGAGCGCCTTTTCGGCCCGCGCCAGCGCCACGCCTGCCAGCGGCGGCGCGCCTTCGGCGACCGGCCGCGCTTCTGCTAGATCGCCGTTGCAATGCAGCACGAGATCGCATCCGGCGCCGATCGCCCGCTCGGCGCGCTCACGGAAGCTCCCCGTCAGCGCCTTCATGGACAGGTCGTCGGTCATCAGGAGGCCGTCGAAACCGATATAGCTGCGGACGATGTCGCCGATCACCGCCTTCGAGAGCGTGCCGGGAGCCGCCGGATCGATCGCCGAATAGACGACATGGGCGCTCATCGCCATCGGCAGATCGGCGTTCGCCTTGAACGGCGCGAAATCCATAAGCTCCAGGTCCTCGCGGCGCGCGCTGACCACCGGCAGCTCCAAGTGGCTGTCGGCGCGGGCGCGTCCGTGACCGGGAATGTGCTTCATCACCGGCGCGACGCCGCCCGCCATCAACCCTTCGGCGGCGGCGCGGCCGATCGCGGCGACGCGCGCCGGATCCCGGCTATAGGCGCGATCGCCGATGATGCTGTGGGAATCCTCGGCGGGCGCATCGAGCACCGGCAGGCAGTCGACGTCGACGCCGACCGACCGCAGATCATGGCCGATCAGCCGGGCGCCAAGCCAGGCGAGTCGCTCGGCCTGCGCGGCGTCGGCGGCCGCCCGCTCGAAGCGCGCCGCGGCCGGATAGGCGCGCCAGTGCGGCGGTCCCAGGCGCTGGACGCGGCCGCCCTCCTGATCGACCAGAACGGGCGCGTGGCGGCCGAGAGCGTCCCGAATGTCGGCGGTCAGCCGCGCGATCTGATCGGGCGCGTCGACATTGCGGCGAAAAAGGATCACGCCCCAAGGCGCGGCGTCCCGCAGGAACGCGCGCTCGTCGGCCTCGAGCGCCGGTCCCTTCAATCCACAGATGAAGGCGCGCATGTCGTCCGTCAGTTGCCCGCGACGAAGCAGGAGCCGCCGGTCGCCTTCACCTTGCTGCAGATCGCGTTCGCGGACTCCTTGCTGATCGCCCCGACGCGCACGCGATAGACGGTTCTGTCATTGACCGTCGCCATTTTGAAGGTCGGCTTCAGGCCGCCAAGCTGCGCGCGATATTTGCTGACGACGGTCTTCAGCAGTTCGCGGGCGTCGGCCTCGCTGTCCGCCGCGCCGAACTGCACGGCGAAGCCGCCTTTGCTCGGAGGCGTCGCTTGATCGGCATCCGCATCCGGCGGAGACTCTTCAGCTGCGGCGACTTTCGGCGCCGGCTTGGGCTTGGCGATTCGGGGAGGCGTCGCCGTTGGCTTCGCCTGCGTCGGCGGCGTCGCGGTCGCCGCGCCGACGGCGGCGGGGACGGCCGGATGCGCCGCCGTCTCGGCGGGCCGGCTCGCCATGGCGACGGCCGGCGGCAATGCGCCATCCTCCACCCGGCTGCCGTCCGGCCGCACGGTGACGGTTTTCACCCGCTTTGGCGCGGCCGTGGCGGGTGCTGGAGGCTCATGGGGGAGATTGACAGGCCCGTCGCCGAGCCGCGCCGCTTGCGGCGTAACGGACGGATCCACCGCCTGTTCCTGATTGGTGACAAGCTTCTGAACCGGCGCCTGCTCCTTGCGGTCCAGCACGACAGCGGCGCTGGCGTCCGGCGCCGTCGTTTCGGCTTCGACGGTTGGCTTTACCTTCACCGGCCCTTCCGGGGCGACGATCGTTGCGATCTCGCGTGAGCCATTGGAGCCGCTGCGATGCCAGAAGGCGAAGCCGATGCTCAGAACGGCGACGAGCGAAATCGCGACGACGGCGTGCCACGGCCGGAACCAGGACCGCCAGCCGTGCGGCTCCTCATAATATTCATCGCTCTGGCCATAATCGAGATATTGCGAATCATCGCTCCAGCCGGTCTCGGCCTCTTGATACGCGGCCTCATATCCGCCCCCCTGCTGCTGGCTGTAGCCCGGCGGCAGATCGCGATAGTCGGGATCCACCGGATAGGCGGGCTCCAGAGGCTGCTCCAGCGACGGCTCTGGATAATATGGCGGTTCAGCCGCCACTGGCGGCGCGGCGTCGTAGGAACCCCTCAGTTCAGCGGCTTGAGCGCGGGCGTCGCGGGCCTCCGCGAGAATTTGGCTGTAAGGATCCTTGGCGGCGCGGTCGTCGCCATGGACAAGCCGCGCGAGTTCGCTGAGCGGATCATCGACTCGGGGAGCGCGTTCGGACCCACGCAGCCGCCGCTCGAATTCGCCGAGATCGATCGCCGGACCTCTAACGGATGTCTCGCGCATAATGCACCTCGCTCGTTAATTCCTGGGGGCGCGAAGCAAATCGATAAGCGCGTCCTACGCCTGGCCCTGACCGCTCAAGGCGTCGATTAGCGCATCTCGTCGGGGGCGCTCACGCCGAGCAGCCTCAAGCCTGACCCCAGGACGATCGTTAAAGAGCTAACCAGCGCAACCCGAGCGATGGTTAACTCTCTCTCTTCAGACTTAACAAACCGTAAGTGCGGCTGATCTTTGCCGCGATTCCAATGCGAATGGAACACGCTCGACAGCTCGTGCAGATAAAAGGCCACGCGATGCGGTTCGTGCGCGGCGGCCGCAGCTTCGATGACGCGCGGATACTGCGCGATGATCTTGGCTAAAGCAAGTTCGCCCTCATCCGCCAAAAGCGCCAGATTCGCCTGGGCCAAGCTTTCGGCCGAGAACTCGATGTCGGGAAAAGCGGCGAGCGCCTGCCGCAGCGCCGATTTTCCCCGGGCATGGGCGTATTGGACATAGAAAACCGGATTGTCCTTCGATTGTTCGATGACCTTGGCGAGGTCGAAGTCGAGCGGCGCGTCATTCTTGCGATAGAGCATCATGAAGCGCACGGCGTCGACGCCGACCTCGTCGACGACCTCCCGCAACGTGACGAAGTCCCCGGCCCGCTTCGACATTTTGACCGGTTCGCCGGCGCGCATCAGCTTGACGAGTTGGCAAAGCTTGACGTCGAGCGTCACCCGCTTGTCCGAGAGGGCGGCGACGGCCGCCGTCATGCGCTTGACGTAGCCGCCGTGATCGGCGCCCCAAACGTCGACAAGCGTGTCGAATCCGCGATCGATCTTGTCCTTGTGATAGGCGATATCGGCCGCGAAATAGGTCGGCGAGCCGTCGGATTTCTTCAAGGCGCGGTCGACGTCGTCGCCAAATTGCGTCGATCTGAACAGCGTCTGCTCGCGATCCTCCCAGTCGTCGGGCAATTGCCCTTTTGGCGGGGGCAAGCGGCCCTCATAGACGAGGCCTTTGGCCCGCAGCCAGTCGATGGCGGCGTCGATCGCCGAGACGCCGTCCTTTTTTGCATGCAAGGCCCGCTCGGAAAAGAACGTCTCATGCGTGATGTTCAAGGCGGCAAGATCGCCGCGGATCATCTCCATCATCGCGTCAATGGCGGCGGCGCGAACGAGCGGCAGCCACTCGCTCTCCGCCGCGCTGGCGAGCGCCTCGCCATGCGCTTTGGCGAGCGCCTCGCCGACGGGCTTCAGATAGTCGCCCGGGTAGAGCCCCTCGGGGATCGTGATCGCCTCGCCCAGGGCCTCGCGGTAGCGCAGATAAACGGAGCGCGCCAGGACGTCGACCTGGGCGCCCGCGTCATTGATGTAATATTCGCGCGTCACCTCGCAGCCCGAAAAGGCCAAGAGATTTGCGAGCGCGTCGCCAAAGACCGCGCCCCGTCCGTGGCCGACATGCATCGGCCCCGTCGGATTGGCCGACACATATTCGACATTCACCTTGCCCTGCAGCGCGCTTGACCGGCTCTTGGCGACGCGGCCGAAATTCCGCGGATCGCGCAATACGGCGCGAAGAACCTGAGTGAACATCTCGGGCTTCAGCCGGATATTGATGAAACCCGGCCCGGCGACCTCGGTCGCGGCGACGTCCGGCGATTGCGCAAGGGCGTAGCCGATTTCAACCGCCAGTTCGCGCGGAGAGGCGAAATGCGGCTTCGCCTCCTTGGCGAAGACCATGGCGGCGTTCGACGCGAGATCGCCCAGCGTTGCGTCCTTCGGCGGCTCGACGACGAAGCGCGCGTGATCGAGACTGGGCAGCCGGCCGTCGGCGGCGATGCGATCGAGAATGGCGGCGATGCGAGCGTGAAAGTCGTCGAAAATGTTCATGGAGGTCCAGAGCGGGAATGGTTGCGCGGCGGTTTAGCAGACTGCGGCGCCACGCGCACCTGCTGTGGCGAGGTTATAGCGAGACCTTGCCACTTCGCCGACAGCCTCCCATCGCGGACGACGAGCGCGTCGCTTCGCGCGCCATTCCGCGCAGCAGGCGCGTCTGCTCCGACCGAATCGGCGCTCGCCCCGTAGGGCTTTATCGGTCACGACCGCTCACACACCGCCTCGCACATTTTTCGAGCTGGAGTTCAGCGTTCAGGTTAAGGGTCGATGCTCTGGCGTAGCCGATGCGCATCGATTAGTTTTATTTTCCGCTAGAACGACGGCAGACTGAGACGGTCTCAAAACGGTCGTTTACGATACATGTTTATTTAAAGCTGTCCCCCTTTTTGCCTGCGAAGGAAGCGAACTGAAAAAACGAGAGTTATATCTAGAATACACTCCGACTCGAGATAATTTTGAGGAGTTCAAGCTCTTATTTGGAGTCCGCAAACTTTAAGACAACGAAAACATACATAGAATATATATATATATATATAATTTCCAACTTGGGAGGGAGATATGGCCGAGCAATCGGAGGGAAAAGGTCATTCACCGGCTTGGATTGAGCTTTTGAAAGCGCTTCCCGGGCTCCTATGGGTGTTGTTCGCCGCATTTGCGTTCTGTTCGCTTCTTGAGCCTGCGCTGGATTTGATACGAAAACACGAGATAGGAAAAATCGCGGTGGCGTCGTTCGTCGTGGAGCTGACTCAACCAAAGAACAATGCGATAATGGCGGTTAGAGATTCGAAAGTGTTTTTCACAAACAATCAGATTGCGACGCTCTTTGAGCCAATAAACAGAAGATTTAATATTATAGCTGAGCAAGTTATCGGAGCAAATATTCTATGGATAGACGACAAACATCCGGTTCAAAATAAGTTCGAGAGACGTGTGCTCGGTGCATACGGGATCAAAATAGATATGGCAAAATCAACACGCGAGGGTTTGGACTTAATCGATGATTTTGCTAAGGCTGATAGCGGCTATGATATTGTGATAGAAAATATGGATAGGCAGAATGACGAGAAAGCGCAATGTTATGCCGGTGTTGAGACGAAGTTCCCTTATGCTGGCTGTGATTTTGCAAAACAGCTCGCTGATCGAGGAAAAAATACTCCGGTTTTAATTTACAGAGGGGAATACAAGCCAGGGCATGGAACTCCGGGGTTCGTTTTTGGCGTAACGAATCGCGTTGATCACCTTGTTCATTTCGTTTTCGACATTTTGGAAAGGAAACCAGCTACCGACGCTCACTCATGCCAGGACGCGACGGGCGCGACGCCGCACAGCGCGCACGCCTGCCCATGACTTAGAATTTTCCAGCTTCAAACGGTCCAACTTTTCGGAGGCAGGTCCCTGCCTCCGAGCCAGCGCGGATGGCGGAGCTGGCCGGGATTGCGCAGCCGCTCGCGCGGCGGGTGCAGGCACGAAGACCTCGGGGGTTGGGGGCCTGTAGCCGAGCGATCCATGGTGCCGGACGGTTTTGTAATGATGCCGCCAACTCTCGATCACGATCCTGTCCTCCTTAAAGGACTAAAAGATTTCGTCATCAGGAGTTTGCCATGTAGATGCGGGCGCGGCGCGAAGAGATGAGCCTGGGCGAGGCTGAGGCCATGTCGCTCAAAAGAATTTCGCCGTTCAACGCTCTGATGGGATGTTAGGGTCTTAAGGCGTCCAGATAGTAATCTTGGAGGTGGTGCCTGAGCTGCGGCGGTAGTAGTCGAAAAGCCTCTCCAAGGGGTCCAGGCATCGGGCCAGGCCTGCCGAGGAACTTACCTGATAAAATGTCAGCCGCATAACTTCTAAAGCCTCCCAGAATGGAGCCTGCGAGGCGTGGATCATCCGAGCCTACGGCGGACAAATTTGCAGGTGTAGCGAACTTGCCTCCCGTCGCACATTGTAGGACACGGCCGACATGGCGATAACCAAGCTGTGATGGTGGCGCACAGGGGACGATATCATCGCCATGCACGAGTCTATAAGTGATCGGGCCGAGAGCAGAGGAATTGTACTCTTCGGCGAAGCGCTCGTCCCCAACGCGCGGCATCCCAAAGGTGTAAACTGCGCATGGCATTGCCCCTTTGGAAGAGCAGTATCTGGCGGCAAGAGCCGCAAGTGCGCCTCCCAAACTATGTCCTGTGATGAACAGAGGCTTTCCGTTGGCGAGGGCGGCGGCTGCTTGCACATCGTTTATCGCAACCGCTAACGCCTCTTCGAACCCTTCATGGATATTGTTGCTATTTATCCGAGCTTCGACATCGGTGATGAGCGTTTGAAGAATTCCGGGGTCGGTGCCCGCGAAAGCGAGAATGACGGCATCATTGCGGACGCCACGAAGACCGGTGGTCGTGCAGGTCAAGTTACCTCGAACGAACTTCTCCAGAGAAGTAAAGCCCCACGCGTTCACGACCTCCGCCAGCGCAGGCAAATCGTCCGTCTGGTAGACCAATTGAGAAACCCACATCAAAGCTCGCGCGTTACCGAGCTGAAAGTCCGATGTAGCGTTGAAATCTTCGAAAGCGTCGCGCTCGAATTTTTCCAAAGGGAATTTCACAAAATCAGTCATGAGAAACTTTCCTAGAAACTGCGTCGGAAGACGCTAAGAAGCCGTTACAAAAATGTGAACGGCAGAGTTTGGCTGGCCGCCAATGACGGAGCCAGTCTAATCAGACATTAGGCCAAGGCCATCGAAAATAGAAGACTATTGCAACAACCGCCGCCCTTATTGTTGAAAGAAAAGTTGGATGGCGCGTTCAACGTAAAGCATCTGTAAGTCGCCTCATCCCCCAAACACCCGCTTCACCTCATTGAGCGCATATCGATCCGTCATGCCGGCGATATAGTCGGCGACCACCACCGCGCGCTCGGCGCCCTCGAGCGCGACCGCCTGCGCCGCCCATTCCGCGGGCATCAGCTCGGGCCGCTCGAAAAAGGCTGGAAACAGCCGCGAAATCGCGTCGCGCGCGCGCTCCCAGACGCCCATGACCTTCTCGTGCCGATACATGTTGGCGAAGAGGAAAGCCTTGATGTCGCGCTCGGCTTCGGCCATCGGCGGCGAGAGACGGACAAGGGCTTCGCCCGCCCGCCGCGCGTCATCGGCGCTCGCCGGGGAAACGCGCGCCAGACGCCGCAGCGATTCGCCGATGGCGTCCTCGACGAAGGCGGTGATGACGCGGCGCACGAGTTCGTGGATGACGCGCTGACGCTCGAGGCCGGGATATTCGTCACGGACATGGGCGAGCACCCCCGCAATGAAGGGCGTTCGCGCGATGTCGTCGAGCGAAAACAGTTCGGCGCGCAGGCCGTCGTCGATGTCATGGCCGATATAGGCTATATCGTCGGCCTGCGCCGCAGCCTGCGCCTCGACGCTGGCGAAGGTCGAGAGATCGAGCGGAAAGATCGCGTCGAATTCGGCGATATAGCGCGGCAGCGGACGGCGATGCGCTTCGCCGGCCGGTGGCTCCTCATCCTGAGCGGCCCGCAAGTCGGGTTTACCCGACGGCGCGATCCCTTCCCTCGTCCTTCGAGACGCGGGCTTCGCCCGCTCCTCAGGATGAGGGAAGACGCCGCGTGCGCCGGGCAGCAGCGGCCCATTGTGCTTGACGATGCCCTCCAGCGTCTCCCAGGTCAGATCGAGGCCGTCGTAGCGGGCGTAACGGCGCTCCAGCAGCGTGACGACGCGCAGCGCCTGGGCGTTGTGATCGAACCCGCCATAAGGCGCCATGCAGGCCTCCAACGCGCCCTCCCCGGCATGGCCGAAGGGCGTATGGCCGAGGTCATGGGCGAGCGCCACGGCTTCCGCGAGGTCTTCATCGACCCGCAGCGCGCGGGCGAGCGCGCGGGCGATCTGCCCGACCTCGATCGTATGGGTCAGCCTGGTGCGGAAATGGTCGCCGTCGAGCGGCACGAAGACCTGCGTCTTATGCGCGAGCCGGCGAAAGGCGGTGCAATGGATGATTCGGTCGCGATCGCGCTGGAATTCGCTGCGCGTCGGCGACGGCGCCTCCGGATAGAGCCGGCCGCGCGAGCGCGCGGCGTCGCTGGCGTATGCCGCGAGAGGGCCGCGAACCGCCACATGCGCGCCTTTCATTGAAACGCCTCAGGTTTGGACCTATCTTGCAACAGGGAGCATATCCAGCAAACGGCCGGGCCGCCGGAGAATGGCATATGCTGTAATCTAGCTTTCGGGCGAGTTTCTTTCGATCGGGCGTCCCGCCCGCAGTAACTCGCGACGGCCCGCGCAGGCAAGTGACGGAGAAACGGATGACGACGGCGCCAAGCGACATCGCGCTCACCGATCAGGCGGCGCGGCGCATTCACGCGATCCTCGCCAATGAGTCGCCCGGCGCGGTGTTTCGCGTTTCAGTCGAGGGCGGCGGCTGCTCCGGCTTCCAATATCATTTCGCCGTCGATCCCGCCCCAGGCGAAGAGGACGCGCTGCTTGAGCACGCCGGCGCAAGGGTCGCGATCGACCCCGCGTCCATTGGCTTTCTCGCAGGCGCGAAAATCGACTTCGTCGACGATCTGATGGGACAGTCCTTCCGTGTCGTTAATCCCAACGCGGTCTCGTCCTGCGGCTGCGGCACCAGCTTTTCAGTCTGACGCCACAGCCGCGGCCGCAGGCAGGCGTCACGCTGCTGCGGACCGCTCGGCGCCATCTTGGGAGTTTCGGCCTTGGACGCTCTCTTCATTGGCCACGCCTATATCGACGTCACCATGCGCGCCGAGCGCATGCCTTCGGGCGACCAGAAGGCGTTGGCGCACGACTATGCGGTGAGTTTCGGCGGCAACGCGGTGACCGCCGGCTTCGCCTGCGCCAAGCTCGGCCATCCCGTCGATCTCTTGACCACGCTCGCGCCCGACTGGCTCGGCCACATGTTCATGGACATGGCCCATACCTATGGGATCGACGTCCATCCGCGACGGGTGGCGCGCTCGTCGCTGTCCTTCATCTGGCCCAATGACGGCAAGCGGGCGATCCTGCGCGCACGCGACGACACCTATCTGCAGGGCGTTCCCCGCCTCGACGTTTCGGAAACGAAACTCCTCCATCTCGACGGACATATGGCCGACGCGGCGCTGCATTACGCCAAGGCGGCGCGGGCGCGCGGCGCGCTCGTCTCGCTTGACGGCGGCGCGCTGCGGCCCTGCATCGAGGAGCTGACGGGCTACGTCGACGTCGCGGTGGTGGCCGAAAAGCTCTGCGAGCAGATGTCGGTGTCGGAACTCGACATGCTCGGCTGGCTGAAATCCAAGGGCTGCCGAATCGGCGCCGTGACGACCGGCGAAAAGGGCATGTTGTGGTACGACGAGGAGGGCGAGATTTCGCAGATGCCGTCGCTCGCCGTGCCGCACGAGCTCATCGTCGACACCTCCGGCGCCGGCGACGTCTTCCACGGCGCCTATTGCGCCTCCTATCTCGAGCGGCCGGACGCTCCCTGGCGGGAACATTTCGAATTCGCCCGCGCGGCGTCGGCGCATAAAATCCAGCATCTCGGCAATGAGGCGGGACTGCCCTCGCCCGACGACGTCGCCGCGGCGCTCGCGGCCTTTGCGCCAGCGGACGCGCTCAGCCCGGTTTGAGCAAATCCCTCGCGGCGCCGGTCCGTCCGGACGACGCCGACATTTATGCACGACGGAGTCGCCGGGGCGGGCTTGGCAAACCGCCGCCCGCCTTGTATACGCGGGACCGCATTCCCCGATAGCTCAGCTGGTAGAGCACGCGACTGTTAATCGCTAGGTCGTAGGTTCGAGTCCTACTCGGGGAGCCAGAAAACCTTCCACAAACCGCCGCCCGCCTTCTTTCACCCTGAAAATTGTGGGTTAGGCGCAATATCCCTCGCTACGCTCCGCCGAGGGGGGCCAACTGGCGCCGCGAGATGCGCTCGGCCAGCGGCTCTTGCTAAAAAACTCGATCGTCGCTGGCGCAAAGCCATTGGCTTGGCCGCGGCCGCCAATTATTGATGAGGACCCTTTTGCAGAGAGAAACAGGGAGGTTCGCATGGCGTGCTTTAAGAATGCTGGGTTGGCGTTTGGCCTGATGGTCGGCTGGGCTCTCACTGCTCAAGCAGCGAGAGCCCAAAATCCTATTTCAGAGCTTGCCTCTGGAGTGAATCGCGTGGGGGCCGAGGCGGGCCAGGCAGTTACGAACGTGCTGAACGACGTGACGGGAAAGACTACGGCGACGCCCGTCACCCCTTCGCCGGCTCCCGCAGGGGCGAGGTCGGCTGGCGTCGTCCATCATCACCATCATCACCATCACCATCATCATCACCATCACTCGTGAATCGGGCGGCGGGGTTCTCGGCTCCGCCAGTTCGATGCAGGAAATCCGCGTCGCCGGTTCGGCGCGGCGTGAATGGCGTCCCCGCCTTATCCCTGCCCTGCGCATCCGCAGGGCTCGGTCCCGATGCGCGGCCTGACGCCCGGCTTCGCCTTTCGGCGGACAGCAGAGCCGCTTTCAAAACTCAAATTTTTCGAAGGCGAGCGCCTGCCGGCGTCCCGGCGCCGCGCCTTTCCCAAGCGAATGAGCCGGCCCCACGGGCTGATTGCAACCAGCCCCTGCGTTTCCCCTCGGACATGCGGCAGCGAACTTTGGACGTGGGACACGTCCTCTGACGTCGCATCAACTGTTTCGTGCAAGCGCCATTTCATGCAAGCGCCATGAGTTGCCATTTGCTGGAGCAGAACGATGTTTGCAGTATTGAGCCTGAGTTCGTCGGGCATTGAAAATCCGAGAGGGCCCGATGATGGCCATTCTGAACAGAAAAACTCTTGAGGCGGCGCAGCTCGCGGCGGGAGCCGCTCTGCTTGTGCTGATCGACCTCCCCTCCGCCGAACGCGGACCGAGCGCCGCTCGGGCTATGGAAGCGGGATACTATGAGCCGCAACAGATCGCGCGCCGAGAGACTTCTCGCTATCGCGGTCTCCACCGTCCATCCTCCGAGGAGGAAGCCGGAGACGCTTCGTCCGCGAGCAATAGCGGCGCTCTGGCCGCGGCGCTCGCCGCCTGCGAAAAGGACTCCAATGAAACGCCAAGCTTAACGTTGCCAGGCGCCAAGGGCGCGATCAGACTGGACAGCTGCTATCGCGGGCGCGAGCAATTCGTTTGCAGCCTTAATACGCTCCTGGATGAAGCCAAAAAGCTCAACAGCGAATACGGACACATCATCGAGGCCAAATATCCCGCGGTCGGCAGCGTCGATGCAATCTGTCGCATCAGGCCCGACGCGCTTTCGACGGATCTGACAAAGGCGGGCACGTTCGTAGCTCGATTTAAGGACTTGAGGACCGAATATGACCGGCGCATCAGCTGCGCCATGAAAATCGAGCAAAACCTGAAACAGGTGAATCTGGGCGATATGCCCCACTCGGCGGACATATTGAAGTCGATGAACGACACGCTTGAGGCTGACTTGAAGGATGTCGCCGCCACAAGACAACAGATTTTCGATCTCAACGAGAAAATGCAGGCCTCGCAGAAGGCCATCGTGACGATTGAAAAACTTCGTCCAACGATGTGTCTCTCGACATCGGCGCCAAAGCCCGCGGAGAGCGCTGAAAAACAGCCGACTGAGGCCGGTGGCCAATGACGGCGCGGGGCTGGCCTTGAGAGCGTTTCCCGATCGCATGGAGTCATGTAATCGATAAGGAATCGCTCAAAGCCATCGAAAAAGTCTGTCAACTTTTTCGGAACCTGCCCCTAGAAGGTGGCTGACTTGGCCGGCTTGGAGACGCGCCGGCCTAATCCCCACATCGTGGCGCCCTTTACGATCGTCGTTCCCTCGCGACCGATCGTCAGCCCGTTCGCGGGCGCGCCGTCATCGAGTTGCGGCGCGACCAGACGCTTCATCATGGCGGCGTCCGGGTATATCGACTTGTTTCTTGAGATGCTCCCATCGACCAAGGATTTCGAGGCGAGGACGCTGTTGGCGACGCCAATGAAATTCGTATTGCGGGCGGCGATTTCAGGCTGCAGCAGGAAGTCGATGAATGTGTACGCCTCTTCGACATGTGGAGCGTCCGTGGGTATGACGAGATTGTCGAGTCGAATGGGAGCGCCCTCCCGAGGGATGAAAAAGTCGATCTCGACAAATTCCTCCACCATGCCGGCTGTGTAGCGGGCGCGCAGGCTATCCAGGGAATAGCCGACCGCGACGCAGACGTCGCCGTTGACCAGCGCGTTGACATAGTCGCGCGAGTCGAGACGTTTCCCGTCGCGCCGCAGGGCGGTTAAAAGCTCGGCGGCGCGCACGACGTCCGTGCGTCGATCCAAACCCGGCGAAAGTCGCCAGTTGGACCACAGATATTGCAGCGCGGCTGCAGACAAATCCTCAGGACTGTCCAGAATTCCCACCCCGCAGGACGAAAGTTTCTTCAAATTTTTCTGCTGGAAAAGCAGGCCCCATGAGTCGAACGAGAAATCCGAGGACGGCGGGGCCTTGCCGATGAGCTCCCTGACCTTTCCGACGTCGTAAGCGATCCCCATCGCAAACCACGCATAATTGACGGCGTGTTCGTTCCCCGGGTCATAGGCGGCAAGGCGCTCCATAATCTCTGGCCAAAGATTGACGGCGTTTGGAAGCTTGCTCTTGTCGAGCTTCTGATAGAGGCCCCTGGCGATCTGCTGTCGCAATACGCCGCTCGAGACGATCACGACGTCAAAAGCGCGCTTCCCAGGCTGAAGCGCCTTTTCTAAACTCTCGTCGGAGCTATAGTTTTCGTATGTCGCCTGGATGCCGGTCGACCGGGTGAAGTCCGTGAGCACACGGGGATCGACGTAGTCGCCCCAGCCCAAAACATTGACCATTCTTTCTTGGCTGATTGCGGGAAGGACGCAGCAAAAGAACGACAACGCGACGCCGCTCAGCGCGACCCTAAGGACGCTTGTGGGACTCATCGGGGAACGCTCTGGTCTTTCTGTCGAGAACCCCATGGCGGGCGTCTTGAAAGCAAATATCTATGCGCCTCCGCAATCGCGGCAATGCGCAAGCGAAATCTCTCTATCCGGATGACCGCGCGGCCTAGGGCAGGTTCCGAAAAATTTGACAGACTTTTTCGATGAGAACCTGCTCCAACGTTCTGATTTTGAGCGCTCCCTTATCGATCACATGATTCCATGTGATCGGGAAGCGCTCTAACTATTGTCGCCAAAGTGAAGCTGAGCCGCGCCGCGACACGCGCCAAGCGTGAAAAACGCTTCGCCGTCGCCTTCGTCCAGCGACTCAGCGCATGCAGGCCAAAGGCTTGACCGAAAGACGGGGCTGACATCAACTCGCCACCCCCGAGACGCCGACTTGAGGAGCGCGCGTTCATGCGATCGCGCCAAATTTCACCGGAAAAAGCCTGGCCGCGCCGGCCGCTGCGCGTGCGCTATCGCCACTGGATTTTCAAACTGCCGCTCGCGCGCAATTATCGCGGCATGGTGATGGGACGCACGATCCTCTTCAAGGGCGATGAGTCCGACGTCTCGCCGACGCTCTTTCGGCATGAGCTCATTCATCAGGAGCAGATCGACCGGCACGGCATCGCGCGCTTCTATCTCATCTATCTGCGCGACTATCTCATCAACCTGTGGCGCCTGCGCGATCACGACGCCGCCTACCGAAATATTCCGTTCGAAAGGGAAGCCTTCGAACGCGAGAACGAGCGCGAAGCGGGACAAGACGACGATCGACGAATGTGATCCTGGCCTGTCATTCCCGACAGGCCGAAGGCCTGATCGGGAATCCAGAGCCTATACAGGAACGCTGGTTTTGCTCTGGATTCCCGATCGCGCTTCGCGCGTCGGGAATGACATCCGAGCAGTTCAAACGGTAATGGTATGATATGAACTTCTGTTGATCCGTTCGCTGGGTCTGTCATCCCCCGCAGGCTGGGGGAATGACTGCGGGTGTTAGGAGGCATAGTAGGTGCAAGCGCCGGAACTCGCCGTATCGCAATGGTTCAATACGCCGACGCCGATCACGCTGGCGGGCTTGCGCGGGCGGGTGGTTCTGCTGCACGCCTTTCAGATGCTGTGTCCGGGCTGCGTCGCGCATGGCACGCCGCAGGCGCAGCGCGCGCATGCGCTGTTCCGCGATTCCGATCTCGCCGTCATCGGCCTGCACACGGTGTTCGAACATCACGCGGCGATGACGCCGGTGTCGCTCGAAGCCTTCATCCATGAATATCGGCTGACATTTCCCATCGGCGTCGATCAGCCCGGCGAAAATGGCCCCATCCCCATCACCATGGCGCGCTATGACATGCGCGGCACGCCGACCGCGATTCTCATCGGCCGCGACGGCGCCATTCGTCATCACGGCTTTGGACAAGAGGACGACATGGCGCTCGGCGCCATCATCGGAACGCTGCTCGCCGAACCCGCGCCCTGACTATCCGGCGCGCCGTTCGATCTCCTCCATATCGTCGTCGGTCAATCCGAAATGATGGCCGATCTCATGCACGAGAACATGGGTGACGATCGCTTCGAGCGTGTCGTCGCTGTCGGCCCAATAGTCGAGGATCGGCCGGCGATAGAGCCAGATCATGTTCGGCTGCTCGCCGGTCTCGGAAAGATGCGCGCCCTGCGTCAGGCCGCGCCCGCGAAAGAGACCCAAGAGATCGAACTCGCTTTCGCATTGCATGTCGTCGAGCGTTTCATCGTCGGGGAAATCCTCGACGCGGATGACGAGACCTTCGCACAGCCGCGTGAAGCGTTGCGGCAAGGCGGCGAAGGCCGCATCCGCCAGCGCTTCCATATCGGCGAGCGTCGGCGCTCTTAGACGGCTCCATTCCCGTTCAGTCATCGTCGAATTGTAGCAGCCTAAACGCCGCGATGCGCAGGAACAATCGGCGCCATGTGGTGTTAGGCAGGATCACCATCATAGGAGCTCACTCATGAATAAGCTGTTGATCGCGGCGCTTGCGCTTGGCGCTTTCGGTTTCGCGCAATCCGCAGTGTCGGCGCCCGCCGCTTCACATGCTCCAGGCTTGATTCAGACCGATGGCGGGCTTGTGCAGAAAGCGCGCGATTGGAACTGGAAGGAGAACCGCGGTTATCATCGCGGCTGGGATCACAACCGACGCGGCTACTGGGGCCGGGAAAACCGCTCCTGGCGCGACGACAACTGGCGCGACGACAATTGGCGCGGCGGTCACAAGCGCGACTGGGACAAGAACCGCCGACGTGACCACGATTAAGCCATCGCGTCATTGACGTCGAGCCTTTGAAACATCAGGCGTCCGCAAGTTGCGGGCGCCTTTTTGCTCCGGCCGGCCTTCGAAGGCGCGGCCGGCGCATCCGTTTCCTCGCGGCGGCGCCGGCAAACCACGGCGATGCAGGAACATTCAGCGCCAAGCATTGTTCAGGCAAGGACCATCGTGAGAGGAGAGACTCATGAACAAGCTATTGATCGCAGCGCTTGCGCTCGGCGTCGTCGGCTTCGTGAACTCCGCGACTTTCGCTCCAGCCCTGGGCCGCCTGCCGCCGAGTTCCGAACGCGTCGTCCAGAAGGCGGACGATCGTCAGCAGGACCAGACGGACGAGAGCGCTGATCAGCAGCGCCAGGGCGAATGGTGGGGGCGCGGCGGTCCTTCCTGGCGCGATCCGCGTCCGTGGAGCGACGACGCGTGGCGCCGCAATCCCGATTGGGACGAAGAAGGGACAGGTCCGGACGAGGAGTGATCCCGTTTGCGTGAGAGTCTCGTCTATCGCCAGCCGCGTACGTCGACCAGGCGTCCAGCGATCGCCGCCGCCGCCGCCATCGCCGGCGAAACGAGATGCGTGCGGCCCTTGAAGCCCTGTCGCCCCTCGAAATTGCGATTGGACGTAGACGCGCAGCGCTCGCCCGGCGCTAAACGGTCGGGATTCATCGCCAGACACATGGAGCAGCCCGGCTCCCGCCATTCGAAGCCGGCGGCGGTGAAGATCTTGTCGAGGCCCTCCGCTTCCGCCTGCGCCTTTACGAGACCCGATCCCGGCACAACCATCGCGTTGATGCGATCGGCGACGCTCTTTCCCTCCACCATCTTCGCCGCCGCGCGCAGATCTTCGATGCGGCCGTTGGTGCAGGAGCCGATGAACACGCGGTCGATCTCGATGTCGGTGATGCGTTCGCCGCCCCTCAGACCCATATAGTCGAGCGCGCGTTCGATCGCGGCGCGCTTTTGCGGCGTCTTCGCGCTGTCGGGGGTGGGCACGAATCCGTCGATGGTCGCGACGTCTTCGGGCGACGTGCCCCAGGTCACGATCGGCGGCAGATTGCTCGCGTCGAGCCTGACGATCTTATCGAAATGCGCGCCCTCGTCAGTGTACAGCGTCTCCCAATATCTGCGGGCCGCCTCGAACGCTTCGCCCTTTGGACCTTTCGGGCGGTCCTTCAGATAGGCGAACGTCTTCTCATCCGGCGCAATGAGCCCAGCGCGGGCGCCGCCTTCGATCGACATGTTGCAGACGGTCATGCGGCCTTCCATCGACAGGTCGCGGATCGCCTTGCCTGCATATTCGATGACATGTCCGGTGCCGCCGGCGGTGCCGATCTTGCCGATGATCGCGAGGATGATGTCCTTCGCGGTGGCGCCGTCGGCGAGCTTGCCGTCGACCTGCACCAGCATATTGGCCGCCTTCTTCTGGATCAGCGTCTGGGTTGCGAGCACATGCTCGACTTCGGACGTGCCGATGCCATGCGCCAGCGCGCCGAAGGCGCCATGCGTCGAGGTATGACTGTCGCCGCAGACGATCGTCATGCCGGGCAGAGTGAAACCCTGCTCCGGGCCGACGATATGCACGACGCCCTGGCGCCGGTCGTGCTCGTCATAATATTCGACGCCGAACTCACGCGCGTTGAGCGCAAGCTGCTCCACCTGCGCCCTGCTCTCGGAATCTTCAATCGGCAAAGAGCGATCGGTCGTCGGCACATTATGATCGACGACGGCGAGCGTCCTTTGCGGGGCGCGCACCGACCGGCCCGTCATACGCAAGCCTTCAAAGGCCTGCGGACTCGTCACTTCATGCACGAGGTGGCGATCGATATAGAGCAGGGACGCGCCATCCTCCTGGCGCTCGACCACATGGTCGTCCCAGATCTTGTCGTAAACGGTGCGGGGCGCGGCGTTGGACATTTATCTCTTCCTCTTGCCGGCCTGTCGCATCCGGCTCGCTGGTTTGATCGCCTCATCCCGAGGAGCGGCGCGGGCCGCATCTCGAAGGACAAGGAAATCTCTGGCGGCGCCCTCGTGCTTTGAGAGCGCCCCAGCTTCCTCAGCATGAGGCCGACCGCAATTGGCCGACTCTCATCGTCTCCCTTGAATTGAGGCTGTTCTACCCGTAACGCAAGCTGCATGGAAGAGAGTTCAAGGCGCGGCCCTCCCCGAGTCCATAAGCGATGAGCCTGCCCTCCCCAGAGCTTCCTGCGCCCCTTGCGGCGGCGATCGAGGCGCGGCTGGAGGGCCGCGCTCAAGGGATGCTGCGCGACAGAGCCCGGCAGCTGTCGGAGCGCTATCGGTCACGCAAACCGACGGTCGAAACGATCCGCGACGAGGCCGACGCCTTGGCCTATGCGGCGACGCGCATGCCCGCGACCTACGCCGCCATCGTGAGGGCGCTCGGCCGGCTCGACGAGGAGCGCCCCGAATTTGCGCCAAAGCGGGTGCTCGATGTCGGCTGCGGTCTTGGCGCGGGCTCCTACGCTGCGGCGGCCGTGTGGCCCAGCATCGCCGAGATTGCGCTCATCGACCGCAGCGCGCTCTTCCTGAACCTCGCGACCGGTCTGATGCAGGAAAGCGGCGTCGCCGCCGCGGTCGAAGCGAGCTTGGCGGATTTCGTCAAGCCGCAGGCGGGCGAAGCCGTCCCTTTCGACCTCGTCGTCGTCGGCTACGCGCTCACCGAAATCGCCGAAGCCGACCTGCCCGTCGTCATCGATCAGCTTTGGTCGCGCACGAGCGGCGCGCTTGTCATCGTCGAGCCGGGGACTCCGCGTAACCATGCGCGGCAGATGATCGTCCGCGGCCGGCTGATCGCGCTGGGCGCGCATATTCTCGCACCCTGTCCGCACCAGGCGCCCTGCCCTTTGCCGGCGAACGATTGGTGTCATTTTTCGGTCCGGCTGCCGCGACGGCGCGCGCACAAATTGGTCAAAGGCGCCGACGCGCCCTTCGAGGACGAGAAGTTCGCTTATCTCATCGCGGGACGGACCGCCGGGACGGCGCCATGGGCGCGCATCATCGCCCCGCCCCGCGTCAGCAAGGCGGGCGTTTCCCTTAGGCTCTGCGCCGATAATGCATTCGCAGAGACATTCATTCCCAAGCGCGACAAGGCGCGCTACGAAAAGATCAGGAAAAAAGACTGGGGCGATCCGCTGTGCGCCCCGGCGGAGGAAATTTGATGAAACAGCCACGTCCGAGGGTCGCGCCCTATCTGACCGTCAGCCCCGCCGCCGCAGCCATCGCCTTTTACACCGGCGCCTTCGGCGCCCAGCAGCGGGCGCTCATGCCGTCGGTCGACGGGCTGCGCATCGCCCACTGCGAACTGCTGATCAACGGCGGCTCGGTGATGCTCGCCGACATCTTTCCCGAATTCGGTCAGACGCGCGTGCCCATGCCCGGCGAGCACGTGACCGTTTCGATCAGCCTTGAATATGACAAGGCGCAGGACGTCGACGACGTCTGCGCGCGCGCCGCCAAGCTCGGCGGCAAAGTCGAGACGGCCCCGACCAATTCTTTCTGGGGGACGCGCTACGCCTCCCTGCGCGACCCGTTCGGCCACCGCTGGATCCTTAACGCGCCGCTGGAGACCTAAAAAAAGCCGCCCGAAACCGGGCGGCTGCGGACGGCGGCATTCTCCGAAAACCGTGGTTATTTGCCTGCGGCCGCCTTCGGCTTGGTGTCGATGCGCTCGGCGATGCGGGCGGACTTGCCGCGGCGGTCGCGCAGATAATAGAGCTTGGCGCGGCGCACCTTGCCGCGGCGGACGAGCTTGATCGAGTCGATCAGCGGCCCATGGATCGGGAAGACGCGCTCGACGCCCTCGCCATAGGAAATCTTGCGGACAGTGAAGCTCTCGTTCAGCCCGCCGCCCTGGCGCGAAATGACGACGCCTTCATAAGCCTGGATGCGCGCGCGCTCGCCTTCCTTCACCTTGACGTTCACGATCACCGTATCTCCCGGCCGAAACTCGGGGATTTTCTTGCCTTCGATAAGCTTGGCGGCATGTTCCGCCTCGAGCTGCTCGATAATGTTCATAACGAAAACTCCTGCCGTTTCGTCTTAGCCTTGGGGCCGACGAGCGTTTCGGAACGCTGTTCTAGTTGAGTCCCGGTCCATAACCGAAAGGCGGCGCTTTGTCGAGCCGTTGGGGTCGGAGGAACCCTCAAGCTGCGGCAATGCGCGCAGAACGATCGTCACAGACATTCCCTCAGGTGGTCTTATATAGTGGCCCCGGGGGCGCTGGCGTTTCAAGCGACGAGGGAGAGACGCGACATGACCCAGCAGGAAGAGCGGCGCAACGAAAGCGCGCGGCCCGCCGAAGCGGCGGCCGAAGGTGCTGCGGACGGACGGCGGCGGCTGGAAGATTTCGCCGAAGCGCGCACCGAGATCTGGGACTGTCTGCAGGACGCCAACCGCGTCCTGATGGAGCGTATGCAGCAGGAAGCGGCGTTGACGGCGGAACTTGCCTCGAAGCTCACGGCGTCGCGGTCCATATCCGAGACCACGACGGTTCTAAAGGATTGGACGAGCAAACATATCGAGATGACGACGGAGGACTCGCGCCGCCTGTTCTCCGACGCGCAGCAAATGTTCAGCGCAGGCGCGCGCCTCTGGTCGAACGCCGCCCATGCGCCAAGCCCAGAAGCCGCCGGTCGGCTCATGTCCTAGAGCGCGTCCCGATCACATGGCGATCATGTGATCGATACGGAATCGCTCAATGTCGAAATGGTGGAGCAGTTTTCATCGAAAAAGTCTGTCAGCCTTTCCGGAACCTGCTCTAACGCCGTGAAGCGGAAGCCCATCGCGGCTTCCGCTTCACCCGATGGTCTCGTCCTCGCGATCGAGCGTGAAGCCGACTTTCAGCACCACCTGATAATCGGCGACCGCACCCTTATTGATGTTGCCGCGAATCTGGACGACTTCGAACCAACGCAAGTTGCGCAAGGTTTCGCCGGCGCGCTTGAGCGCGGCGCTCACGGCGTCCTCGACGCTGTCCGGCGAAGACCCGACAAGCTCGACAACCTTATAGACATGACCTTCCATATGAAGCTCCCTCAATTCAGATGTCTAATCTTGCCTGCGATAGGTAGCGCGGACTTCGCCGCGGACGACGTCAGCTCAATCGGTCGCCGAAAAGAAACTCCATCGCGCGATCGAGCCTGATATGCGGCAACGGCAGCGGCTTCTGGTCGGCGCCCAATATCGCGGCCGGCGGCCTGAACTTGAGAAAGCGGAAGTCCGCCTCTTCATCGGAAACGGCCAGCGCTTCGCCTTTAAACACGTCGCGCGGATCCGCCGGCAACTCGCCGGGGAAAATCGCGCCTTCCGCCACGCCGTCGAAAGTCTCGTGGCCAATGCGCTCCCCGGCGACCGGCGTGCCGACGATGGCCGACAGTTTTTCGCCCTCATGCCGCACCATCGCTTCGCGCGTCGCCCGAACGGCGGCGAGCGCGATTACGTCGATCGAGGCGCCTACCCCCTCAGCGCGCTCTATGGCGCGGGCGGTCAGGTGACGCAGGATCGCTTCCAGCCGGTCATGGCTCGTGTGATGCAGATGGTCGGCCTTCGTCGCCGCGAAGAGTATGCGGTCGATCTTCGGGCGAAAGATCGTGGAGAACAGATTGGCGCGGCCGGTGCGAAACGCCATGAGCACGTCTGTCAGCGCCGTCTCCAGATCGCGCACCGCCTCTGGACCCGAATTGAGCGCCGCAAGCGCGTCGACGAGCACGATCTGCCGATCGAGCCGCGCGAAATGATCCCGAAAGAACGGCCGCACGACCTGCGACTTATAGGCCTCGTATCGGCGCTCCATTTCGCGCCCAAGGCTGCGATAGGGCAATTCCTCGCTCTCCGACACGGGAAACGGCGCGAATGTCAGCGCCGGCGATCCTTCGAGATCGCCCGGCATCAGAAACCGACCCGGCGGCAGGCTGGACAGGGCGAAACGCTCGGAGCGCGCCAGACGCAGATATTGGGTGAAGGTCTGCGCCAGTTTCTGCGCGGTTTCTTCATCGTAGCGCGATTTGACGTCCGTCTGCGCGGTCAGGCCCCGCCACTCGCTCGCGATCATCGCCCGGGCGGAGGCGCTCGCCGCGTCGAGCGTCTCGCGAGACCATTGCGCGTAGGACTTGCCAAGGAGCGGCAGATCAAGCAGCCATTCGCCGGGATAATCGACGATGTCGATGTCGAGTCGCGTCGGACCCTGGCCGAAGCCCTTGCGCAGCGACCAGCCCTTCGAGCGATATTCCAGCGTCACCCGCAGTTCGGAAATCCGCCGCGTCGATTGCGGCCAGCGCCGGTCCAGCCCGGTGAGCGCCGCGAGATGCTCCTCATAGGCGAAGCGCGGGACGCTGTAATCTGGCTGCGGATCGAGATGCGCCGACGTAATGCGACCTTCGGCGAGCGCGCGAAACACCGGGAGCTGAGTCTTGCTGTCGCCGCCCTTGTCCGGGCGCGCCGCGATCGCCCGCGTCAAATGGTGCACGAGCGCGGTGATGAAGACCGTTTTGCCGGCGCGCGACAGGCCGGTGACGCCAAGCCGCAGGCGCCCGCCGGCGAGAAAGTCAGCGACGCTCTCGGTGGCGATGCGCGTTTCGAACAGCAGATCGGACAATTGCGACAAGGGCGCTCCGGGTCCGCCGACCTATAGCATCACGTCGCGTCGCTTCAAGAGACGCTGGTGAGAACATGTCGCGCTGCAAACCAAAGGTGAAGACCGCTCGGAACGATTCTGCGCCGAACGGGAATGAAGACGATGCGCCTACCGGAGCCCGGCGCGCGTCATCACCGCTTCGACATCGGCACGTAGTCGCGCTGTTTCTCGCCCGTATAGAGCTGGCGCGGACGACCGATGCGGGAACCCTGGTCCTCGATCATCTCCTTCCATTGCGCGATCCAACCGACGGTGCGCGCGACCGCGAACAACACGGTGAACATCGCCGTGGGGAAGTTCATCGCCTTGAGCGTGATGCCGGAATAGAAGTCGATGTTGGGATAGAGTTGTTTCTCGATGAAATAATCATCGTGCAGCGCGATGCGCTCGAGCTCCAGCGCGACGTCGAGCAGATCGTCCTTGACGCCGAGTTCGTTCAAAACTTCGCGCGTCGTGCGCTGCATGATCTTGGCGCGCGGATCATAGTTCTTATAGACGCGATGGCCAAAGCCCATGAGCCGAAACGGATCATTCTTGTCCTTGGCGCGCGCGATGAACTGCGGAATGCGGTCCGGAGTGCCGATTTCGGCGAGCATTTTCAGCACCGCTTCATTGGCGCCGCCATGCGCCGGCCCCCACAGCGAGGCGATGCCCGCCGCGATGCAGGCGAAAGGATTCGCCCCGGACGAGCCGGACAGACGGACGGTCGACGTCGATGCATTCTGCTCGTGATCGGCGTGCAGGATGAAGATCCGGTCAAGCGCGCGCGACAGCACCGGATTGACCTTATATTCCTCGCAAGGAACGGCGAAACACATGCGCAGGAAGTTCGACGTGTAGTCGAGATCGTTCTTTGGATAAACGAACGGCTGGCCGATCGAATATTTATAGGCCATCGCCGCGAGCGTCGGGATCTTCGCGATCATGCGCGTCGAGGCCACCATGCGCTGGGTGGGATCGGCGATGTTGGTCGAGTCGTGATAGAAGGCGGAGAGCGCGCCCACGGAGGCGACCATCACCGCCATCGGATGCGCGTCGCGGCGGAACCCCTGGAAGAACCGCGCCATCTGCTCATGCACCATTGTGTGGCGCGTGATCCGATAGTCGAAATTCGCCTTCTCGGCGGCCGACGGCAATTCGCCGTAGAGCAGCAGGTAGCAGGTTTCGAGAAAGTCGCCATGTTCGGCGAGCTGTTGAATCGGATAGCCGCGATAGAGCAGAACGCCGGCTTCGCCGTCGATAAAGGTGATCTTCGATTCGCATGACGCGGTCGCGGTGAATCCGGGATCGAAGGTGAACATGCCGGTTTCGGCGTAGAGATTGCGGATGTCCGCAACGGACGGCCCCAGCGTGCCATCCTTGATCGGCAAATCGACCGACCCGTCGCCGACTGTGAAGATAGCATTCTTCTCCGGCATACCCGCTCCCCTCTCGACCGCCCCGCGCTCGCAACGAGCCGGTTCGCGGCGCGACGCGCGCGAACGCTATGCATGAATTGCGTCACATTCGCGATGTCGTCGCGTTCACGCGCACGCCGATGCGTCGCATTCGGTTTGTTGTGCGGTGCAAAAAGCTATATCAACCGCAAAGGCTGTCAAGCGCGCCACGCGTATCGCGCGTCGATGACATGTTCCGCGCTGGCGCGGAAAACGGCGCGGCGCCGAAAATCGCGTCAGCGATTTTTACGCGCGCCAACGCCGCAGCGACGCGACGGCTTACCCGACGGCGGCCTGGTCGGAAATTCGCGCAAGACTTTCCTCGCGCCCCAGAATTTCCAGCACGTCGAATATGCCGGGCGACGTCGCGCGGCCGGTGAGCGCGGCGCGCAAAGGCTGTGCGAGATCGCCCAGTTTGACGCCAAGCGCCGTCGCAAGATCGCGCACGACCGCTTCCGTCGTCGCGGCCGTCCAGTTCGGCAGATCCGCAAGTTTCTCGACGAGCGTCGCCAGCCGCCCGCGCGCTTCCGCCGAAAGCAGCTGCGCCGCCTTTGCATCGAGCGACAGCGGACGCTTCGCGAAGAGAAAGCCCGCGCCGTCGAGAAGTTCGTTCAAGGTCTTGGCGCGCGCCTTCAGTCCCGGCAAGGCGGCGCGCAACTGCGCGCGCGTTCTATCGGTGAGCGCCTGCGCGATGGCGCCGCCGCCTTCGAGATAGGGAAGCGTCGCGACGAGCAAGTCGAACAGCGCGTCATCATCGCTGTCGCGCAGATAATGGCCGTTCATATTTTCGAGCTTGGCGAAATCGAACCGCGCCGGCGAGCGATGCACCTGCGCAAGATCGAACGACTCGATCATCTCCGGCGTCGTGAAGAACTCCTTGTCGCCCTGCGACCACCCCAACCGAACGAGATAGTTGCGCAGCGCGGCCGGCAGATAGCCCATCGCGCGGTAGGCGTCGACGCCGAGCGCGCCATGGCGCTTCGAAAGCTTGGCGCCGTCCGGTCCGTGAATCAGCGGAATATGCGCGAAGGCGGGCGCCGTCCAGCCCATCGCCTGATAGATGTGTGTCTGTCGCGCCGCATTGGTGAGATGATCGTCGCCGCGAATGATCTGCGTCACGCCCATGTCGTGATCGTCGGCGACGACCGCGAGCATATAGGTCGGCGCGCCGTCCGAGCGCAGCAGAATGAAATCGTCAAGATCCTTGTTCTGGAAGACGACGCGTCCCTGCACGGCGTCGTCGACGATCGTCTCGCCGTCCTGGGGCGCCTTGATGCGCACGACATAGGGCGCGCCGGCGGGCGCCTCGGAGGGATCGCGATCGCGCCAGCGGCCGTCGTAACGCCAGGGGCGCTTTTCGGCCTTGGCCTTCTCGCGCATCTCCTCGAGCTCCTGCGCCGTGGCGTAGCAGCGATAGGCGCGTCCCTGCGCCAGCAGCGCTTCGGCGACTTCCGCATGGCGCGCCGCGCGCGCGGACTGGTAGACGATGTCGCCGTCCCATTCGAGGCCAAGCCACTGCAGGCCGTCGATGATGGCCTCGATCGCCGCTTGCGTGGAGCGCTCGCGGTCGGTGTCTTCGATACGCAGCATCATCCGACCGCCGTGCTTCTTGGCGTAAAGCCAGTTGAACAGCGCCGTGCGCGCCCCGCCGATGTGCAGAAAGCCGGTGGGCGACGGAGCGAAGCGAGTGACGACCTGAGACATGAGCGACGCGAATTCCTTGGCTTTGGGTCGGCCCGTCTAGCACGGGACAGGCGGGGCGAACATAGTTCGTCACGAATGATGGCTTAACCAAAGCGTGAACATATGACTTGCGGAACGCAGTAAGAACCGATATCGTTCTGTTCATGATTTGTTTAGGTTATCGAGCCAGAAGCTGCGGCTCAGCCAAAATCAACGATTCGGCTTGCGGGGCGGTGCGGCGATGCTGACCAAAAAACAAAATGATCTATTGCGCTTCATCCATGAACGTCTGAAGGAGTCGGGCGTGCCGCCGTCCTTCGACGAGATGAAGGACGCGCTCGACCTGCGGTCGAAGTCGGGGATTCATCGGCTGATCCTCGCGCTCGAGGAACGCGGCTTCATCCGCCGCCTGCCCAATCGCGCCCGCGCGCTCGAAGTTCTGCGTCTGCCCGAATCGTCCACGCCACGGGTCGCCGGCGGGCGCAGCGGCAAGTTCTCGCCGTCCGTCATCGAGGGAAATCTCGGGCGCGTGCGGCCGCTCAGCGAACGTTTCGAGGACGAAGGCGACCATCAGGTCGCCGTTCCGGTCATGGGACGCATCGCCGCCGGCACGCCGATCTCCGCCATCCAGAACCGCAGCCACACGATCAATTTGCCGCCCGACCTGCTGATGAGCGGCGAGCACTTCGCGCTCGAAGTGCGCGGCGATTCGATGATCGAAGCGGGAATCCTCGACGGCGATACGGTCGTCATCCGCAAGCAGGACAGCGCCGACACCGGCGACATCGTCGTGGCGCTGATCGACGACGAGGAAGCGACGCTGAAGCGCCTGCGCAAGCGCGGCGCCTCGATCGCGTTGGAGGCGGCCAACCCCGCCTATGAGACGCGCATCTTCGGCCCCGATCGCGTCCGCATTCAGGGCAGGCTTGTGAGCCTGCTGCGGAAGTATTAGTTTCGTGGCAATGCCGTCATTGCGAGCGAAGCGAAGCCATCCAGCGCTTTAACAGCCCCTTGATTGCTTCGTCGCTACGCTCCTCGCGATGACGCGTGAATTGCTCCGCCCTACTCCAGCGGCTCCATCGCTCGCGCCTCTTCCGCGCTGCGCTCGTCATCGCTCAGCGGCGCGGCAAATCCGGACGCCCGGCGATTGCGGGGCGCGGGGGACCATGGGCGATCCTCGTCGATCGCGCGCGCGGTCGTCCATTCGACGCGATCCGCCTTGAACCTCAAAGCCACCGCCCCTGTTTCGGACAGTCGCTGGCGATCGATCACGATCTCCGCCGCGCAGCCCAATGGCGCATAGAGCGGCGTCACAATGACGGCGGCGCGCGCGCAGTCTTCGAAAAAGCCGCCGCGCCCGGCGACGAGCGCGACTAAGCGGCCATTGACGGCCTTCGCCACGCAACCCGCGTCGTCGCAAGCGACGCCGCTCCTCGCGTCCGCGGACGGGCGCGAGTCGCCGTCCGCCCGCAACCATTGTTCCGCGGCGAAAGCGCTCGGCTTTTGCCCCATGACGGCGAGCTGACCGGACGGAAGACGCAGCGCCGCCGATTCTCCGGTCGCCGGCACGGCCAGATCAAAGGGCGCGCCGCTCCTCGCGCCCATCAGCCCGATCACGGCGAGCGGAATGGCGAGCGCGCGCCACGCCCAAGTGCGCCACAACACGAGCGACAGGACCGCAAGCGAAAGGAAAAGGATCGCCCAGGGCGCAAAAGCCGCAACCGGCAGACTCGCGCCGGGCGCGCTCGCGATCAGCCCGGCGAGATAGGTCACGAGGTCGATGCCCAGGTTCAGATAGCGCCAGATGAAGCCGTCGAGGCCCAAGGGGTAAAGCGCGGCGCCGACGAGCGCGCAGGGAACGGCGAAAAATTCAATGATCGCCAGCGTCAGCGGATTGCCGATCAGCACATAGGGGCTCAGCTCGTGAAAATCATTCGCCATGAATGAAGCGGTCGCCGAGGTCGCGCAGAGCGTTGCGAAAATCGCCGCCCCGGGTCCTTGCAGCAGGCGCTCGACGACGCTTTCACGAAACGCTGCCCATCGCCCGCGCGGCGCGCGATCGTCGATGCGGCGTTTCGCGAGATATTCGCCACGCCATTCGTACACCGCGATCAAGGCAGCCACCGCCGCGAAAGAGAGCTGAAAGCTTGCCCCCAGCAACGCCTCCGGCTCGAAAGC
Source organism: Methylocystis sp. SC2 (assembly GCF_000304315.1). Lineage (NCBI taxonomy): Bacteria > Pseudomonadati > Pseudomonadota > Alphaproteobacteria > Hyphomicrobiales > Methylocystaceae > Methylocystis > Methylocystis hydrogenophila. The sequence goes on along the minus strand of NC_018485.1, from coordinate 39,624 downwards.
GATGATGAAGAGCGCGGCAAGCGCCAGATTGCGCATCGACAGCGACGGACGATCGAAGAGAACCGCCGCAAGCATGATGAGCGTCATCACAAGCGCGCGCTCGGTGCCGACGCGCGAGCCCGTGCCGATGTCGTAGAGAATGGCGCCGAGCATGGCGAGCGCCGCCGCCCATTTTTTGATCGGATAATTCAGCGCAAGCGTTTGCGACATCGCCATCAAGCGCCGAAAGCCGACGAAGAAGATGCCCGCGACAAGCGTCATCTGAACGCCGGAAATGGTGATGATGTGAAATATGCCCGCCCGGCGAATGAGATTTTTCGCATCTTCCGACAGCAGGTCGCGCTTGCCGGTCACCATGGCGGCGGCGATCGCGCCCGCGTCGCCGTCGATGATTCGATAGACCCGCATCGCCAAGGCGTTTCGCATGCGATCGACATGCGCGAAGAAACGCAGCGAGAATGGCGCCGGTTCGGGCGGCGGCATCGTCTCGATGCGTCCGAGCGCGTTGCCGACCGCGCCGATGCGCGCAAAAAACGCGTCCCGCGCGAAATCATAGCCGCCGGGGAGCGCCGCCCGCGCCGGCGGCATCAACCGCGCCTTGAAGGCGATGAAGTCGCCGGCCGAAAAATTGGGCTCGCCGCGCGTCGTCAGCCGCACGCGGGCGGGAACGACGTCGTCCGGATAGCCTTCGGCGCTCGCGACGCGCAGAATGAAACGCGCGCCGGCGCGGCGCAGATCCACCTCCTCGACGAAGCCCGTCAGTTCGCCGACGCCAACCCGTGGAACGATCGGCGCGGCGACGCGCGCCGTCCGCCAGGCGCCGGACGCAAAGCCGAGGGCGACGAAAGCAAGCGTCAGGAAAAGCGCATGGGCCCGCGCATGGCGGCGCGTAAGCCCGGCCAGGACGGCAAAGGCGGCGAGCTCGCAAAGGCAGAGCGCCAGCGAAGGTTCGCGCTCAGCCGAGAAATAGAGCACGACGCCGCCGCCCGACGCGACGACCAGCCACAGAAACGGACGGCGCAGCGCCCGCTCCTGCTCCAGCGACGCGAGGAGAGCTCCCGCTATGCCTCGGGCGCGCAGCGGAAAGAGGCGCGATGAAAGATCGCGGCCGCGTTCCTCCCGTTCAGCCGTGCGCGAAATGTCGTTCAAGAATGCCCGGTCCCGCACAAATATGGGAAAGAGCCTAGCGCCGACCGCGCCCCTTGTCTTGCATCGCCTTGGCCCGCCACGCGCCAGCGGGCGGTTGCCTGCGGCGCGACAAGAACCTATCCCGTCAAATCAGGAGCGAGATCCACATTAGATGGACTCGCGACGCGATTGCGCGCACATCGCGCGGCGATCCCCGTCATTCGGTTTAGCCGTCAATGAAGCGCGACCCATCGCCGGGCAGATCATTGTTTCGCGGACTTAGGCGAAAATGCCCGAACTGCGGCGTAGGCAAGCTGTTCGCGAGCTACCTCAAGCCGCGCGATTCTTGCGCCCATTGCGGGGAAGGCTTTGCGGGCCTCGATGCGGATGACGGGCCGGCGTGGCTGACCGTCGGCGTCGTGACGATTCTCGTCGTGCCGCTTCTCTTTATCTTGGAGAGCAGCGGACGCTACGCCTGCGCCGTCGAGATGCTGATCGTTGTGCCGCTGACGATCGCGCTCGTGTTGCTCCTGCTCCCGCTTACGAAGGGATTTTTCATCTCGGCGCTATGGCTGTTGTCGAGGAAGCCGAAGTCATGATTTGCGGTTGTGAACACGGCTCTCACGCCGCCGGCGCCTCGGACACGGCAAGATAAGCATCCGGCCCGTAATGCAGCGTGTTGCGCGCGAAATAGGGCGGCCCCGGCATGTCGAAATGCACATAGCCATGGCTGACGTCGCTCCGCAGCAGATCGAGGCGGCTCGCCACGTCGAGTCGCAAGCGGTCGCCGGGCTGCAGCCGGGTCGGCGCAGGCGTAAGGCTGAAGGAGAGCGTCACCGGCCTACCGGGCTCTAAAGGCTCCCGAAAGGAGGTGTCGTGCACGATCTCACAGGCCGTGTCGCGCGCCGGGTCGCGCCGCCGCCGCGCCGGACTCATGGCTCCGAGCGAGAGAAGGCTATAGGGGCCGTCCTTGGCGACGCGGCCGAGCCGCGCGACGACATGGGAATCGATCTCATTGGAGCTGAAGACGAGATTGAGAGATACGGGGCCGGCGAGCGTCATCGGCCGCGCCGCGGTCATTTCGAATGTGAGCGTCTGGTTCGCCACCTCATCGAAGCCGCCGAGCACCGGCAAGCCCAGGGGAACGGCGGCCCAGCGGTTTTCGCCCTCTCCCGGCGTCTCCGCCAGCTTGTGGCGCGCGTCGTCCGCGCCGCCCGAGGCGAGATAGAAGCGCCGCTGCGTCGTTCCCGGCGCCGGAAAGTCGGCGGCGCCGACGTATCGCTCCTCGCCTTCGAGCCAGTAGCGGACGGCCGGTTGGCTGGCGTAGCCATTGTCCACGCCGTGGAAAATATGATCGAAGAAGGCGAGCGCCTCCAATTGCCAGGCATAGACCGGCAGTTCGTAGCGCGGCGGCGCGAGGATCATCCATTTGCGGTCCGCCGGCGTCGCGGCGTTCTCAAACAGATCATAGCTCCCGAACTGGTGCAGGTTGAAATAGCCGAGATTCTGCACCACGACGAAAGGGATTTCGATCTTGCCGAGATCTCCCGAAGGGCCTGACTGAAGCGCGCAAGTCTCTCGCGATTTTCCGTCCAGCATCCAGTTCGCGTACCACTCGCGCACCGGCTTGACCGGCGTTTTGGACATGAAGGCGCGGTAGATGGCGTCGATCCGCTTCATCAATAAGGGTCGCCACAACCGCTGGAGCGGCGAATTGAAGACATGGCTGAGGAGCGCCCGGACGACCGGCGGCACGCGCAGGCGATACATCGCCGGCGTGAAATTGGCGCCCATCCAGAGGTTGCAAAAATAGAGGTTGAAGACGCCGCTGAACTGCACGAGGTGGCGGAAATAATCCGTGCAGATCTCGTTGCAGAAAAACGCCTTCAGCGCCGGCGGACGGCGGACGGCGACAAGGGGCTGCGTCATGCCGTAATAGGATGTGCCGAACAGCGCCACACGCCCGTCGCACCAGGGCTGGGCGGCGGCCCAGGCGATGGCCCGCTCATGGTCGTCGACGTCCTCGGGAGCCAGAAAGACAGTTTGCGTCCCGCCCGAACGGCCCATGCCCCGCCGCTCCACCACCACCTGGACATAGCCGCGGTCGGTGAAGACGGGCGGCGAACCGATCTCATTGCTGCCGACAGGCGCGCCGGCGGTGTGCAGCTCGCGCGTGTAGGCGGCGAACTGGACGATCGCCGGATAGCGGCCGGGCGCGCGCGGCGTATAAACATCGGCCGACAGGGTGACGCCGCCCGCCGCCTCGATGCGCTGATCGGCGAGAAGGCGGCAGCCAAGCCCCTCGGCCGCTGCGCGCGTCGGCCGCCAGCCGGCGAGCTGCTCATGCGTCAGTTCCGGGGCCTTGATGGGAATGAGATTGTCGAGCCACTCGGCCATGGCGCCCCTCTTTGGTTGCGAGCGTCTCGCGGACGCACAGCGGAAAACGCGCGATAGATACGCGCGCCGCCATCCTCGTCACCAATATGGAAGCCTGCGCCCGCGATCGAAGCCTTGGCTGTATCGCTTCGGGCGCGCAGGCCGCAACGGAAACGCTAAGGCTGTTTGCTCTCGGCGATTCCGCTCACATCCCGCAGCGTATCGAGCCCCCCGCCCTTGTCCTGCACGACGCTGAGACTGCCGTCGGTTTCGAGCACCACCGCTTTCACGCGATCGAGATCGGCGACGCCCTGGCTGCGCATCGCCGCCAGCGCTTCCTTTTCGGTGACGCGCTCGCGCCGCAAGGCCTCGGGAAGAAAGCGCCCTTCGAAATAAAGCAGCGCCGGCTCCGATTTCACCAGATTGGCGAATGTCTGCGAGCGCACCGATGTGAAGGTCACGACATATTGGAGCGCGCACAGCAGCGCCAAGGCGAGCGCGCATTCGACGAGCGACACCTGATTGTTCAGGATGGCCGCGGACAGGGTTGAACCGAGCGCCACCGTGACGATCAGATCGAAAGCGTTCATCTTTGAAAGCGTGCGCTTGCCCGTGAATCTGAGCATCACGATCAAAGTGACATATGCGAGGACGCCAACTACGGCGATTCGTTCGAGATCGTAGAGGCTGTGAAAGAACATCGAGAATCTCACCCGGCGGGGGCCCCTGCGCCTAACTGCTGGGACGGGCATACGTTCCCCGATTCGCGGGCGTTCTGCGGCGACGGATCCGGAACGCCGATGCGGAAAAGCTTATCGGCGCAAAAAGAAAAACCCCGGCCGCAAGGGCCGGGGTTTTCGAATTTGTTTGGTTGCGGGGGCCAGATTTGAACTGACGACCTTCAGGTTATGAGCCTGACGAGCTACCGGGCTGCTCCACCCCGCGCCATGAGAAATGCGCCTAAAAGAAACGCGCTAAAGCAGCGCGAAACCGAAAACGCAGCGCGGCGAAAGCAGCACTGCTGGAAAAAATATCGTTAAGAGGATTGATGTGCTTCGCAGGCCTGGCGACGACCTACTCTCCCAGGTCTTGAGACATAGTACCATTGGCGCAGAAGCGTTTGACGGCCGAGTTCGGGATGGGATCGGGTCTGATCGCTCCGCCGAAGGCCACCAGGCCGGCGAAACACATCTTCGAAGCAAATGAGGTCTCTCTATACGCGCCATACGAGTATGGGCGTCGATAAATGAGAGCGATCAAGCCAATCGAGCTATTAGTACCGGTAAGCTCCATGCGTTGCCGCACTTCCACACCCGGCCTATCAACGTGGTCGTCTTCCACGGCTCTCAAGGGAGAACTCGTTTTGAGGTGGGTTTCCCGCTTAGATGCATTCAGCGGTTATCCCGTCCATACATAGCTACCCTGCACTGCGGCTGGCGCCACAACAGGTCCACCAGAGGTATGTTCATCCCGGTCCTCTCGTACTAGGGACAAATCCTCTCAATTCTCCTACACCCACGGCAGATAGGGACCGAACTGTCTCACGACGTTCTGAACCCAGCTCACGTACCACTTTAATCGGCGAACAGCCGAACCCTTGGGACCTTCTCCAGCCCCAGGATGTGATGAGCCGACATCGAGGTGCCAAACAACCCCGTCGATATGGACTCTTGGGGGTTATCAGCCTGTTATCCCCGGCGTACCTTTTATCCGTTGAGCGATGGCCCTTCCACGAGGGACCACCGGATCACTATGACCGACTTTCGTCTCTGCTCGACTTGTCTGTCTCGCAGTCAGGCAGGCTTATGCCATTGCACTCGACGACCGATTTCCGACCGGTCTGAGCCCACCATCGCGCGCCTCCGTTACTCTTTGGGAGGCGACCGCCCCAGTCAAACTGCCTACCATGCATTGTCCCGGCGCCGGATGACGGCGCGCGGTTAGACATCCATGACGATAAGGGTGGTATTTCAAGGGTGGCTCCACACGAGCTGGCGCCCATGCTTCAAAGCCTACCACCTATCCTACACATGCCGACACGAATGCCAATGCAAAGTTACAGTAAAGGTGCACGGGGTCTTTCCGTCTGACCGCAGGAACCCCGCATCTTCACGGGGAATTCAATTTCACTGAGCTGACGTTGGAGACAGCGGGGAAGTCATTACGCCATTCGTGCAGGTCGGAACTTACCCGACAAGGAATTTCGCTACCTTAGGACCGTTATATTTACGGCCGCCGTTTACCGGGGCTTCAATTCAGAGCTTGCACTCCTCCTCTTAACCTTCCGGCACCGGGCAGGCGTCAGACCCTATACGTCATCTTGCGATTTCGCAGAGCCCTGTGTTTTTGTTAAACAGTTGCCACCCCCTGGTCTGTGCCCCTCCCGCCCGCTTGCGCGAACGGAAGGCCTCCTTATCCCGAAGTTACGGAGGTAGATTGCCGAGTTCCTTCAACGTCATTCTCTCAAGCGCCTTGGTATACTCTACCTGTCCACCTGTGTCGGTTTCGGGTACGGTCTCATGCAGGGGCTATTTCCTGGCGCCGCTAGGCCGCCCGAGAAATCCAGTAATCTCGAACAGCTTCCGCAACGCGTCACCACCTGCTGGCCCACGAATATTAACGTGGTTCCCATCGACTACGCCTTTCGGCCTCGCCTTAGGGGCCGGCTAACCCTGCGAAGATTAACTTTACGCAGGAACCCTTGGACTTTCGGCGACACTGTCTTTCACAGTGTTTCTCGTTACTCATGTCAGCATTCGCACTTCCGATACCTCCAGGACGCCTCACGGCTATCCCTTCGACGGATTACGGAACGCTCCGCTACCGCTTGCCCTTGCGGGCAAACCCAAAGCTTCGGCTCGTGGCTTGAGCCCCGTTACATCTTCGGCGCGAGAACCCTTATTTAGACCAGTGAGCTGTTACGCTTTCTTTAAAGGATGGCTGCTTCTAAGCCAACCTCCTGGTTGTTTTGGGATTCTTACATCCTTTCCCACTTAGCCACGAATTAGGGGCCTTAGCTGTTGGTCTGGGTTGTTTCCCTCTCCACGATGGACGTTAGCACCCACCGTGTGTCTCCCGCACAGTTCTTCCAGGTATTCGGAGTTTGGTTGGGTTTGGTAAGTCTGTGGGACCCCCTAGCCCATCCAGTGCTCTACCCCCTGGAGAATACATGCGAGGCGCTACCTAAATAGCTTTCGCGGAGAACCAGCTATTCCCGAGTTTGGTTGGCCTTTCACCCCTAACCACAAGTCATCCGAGTCTATTTCAACAGACACCGGTTCGGTCCTCCAGTGCGTGTTACCGCACCTTCAACCTGCTCATGGCTAGATCACTCGGATTCGGGTCTAAAGCAACGAACTGAACGCCCTATTCAGACTCGCTTTCGCTGCGCCTACGCCTATCGGCTTAAGCTTGCTCGTTACTTTAAGTCGCTGACCCATTATACAAAAGGTACGCCGTCACCCTTGCGGGCTCCGACTGTTTGTAGGTATCCGGTTTCAGGAACTGTTTCACTCCCCTCGTCGGGGTGCTTTTCACCTTTCCCTCACGGTACTAGTTCGCTATCGGTCGCTGAGGAGTACTTAGGCTTGGAGAGTGGTCTCCCCATGTTCAGACAGGAT